>NZ_BAAHBD010000030.1:0-3614 GCF_054776975.1 Spirosoma harenae | reverse complement strand
TGCCATGGCGCTCGATCCGGATGCGGCCCTGATGGCCACTTCCTGGGGCCTGTTTCAGGTGATGGGCGATGAATTCTGGCGCTGCGAAGACCTGGGTATTCACAGCGTGCACGAGTTCGTCGATTTCCTAAAAACGGGTGAGTCGGCCCAATTGATGGCGTTTTGTAAATTCTTAATCAGCAAAGGCCTCGACAAAAAACTCCGAAAAGGGGATCTGAATGGCTTTTGCATTGGCTACAATGGGAACGATGCCATCATCAACGGCTACCCCAAGAAAATAGCCGCCCGGGTCGCCTGGCACACGGCCAACCCCTAAAATTTAACCTTGTAAACTGCTCATCCCCTGCTCATGAAACGCCTTCGTCAAACCTTAACTCGTAGCACAGCTGGCCTGCTCACCCCAGCCCAGTATCTACTAATCCTTTCCTGGCTAGAGCAGGTAGGCGTCTGGATTCTGACCATTCAATGGGATAAACTGCCCTATGCCTTTGCCGGGGCGACGATCGCTACACTGAAAAGCAAAAAAGATGCGTCGGGTCAGGTTATTCATAAACCCTTCTGGGAGTGGATATCCATTGCCCTTGGGGGACCATCATTGGCATGTCAGCCTGGAAAGATGTCGTGAACTTTACCAAACTAACGCCTGAATTCAGTACGCTTATAGCGGGACTGATCGGATGGCTACTGGCTGATATCATCTTGAAGCAGGCTAAAACCCAGCTGACGGACAATTCCTCAACCCATAAACCCTAATCGCCATGTTACTACACAACCCATTTTTCTGGATCAGCGAACTGGGACTGATCTTAACCTTTCTCAGCTGTACGCTACTCGCCTACCGGTTTCGGCAGAATCCTCTGCTGATGATCCCACTTTGGCTATTGACCACGGGCACCATCAGCTTGTTTGTCCACCCGCTGCTGTATGCATCGTACTTGGGAAACCCCTTGTATAGCCTGCTTATTTTTCTGATAGGAGGATCGTTCAGTTACACCGGTTGGCGCTACAGCTGGCTGGGGAAAAACCCGGGTTCGGCTCAAGAGCAGCTCACCAGTCAGAAGGTGTTTACCTGGTCGGCCGTTTTTAGTGGATTACTCGTGAGTTACGTGATTTGGAAACTAAAACAATCCGGACGGTAAATGAACTCACTGGAACTGACGATAAAAACGGGTCAAGCTCGCCATCACCATTGGCGCTTCAGTGGTCCTTCGGCCTGGGAGGAGCTCACACCTCGTCAGGCGATTGCGTTGATTCGGTTCCGGGAGCGGGTCAATGACTCACTGGAGATTCTGTTTGTGGTGCTCCAACTGCTTTACAAGATGACGCCGACCCAGCAGCGCTGGCTGTTTGACGAAGCGTTCCTGGTTCGAAAAGGGATTGATACCCCGGTTCGTCATCAGGCACTTCGGTTCGGTCAGGCGCTGATCGATACCCTGGACTGGATAGGCGTAACAACCCCGGGACCTATGTTTCTGGTACCGAGCTTTCGGCTCTACGATTTTCAGTATGGATCGGCGCGGGTATTACTGCGCCGGACGCTGTTTCCAACGCTCTATTATGCCCCGGCCGAAAGCCTGTCGAACCTGACGTTTGGCGAGTTTATCTATTCAGAAAATGCCTATAACGCCAAAAATTGGCCTGAATTAGCGGCCATTCTGTATAGGCCAGGGAAAGGTTTATTCACGAAAGGAATTGACCCCAGAGAAGCGTTTGACGAAGATAAAGTGGATGGTCGAGCGGAGCGGTTTGCCGAGCTTGATCCGGCGCTACTGACCCTGATCGTCCATCACTACGAAGCTTCGCGTCAGGTGCTGCAGCAGTACTTTGAACACGTGTTTTCCGTAGGGGATGAACCCCAAACGACGTCAACTCCAACCGGCAAGAAAGCGTCCTGGCTGAATGTGGCCATTAGCCTGGCTAAACTGGACGTGACCAAGGTTGAGGAAATCAAAACCGCTAACCTGTATCTGGCCCTGCAGGTGCTGGATGAGCAGATCCGCCAGGCTGATGAACTGGAGGCTGAGCTAGCTAAAACGAAAACCAAATGACCGAGTCCGAGTACATCGCCTATTTTGAAAATATAGCCGCTCAGCATGCGGCTATTCGGCATAATGTAGAAAACCGGAAAGCTTTTTTTGTCGTGCATGACGATAACCTAAGCGAGCTGGAAACGGCCATTCCGAACATGAGTCTGCCGGCGTTACTGCTGGATCAATATTATGACGATCTGGATGCGGAATCCGACAACAAACGGATTACGGTGCTGGGCGGCATCAGTATCATTTGTAAAGTCGAGATGGGGAATACGAAAAGCATTCGACAAGCCCGGGAGCAGGCCAGGCAGATTGCGCGCAGCATTCTTAACCGCTTACGCTACGAATGTCAAATGGGCCTGGTCGCTAATCAGCCCTATATAAAGCTTTCCTTTAACCAGAATGGCTCACCTACCCCAGCCATCGCGGGTGGCAGTGCAACGGGCTGGGGCTACTCCTTTGAGCTATTAATGCCCACGAAGACCGCCATCAAGGCGGAGGATTGGCTGGATAAATAGGGGCCGTGTCTAATAGGGTGTCGCGGTCAAAAAAGAGCTAGAGCGACAGTTTCGCGGCTATGGCCGACGTTACCCTGCTGTCAACTCCCGATCTCCATGCCCTCGCCAAAGCCGGTCCTACCCTGTACCGGTTCGAAGGCGCTGGTCGGTATCAGACATTAGGGGTGAAAGCCGTCAATGCGCTGGGGTTTAATCAGGCCGTTCCCGATGGGACCATCATCACCCTGCAGTGGGGCGAAAAAACCTACACCTTAACGGCCAGAACCGTCCCATCCGCCCAGGGCGAATTTCCCGCTGGCGATGGCAGCGCTCAGTACGTTGACGATCTGGCGGATTTCCTCGCTCACTACTTCCCCATCCGGGAAGATTTTGCCGTCTCCCGGTCCACGGTTGGCCTGATTAAGTTTATCAACTTCACGGCCAAGCAGCCCGGTAAAGCCTACAACATGACGGCCGTGCTGCCGGGTGGCGTCGGCTCTCCCTACTACGCGCTGGGGCGAACCACCGACGGCGCTGATCCCCTGATTCGCAGCCAGTACTCCATTTATACCGAGATCTGGCTACAGAATCCCGGTACCGATGGAACGGACCTAACAGTGCATTATACCCGCATCAATCAGGCCTATCTGGAAACCGATGCCAATGGCGATGCGGAGATCAACGTCGGCAATATTCTCTACGATTGGCTGACGGCCGATCTACCCAGCTGGAGCTTTTTAAATCCCACTGTTTCTCAGTTTTCCGCGCGTAAGTACTATGTCACCTACGGCGAGGCCTGGGGGTTCCCGTTGCAGGTGGGCCAAATCAAAGCCGACCAGGTGCGCTACATCTACCTGGGTGGAGCCGATTACGTGCACAAAGGCTTGTTTGGCTACGAACTGCTCCAGTTTTCGGGTTCAGCCGGGGCCAATAAAGCGCTTCGCTTTGGGGCACAGACCCGCTACATTCTGGCCGATGAACCCCAGTTTTTAACGTTTGTCAACCTCAAGAGTACGCCCCTGGCCATGAACCTGGTGGCCACAATGACGTTCGATGACGATGAGACGCTGGAGCTTGAAGAACT
>NZ_BAAHBD010000029.1:0-12408 GCF_054776975.1 Spirosoma harenae | reverse complement strand
GGACAGTTGTTGCGCAGGTTATGCACCAGCGGTGGCATCACCGGTTGGGCAATGTTCACCACTACCTCCTCCGACTTGACCGAGCTACACCCATTTGCGTCCATCAGTTGAACGCTATACGTTCCGCTCTGCTTGACGACGATGGCCTGCGTGGTCGCCCCATTGCTCCACTTATAACCGGCACCCGCAGATGCTTTCAGGATGACCGAGTCCCCATAACACAGACTCAACCCACCCACGGCACTAACCGATGGCGGTGTTTTGATGCCATTGATGGTGAGTAGCATCGCATCGGTTGCTACTGGGCAGCTGGCATTGTTGGTGCTCACCGACAAGGTCAAGGTCACCATACCCGCATCGACATCCCCGGCACTGGCCGTATAGATGGCGTTCAGCGCGTATGGATTATCAAACGTTCCTGTGCCACTGGTGGTCCAGTGGGCGAGGCTACCGGCCCCACCCATGGTACCCGCCAGTTGATAGGTCTTGGCCGCACACACACTCGCATCAGGACCCGCCGAAGCGGTAGCCGGATTCTGGGCATCGCAAGGCGATGGATCGGTGCAGGTAATGATCTGCACATGGATCGCTACTGGCAGGCTGGTGCACCCATCGATGGTGCGTTCTACGACATAGTAGGTACCTGCACCCACATGGGCCGGATCAGCTACTTTCGAGGTCAGATTCGCATCACTGTAGTATTCAAACACGCCACCTGCTGTTTTCGGAGTGCTGGTGAGGACTTTCGCCAGTTCAGCGGTGGTGATCGGACAGGTATTGGTAATGTCTGTCACTGTTGGCTGAGCCACTTTGGGCAGCACGGTTACTGACACGCTGTTGGATGGTTCACTTTTACAAGCTGCCGAGTTGCAGCAGCGAGCGGTGAAGGTCTCCGAAGCGGCCAGCGAGACGGTGATGGAGCTACCAACCTGATTGTTGGACCAGGTGACATAGCTGTCTGCTGAACAGCCTTCAGCTACCAGCGTGACCGGAGCACCGAAGCAAGCCGTTGCGCTGGTTCCACCGTTGACGGTGATAGTTGGCGCGGCAGGTTTACCTACTTTGATGGTGGTCAAAGCCGACCAATCACCGTCACACTGACCAACTTTGCATTTCACTCGGTAGCTGACATCCTGCGTTGGGGTGACAGTGATCACTGATCCAGTGCTGCCATCCGACCACTGGTAGGCTCCACCCGCACAGCCCGTGGCAGTTAGTGATACCGTTTCGCCGACGCAGATGGCCGACTTGTCGCTCACCACAATCGGCACGGCGGTGCTACCCAGACTGATCTGTACGCCGGCTGATGGTTTGCTGGCGCAACCATTCACGGTGCAGATCGCCGTCAGCCCTTGATCGGTGAGGATTGCTTTGGTGTAGGCGGCCCCTACCGTACCATCCGACCAGGTTATTGTCCCATTAGCACAGCCCGTTGCCGTTAGCGACACGGTTCCACCGCTACAGACGGTGAGCGAGGAAGCCGATAACACGGGTGGTTCGACGACTGATACATCGACAGTCGCCCCGGACGCATTCAGGGCAGCGCATTTACTACTAATCAACTGGCTTACGTCTGTGACCTTTGAGATACCTGGTTTCACCAGCGATAAATCAAAGTAGTTCGCGTCGCCAGCGTTCGCATTATAAACCAAGGTATGAATACTATAGCTGGCAGCCTCGGCTGTTACTGTAAACTGGGGTGTTGCACTGGTTTGGGTAACCACTCCCGCTTTCGCCAGCAAATAGACAATTGTGTAATTGGCTGGTTGTATAAGACCACCATTAGGTGTAGCCGATACGGCTACTGTACTGCTCGAACCAGCGCAGACTGTGCCACTCGAAACTAAAGTCCCTGCATTGACCACACAATCGCCTGGATTGACGATAATCGTATTCGATGGATTGCTTAGGCAAGCCCGGAACTGGCACTGTGCGTAGTAGGTCTGTGTACCCTGTGGGATGACTACAATCGAAGTACCTTTATTATTACCATTCACATCGTTAGCCGACCAGATCACCGTACCCGCACAACCCGAAGCCATCAGCGTTACTGAACCACCAGGCGTTACAGCCGAGGCTGATGCTGTAATCGTCGGAGCGGCCACTGGGATCACCGTGATGGTGTACGATCCAGAACTAGTACTTTTACAAACGCCATCCTGACAGTACACGCTGTACGATGTCGTTACTGTTGGCGATACGATGATGCTAGCCGTTGTCTCGCCGTTGCTCCAGTGCGGAGTACCCTGGCAGTTTTTGACCGACAGTTTGACGTCTTCACCCGGACAGATCGTATCGGCACTGCACAGGCAGCGTACGATTGATGGGGTTGGCGTTGGCGTAACACTCACGTTAATTACGTTCGATTTGCCTGAACCACAGGCTGTACCACTACCTGGCATACAGAGCGCGTAAAATTCGTGACTCGCTGGGGTTGGTGTGACGGTAACCACAGCACCTGTCTGACCGTCTGACCATTTTATTAAATCTGTGCAGCCAGTAGCGGTTAGCGATACGGTTCCTCCATCACATACAGTGAGAGACGACGCAACGACTGTTGGAGCTGAGGCTGTTGAAGTGCTCACTGTTACCCGAACGGAATTAGAAGCAGTACTCTCGCAGGCACCTAATTTGCAGGTCGCATAGTATTCTTTGCTTTCCGTTGGGTAGATCGTGATCACCGAACCCGTCAGATTCACGCCGTGCCAGATCACTGTACCCGCACAGCCTGTCGCCGTTAACGACACGGGTTGTCCACTACAGATTTTGGTGGTGCTTACTTTCACAATCGGAGCCGTTGGGTTCACAACTACCACACTTACCGTGTTGGATTGAGCACTTAGGCAGGTGCGGAATTTGCACTGCGCATAGTAGCTGATGTTGGCCATTGGCGATACGGTGATACTGGCTCCGGTTGCACCTGTCGACCATTGCACAGTGCCATTGCAATCTTCGGCTGTCAGTTTGACCGAACCACCCACGCAGATCGTATCGGCGCTGGCGGTGATGGTTGGTATCACTGGGGCTACGACATTGATCGTATAGACTAGTGAGGATTTGCTGACGCAGGCTCCATTCTTACAGTACACGGAATAGCTGTTGTTGCCCAGCGATGGGGTCACGATAATGCTGCTGGTCGTAGCCGTGGTACTATTCCAGACTGGTGTACCCACGCAGTTTTCCACTGTTAACGTTACTGCTTCTCCGGGACATACCACCGAGGTGCTAGACACAAGAACAGGTGTTGGTAAATCCGTTACCATATTGATCGTGATCTGAGCAGGATTGCTTAGGCAACTGTTCAGTCGGCATTGCGCGGTGTAGGTCGTTTTGCCATACGGCATGACCACAATCGAAGCACCGGTTTGCGCTTTATCTGACCATTCAATAATACCTCCTTCACAACCCGAAGCCGTTAAGGTGACCGACGTACCGGGGCAAACCTCGGTCGCACTGGCCGTAATAACCGGCGTTTGTGGCTCGGTCACGGTTACTGTGATTGGCTCAGACGCGACGCTCGTACAACCGTTCACTACACAGCTAGCCGTGTAAGTAGTCGTTACGGTGGGGGCAGCAAAGATGGTGGCTCCTGTGCTGCCATTGCTCCAACGGACAGTACCGCCATCACAGCCTTTAGCACTGAGAGTCGTTGTACCTCCTTTACAGATTTGGGTAATTGCGCAAACCAGCGTTGGCGGCTGCGTATTGTAGTTGGTTATTGGAATTACAACTGACGACGTATCGTTCAAAGGGTATTTGGGGTCATTATTCGGGCCACCAATAATAGCGGTATTCTTCAATGAATTTCCACCAGTAATTGTCGCTTCGATCAATAGCAAACGACTTGAACCTACAGTCAGTGTACCGACATTCCAGATTCCTGTAGCCGGATTATACTCGTTGACGGGCGTTGAACTGATGTAGGATACCGTTGATGACAACAGATCCATTACTTTCACATCTGTACCCGTCACTGGTCCATTATTCTTGGCTGTGATAGAGAAAGTAATTTTCTGACCAACCGAGTAAGGCCCCGCTGTCACAACATTTTTTACCACCGCCAGATCAGCCAGACACTGTCCTACTGTGATGGTCACTGATGAGCGAGTCGTACTAACACAGCCTTCGGCGCTTACTGCCTCAGCATAGTAAATTGATGATCCAACTTTTGACGGTGTGATCGTCAGTTTACCCCCACTCACGGTCGTTCCGATCAGAGTTCCGGCTTCATCGTACCAGTTGATTTTGCTATTTGGCACAGAAGCGACCAATTTGGTGCTGCTACCTTGACACAGTGTGGTGTTATCACTCATCACACCTGTTGGCGCGTTCGGTTGTTGATAAATTGTTACCAGTAGCGAGCTGGCTGAAGCCTGACAGGTTGCTCCCGCGCCATCTGGATCGTTGGTGGTAGCCGTAATCATGGCTGATCCGCTGGCAACGTCCGCTATGGAGGGGATGTACGTTGTTGTTAAACTAGTGGGGTTGGAAAAGGTACCCGAACCTGTTGAGGTCCAGGTTACTGTTGTAGCCGAACCAGATAGCGTTGCCTGTAGCCGAACAGGCGTTGTTCCACAAGCGGTTAATCCAGATCCGACACTGACCCCAGCCGGATTTTGGCAGGAACAATTTACGATTTCAACCGTATGAATCATTGGCTGGCTATAGCATCCATTCGCGGACCGGGCAAATAAATAGTATTGACCAGCGGCTACAGCCGTTAGATTCGTTACGCGCGTGGCTGGTGCTCGGTTCACACTCGTATACCATTCATAAATTAGGTCGGGCGACTGATTGCTCAGTTGAAGTTTCGTCAAATCACCCGTTTGCGCAGGGCAGACATTTTTCGTATTTCCTAAACCGATTGGCGTAGGAATAGTGGTTACAGAAACGACGACAGATTTGCGTATACTGACGCAACCATCAGTCGTAAAAGCTTCCGCATAGTATGTTGTAGCTTCGGATGGATTTACGGTGAGCGAAGCACCATTCGATGTCGTTGCAAACGGAGTTCCACCTGACGGCGTTGTATACCAGTGAATTTGTGCTGTTGAAAGTGATGCCGTAGCGCTTATAGTAGCTAATGTTCCCTGACAAATCGTTACACCGTTTGTTACTGTTAACGTAATAGCCGACGCGCAAGCCGGAATGACTTCGATATCACAGCAACTAAGAATTTGACAACCATTAAGGACGGTTACAAACCGGTAAGTACCGACACTTTTGATCGTTAATGACGAGTCGGCATTGACCGTAGCTATTGAATCGGGAAGTGTCTTAACGGGCTGGTCGTTTCGATACCAGGTAATTGTCCCGTAGCCAGATGGAATAGTTACGGTGAACTCATCGCCCGAAAAAAACCGAATCGGCACCGAAAAGCAAATAGCAGAGTAATCATCCTCCGTAATATCGTGATTCGCTGGTGTTGATTTAAGATCAGGCTTATCAGCAGACATCACTTCCAGCGTATTATAGAAGACGCCACTGGCCTGAACAGTTGCTTTTACCTGTAGAACGGTTGAATCACCTGGCTGTAGCGTTGTTATTAACCACTGCCCTGAATCAGCCGAGTACATACTACTCCCTCTCAAAACCGATGCCGACGAAGGCATATAGGTAGCTCCTCCGCTCGGCAAATGATGTTCAACGCGAACGCCCGTAGCAGTTGCATAGCCAGGTGCATTCGAGACTACCATTGTATACGTAATCACATCACCAATAGCTGGATGCTGGCTACTAACGGATTGACTAATACGTAGATTTGTAGTAGTTGTTTGTGCATTGGCAGATAGGCTACTAGTCATCAAGGCGACTATAAACGTAATCCACCACACTTTCGCTTTTAATAAAATGTCAGAAGCAATAGGGGCATAATTATATCCACCCCAAATGAGCTTTGGTTTGGCCAACAGGTTTTCTAATCGCCAATCAGCTAACATAACCCATCTATTTATCTATTTCTATTGGGTTGTGCGCTGACGGCTAGAAAACTCATTGATGTATCTGGTAAAAGTTGATCTTCCATAGCTTATTGACGGAATGAATAGAATTACCCCGGGCAGGTAAGCCTATCGGTACTATTATCGGAGGAAAGCCACCCGTTAGTGGCTGATAGTCATTGAGCGACGGAAGGACCGGCCATCGCTTAGACGTATGTTATAGAAATACGTTCCGTTGGAAACGGGTCCCTGGTCCGTTTGCCCTCCCCAATCATTTTTATAGTCTGGATTCGAATACACGATCCGTCCATTCAGATCATAAATCGTTACGTCAGCCTTTAAAGCACCTAAATGGTGCAGAACGAAATAGTCATTGAGGCCATCACCGTTTGGCGAAAAACCTTCCGGAATCATGAGCTCCCCCGTTTCGGCGGCTCCCACTGTTTGGCATATATCCCGCATTGGATTAATCGTCAGATTCTGGAAAACACCGCTAGCTTTAGCGACGAAGGCATCAATATTATCCGTACCTTTTTTAGCCACAACTTCACTTAAGCCAGTGACTGGATTGGTTGCTCAACTGTGCCCCACGTAGCAAGCGTATCTGGCACGTAGCCCCTTGTTCCAGTTTCCCCGCCGATACGTCGAAAACGCCGGTTTCCACCGTCAGGCTTTTTTCTACCCGCAAATCGCCCAGCAGCATCGTTTTACCGGGATTAGCCAGGTGAAGATGCTGAACCTGAGCGTGTTTCGCCACAATCCGTTGCGGTGCCACCGGCTCAGTAGTGCTACGTCCCCGGAGCGAAAGCTGCCCCTCTCCTACTACGTTCGCGCTGTCGAGTACTACGTCGCCCCACACGCCCATTGTATCGCCATGGATGCCCATCACCGCCCCAAACACGCCCACACCCGTCTGCTTAGCAGTCAAATGCTCAGCCGGTTGCTGCGCCCAAACCGTCAGTGGTAAGCTCAGCCAAAGCCAGGCCAGCCACCATCGACGGTACGTTGTGTGATATGGTTGTGGTACTGTCATAATTGTTGTTTACTGCATTGAGAAAGGGAAGGATTAGCCGGACTCAGAGAGCCCGGCAATCACTGCTAACTCATAAGTAATGTTTGGTAAAACCCCCTCACCCCCCGGCCCCTCTCCCAAAACGGGGAGAGGGGAGAAGTCCCGGAATAAGCCCCTCTCCTAAAACAGGAGAGGGGTTGGGGTGAGGTGAATCTATTCTATCGTCTCTTTGTCTGTGTAATCACCATTGGTACACATACAGTCGGTTTGCAGCAGTCGCCTTCGATGAATACGACGGGGCAGCATCCTTGTTGGGGGCAGCTTCCATTCGTGGCCGAGTAGGTGTACTTGCCAATGCTTGTTACGATATATGAATTTCCGGTAGCGCCGGGGATGGCAACGCCATCTTTATACCATTGCAAACCGCTATAAACATTCGGTAACGATACGGTGTATACGTCTCCCGAGCAGATCTTAATTGGAACCGAAAAACAGGCAACACCCAGGTCGTCTTCGGAGGTGCTTCCGTTGCCCGGAGTTGAGTCCGTATCCCGCTCATTCATCTTACTCACTTCGGCCACGTTGAACCAGGTTCCTTCGGCAACTACCTTCACATTGATGGTTATCGTAGCGGAACTACCAACCGCAATCGTCCCAATTGTCCAGATTCCGGTCGTTGCGTTATAGGTACCCGATCCAGTTGAACTTTGGTATTGCACACCCGCCGGTAGCGAGTCTTTCACTTCGACACCCGTTGCGGCAATGCCACCTGTGTTGGTTACGACTAGGCTGTAGGAGATTACGTCGTTCAAAGCAGGTTGTGTTTTATTGACCGTTTTGCTCAGCATCAAGTCAGTGCCAGCCGGAGCACCGATAGTAATGTAAATCCAGGCATTGGCGCAAAGCGTTGGATTGAGTTCTTTACAAACCCGATATTGAACGCTGTCTTTACCCGTATAACCCGTAGTCGGCGTGTAGGTAAATGTTCCGTTTGCATTCAACGTAATGCTTCCGTGCTTAGGCCCGACAACGGGCGTCGTCGTTACGACCAGCGGAGCAACCTGATCATTCGTGAGGGCATTTCCCGAAACGGGCGTATTGAACGGCGTTGTGTAATAATCGTTAGCAGGCTGAATCACGCAATACTGCGGTAAGCAAACTTGCAGGTTGCCGAAGTATTTGTTCGAGGTTACATTCAGCAGCGTGTAGCCATTGGGCGATTGCCCGTTGGGTACGTACTCATTCATACCCGTCACCGGGAATGTGGTATCCGTATGCCACCGCAACCCAAAGCAGTTACTCTGCACAAGTTGGGTATTGACGATGTCGAACTGAATACAGCTGACCGTAATCCAGTCGGGACCAACGAGCTTAGCCCCTGTTCCGCTTCCGCCATACACCGTGTTCAGAGAAACGGTTCCCAGCGTCGGCCCTACAGAGCTCCCGTTCAGATTCTGGGGGTTGTAGCGCGTATCGCTGGCCGGTGCCTGACTGGAGAAGGTCTCCTGGCTAACAATCTGCGGGTTACGGATAATCTGGGAATCATAATCAAACCGATAGTTCGCATCGCCCATCAGGAACGTGCTATCGGCACCACTTGCCTTAACCTGTACGCGAATAACGACTTTCCCCGTATTACAATCCAACGATTTTACGTTAAATTGGACGGCAAATCGCCCCTTCTGGGCCAGGCAAAGTCCAGGCAAGATCAGTAGCAGTAGTAAGTAAAAAAATTGCTTCATAGTATGGTCTCTCTTCTGTTGTGGCTACACCAGTCAAACTGATCATTTGCTTTAATGAGACACAAAATCCGTGACGGGAGTACAGAAATAGACTGCTTTGATGGGAAGTAATGACCTGAATTGAGAGTTTGATGACCTGAATATGTAAAACTGACTAATGAACTAGCAGGGAATGTTATTCAGCAATCGAATGCCTTTTTCGGGCCGGTTTTTCCATTTCAGAATAACACCAATTCCGATTATGATAACACGAATAGTAGAAACCGACTGATTGAAAATAGACTTTAGTTTCTTTTTCTGTCACTATTTCAGAATAGAGTCACTGAAAACGGCAAGAAATTTGACTTCTGTGAGACAAAGACTATGCCAGCTTTATGACCATTTTTCGTCTATTTATTCGGAGGTTACTTATTTATTCGAGGGTGTTTTAGAGTGCTGCGTTTACCTCACCCCAACTCATCTCTTGTTTTAGGAGAAGGGCCAGGAATGGAATGAGGTCAATCTCACTGTTCATACTATTATGCCAGTCACTTCATGTCTTTACGTAGCGAAGTCGTGTAGTTTTCTGCGTCCATCATGTTACCTAACAAGGCACAGCCAGTTTAAATAGAGGGTTTGGAGACGCTCGGCAGAATAGCCCAGGGCCTGCAAACCATTTATGCAAAACCAGATGCTTTATGAAACCTTATTTTACTTTTCACTACTACATAGCATTCGCTTGTATTGCCTTGCTTTCAGCTTGCAGTCGGCCCGTTGCCTATTTTCAACACAAGGCTGCTACCTCTGCCACAAGTCATCAAGACCCAGCAGTGTCTGATGTTTCTTCTTTAGAAACATCATCAACCATTACGACTACGGCACAATTACCTAGTCACATTAACTTATCACAACTCGAAACATACGTCCGTAACGATGCCCGACTAGCTTCCCATAAACAGCTACGAAAGCGAATGGATCGACTAAAACGTTTGCTTGCCACATCAGCGACGGAAAAATCGACGAACGTAACCCCAGTTTATCAGGTTCATAAGACGAGTGCTATCGAACGATTGATGGTCAAAAAACTCAATACGAGCGTAAAGAAACATCTGTCTCCTAACCATCCGGAGAAACCCATGCTCAATAGCGGGCTCCTGAGCGGAGGAGCTATTCTCTTCATTGGTGGTCTATTGCTCTTACTGCTTACTACCGGTACAGGGGCCGTGATTGGCTTAATAGCCTTAATAATAGGCATTTTGGCATTGCTACTTGGTTTATTAGCTTCCTGATTGTTATTCCAGAAAACCATTGGTAAACACACGCTCACCCATAAATTCGTGCTGAAATAATCGATTGAAATTTATCCACGAGTTAATTTCTGACGTACTAAAACTAAGCTCATCAACCCTTAGCCAGGGCAATCGTTCATAGCGAAATTTTAAGTTAACAATGTATTCCCGATGGATATTGTATTTCAGATCTATACTAAAATGGCGTTGTAGACATAGTTGAAACGCCTGAAACGTTTCAACACGGTACTCATTCATAGCCACATAAATCGCCCGATCTATGAACAGTTGATAACTGGACTCTGAAAAATAGTCCATTACTTTATGTATGGAGTAGGACATATAAAGGGGCTTGGCCAACCAATGCCCGATACGCATAGCAACTACCCGGTTGAATAATGTCCTCTGATACTCGTTAAGATCTTTCCATAGTGAACGGTCATCCTGCAGGACAAATAGATCCAAGTGGCAGTTCATAACGGGCGATGTAAAGACGACAGCCGGAGTTGATTGCAGGTACCAACAAAACAGGCAAAAGCGTATAATCTGATACCAATGACCTTCTTTTACGGCTAGAAGAGGTGAAATATCAATCTGAATTCGCAGAATGGATTTATCAGTCGCATTGGCTAGTTCGCAAAACTCGTCAACAGTTTCTGAGAAGAATCGTCCAGCCATGTATTGACGATAGAATACGGGTTTGTCGTCAATATCGATTCTATGCATGCCTGCTTTTTCACGTACGACATTTTTTATATTCTGGCGCGCTCTAATTCCTTTCCCGGAGCGGGCATTTACAAGAATAGAGCGGCTAAACATTGACTTATCCTTTACCAGTTGGGTATCCCAACTATTCTGATAAGTAGGATTATCTTTTTCGTCAGAACGAGTCATTTCATCGACATATTAACTCCGAACATTCAGCTACATAGAATCAGTATCTACCCTCAAAAAAGCAAATGCGGTAGCCTATTCAATAAAAGAATCGAAGCAATTTTGCGACCTGATAACTTGTCGAATTAATTAATTGGCACGAACGCGGGATTTAGTAACATGAAATTCGTGATAGATTACTCGAATTCACGTTAAATGCCTTCCGAATCATTATTATTGAAAAGCCTTAGAAGTCCCTCCAGTTTAGGGCGAAAGGAGACGCCAATCGGGATCTTGAAATTATGAATCCACAATGAATTTCGGTCGTAGCTGGTGATTTTACCAACATTGATAATGAACGACTTATGTACACGCAGAAACATTTGAGCGGGCAATAAAGCAGTCAAGGTAGCTAACCGTTCATTGACGACAAATGAGTGGTTGTTCGAATACACTTTTGAATAAATACCATAAGCTTCAACAAAATCAATCGACTGAAAATCAAAACGCTGCACTTTTCGGCCCATTTTCAGGAAGATATAATCCGTGTCGGCAAAGCTTGTGGGTGAAGAATGCATTGCTAAAGCCCGATTGAGTGCTATCAGAAGCCGTTCGAATGAAAAAGGTTTGAGTATATAATCAGCCGCTTTGCCTATTTCATAGCTTTCCAGCGCAAATTCAGAGTAAGCGCTTGTAATAATTACGGGTGGTAATTCAATACCCGATTTAAGCAAAAATAGCCCAGATTGAGATGGTAGTTTTATATCTAACAAGATTAGATCTATAGATTCAGTAGCTAATAATTCAATAGTTGCCTCAACAGTTGGGCAAATACCTGCTAGCTGTAAAAACGGGAGTTTAGTCAGTTGCGACTTAAGATACATGACATCTGACTCCGCATCATCGATAATGATGTATTTTTTAATTTTCATCTAAATGAGCGCTTACAGTTCCAAAAATGAGGATATGTAGTACAAATGCAGTTAAAAAAAGTAAAGAACTTTACTATGTGTTTACGGTTTCTCTCGAAAAGATCGCTAAAATTTCAAGTTTAATAAGTCTGAGAATGTAACATCGGTTAATGTGTTAGAAAGTACATTTTTAACTCTGCTGCTGACTGAAATGCAACAAAAAAGCATCTTCTTACAGATTAATCTACCACTAAATACGCATTTACTAATATAATTACTGTAACCACCAGGAACAGTAACTTTGATCATGTTTTCATTACAGAAACCGTTACATTTTTGATGGAGATAGGGACACCCGTAACATAGATATATTACTTGTTAATAACATCAAGATGATTTTATATCTGTCTACATTTTAGTGTCAAGTAAATATGCTACAAAGCTTTAACCATTTTTTTTATCATAGCTAGAAATCAGCCAAAATTCCTAACATTAAAATCGATATTGATATAGAATATACAGCAGTTCATGTAGTTAAAACCGGTATTGGTGTATTTTTAGAGTGTGTTGGGGAATTGAGAAAGGTTGAGAGTCGTGCCAACTTTGTATCGACCAAAATGCAAAGCCATGACCAAACAGTTCTCAAAACTGACCGACTCTCAA
>NZ_BAAHBD010000028.1:0-556 GCF_054776975.1 Spirosoma harenae | reverse complement strand
CCAATAACTTTCCTAACCAAGTCTGAGAGGCATAGCCTCGATCAAAGACATGCAAGACGGTCTGACCAAATCGCTGGGTCAGCTCACTCAAGGTATCATCGAGTACATCCGCTCGTTGACGAGCATGCTCCCCCCGTCTAGTCCACCACTCAAACTTATAGAGGCAAGGAGCTCCACTCGCACCCGCCAATAAAATACCTAACCATTCCAGGCCTGGGACACAAATCGGTTTGCCATCCGGTGGATTGAAGTAACCAGGGCGAATGCGTTTGAGTCGGCGCGCTTTACTACTGCGAACGGCCCCCAAATCCTCACTGGCTAGTGTTTCAGGTTTTTCCATCACACTTTCATCCCATAAGATCAACAGGCGTTGCCCTTGTTGATGAAGTTGTTCATAAAAGGCTTGGGCTTTGGCCCGGATACCTTCCTGAATTAGGGTATGACTCCAATGAGGGCATCTGAGCAAATTGGAGATTCGTTTGGTACCCGCCGGCGCTTGACGGGCTGAGAGTAGATGTTCTCCTAATTCACTCAAAATCAGACCATTATTTCGGTG
>NZ_BAAHBD010000027.1:0-362900 GCF_054776975.1 Spirosoma harenae | reverse complement strand
CACCGAACGGGAAAGCGGTGCCGAGAAGCCTCAGCACCGCTTTATCGTATCCGAATTGCTTTCACCCACTTATGGAATCAAAATTCGGGATGACTCATGTTTGTTTTATGGAGAAATTGTTTAACCTATATAAACAACTGGGAATTAGGATAGTTTTTTGTCATTCCGATGATAGTATGAATGACAAAAGTTTAAACAGTTTTGGATTTCATTATTGTCTTTTAACTATTCGCTAATGAGAATCCCGTTTCACTTCGCTTCCCGAAGCCCCGCGTAAGAAATCGAAATCGGCGCCTTCGTGAGCTTGCGTTACATGCCGAATGTACAAGTTCACGTAGCCCCGATCGTAGCCTAAATCAAGTGGTTTGAAATGAACAAGTCGCCCAGCCAGTTCTTCATCTGAAACGTGCAGATGTAAGCTTCGATTTTCGACATCCAGCGTAATCAAATCCCCGTTTTGCACCAGGGCCAGATTACCACCAACAGCGGCTTCAGGCGATACATGCAAAACGACTGTTCCAAATCCAGTTCCGCTCATTCGTCCGTCTGAAATTCGCACCATATCGTGTACCCCCTGCGCCAGAATTTTAGCCGGAAGCTGCATATTGCCTACTTCAGGCATACCTGGATAACCTCTGGGACCGACGTTTTTCAGAACTAACACACAAGTTGGATCAACGTCTAGTTCAGGATCATCAACACGAGCTTTATAGTCGTCAATATTCTCAAAGACAACGGCTCGGCCCGTATGCTGCATGAGTGCTGGAGTTGCTGCCGATGGTTTTAGAACGGCACCATTCGGGCAAAGATTTCCCCGCAATACAGCAATTCCCGACTCGGGTTTGAAGGGATGATCCACCGATGCAATAACAGCCGGATCATAGCATTGTGCTTCAGCACAGTTTTCGCCAATGGTTTTTCCATTGATTGTCAGTGCATCATTGTGAATGTATTGACGTAACTCCCGAATAACCGCCGGAAGCCCCCCCGCATAAAATAAGTCTTCGACAAAATGCTCACCGGAAGGCTGTAGATTAGTCAGCAATGGAATTTTAGCTGACAATTTATCAAAATCGTCCAGCGATAAATCGATTCCTATACGACCCGCAATGGCCGTCAAGTGCAGAATAAAATTCGTAGAACCACCAAGAGCCGCATTGACCATAATCGCATTCTCAAACGCTTGTCGAGTAAGAATTTTCGACGGTGTAATGCCTTCACGAACAAGCTCGACAGCGCGAACTCCTGTCATGTGTGCCAACACTTTTCGGCGGGAATCAGCGGCTGGGATCGTAGCGTTATCGGGCAACGCCAGTCCGAGCGATTCAACCATGGCGGCCATAGTTGAAGCCGTACCCATTACGGCACAGTGACCTTGCGAACGAGCCATGCTAGCTTCAGAAGCAATAAAATCAGCCTGACTCATCTCCCCCATTTTATACGCTTCAGCAAACCGCCATACATCACTTGTACCAATCTTTTTCCCCCGGAACCGCCCGGCCAGCATCGGCCCACCCGACACCACCAGCGTTGGAATATCGACGCTACAGGCGCCCATGACGAGCGAAGGAGTTGTTTTGTCGCAACCACACATCAGGATGACCGCATCGAGCGAATTACCACGAATACTTTCCTCAACGTCCATACTGGCAAGGTTGCGGAATAGCATAGCCGTTGGTTTGATCTGACACTCTCCCAGCGACATTACTGGAAACTCCAGCGGAAATCCACCTGCTTCCCAGACACCTCGTTTGATAGCCTCAGCTAATTCACGAAAGTGCGCGTTGCAGGGAGTCAGTTCTGACCAGGTGTTGCAGATTCCAATGACGGGTTTTCCTTCAAATTCATGGTGAGGGAAACCCTGGTTTTTCATCCAGGCGCGATAAATAAAGCCGTCTTTGCCGGTGCGACCAAACCAATCTTGCGAGCGTAAAGGCATTTTTTGTAATCAGTTAGCAATAAAAGTCTTTGCCCAAAAGAAGACCGAATGGGCAATCTACCGAGTTTCAATTAGTCATTATTCCGTTAATTCTGCAGCGTTGTCGAAACGATTTGTGTTTGTTCCGGTTCAATAGTCAAGTCAGAACCTAATACCGTTAGCGCGATTGGCTTCCTGGAAAAATTCTCCACGGTAACTTGCTGAGGGGTAGTTGTCACCTCCAGTAAAGCCCCCCGGAACCGAATCTTGAACGCCAATGATTGCCAGTTTTCCGGGCAATATGGATTAAAAATAAGTTGGTCTTTTTCAACCCGCATACCCCCAAATCCCTTCACAACGGCCAGCCAGGTACCGGCCATGCTTGTGATGTGGCAACCATCCTCCGTATCGTTATTGTAATCGTCCAGATCAAGGCGAGCTGTACGTAGATACATTTCGTACGCTTTTTCTTTCATGCCCAGTTTCGACGCCTGAATACTGTGCACGCAAGGCGATAGCGAGGATTCATGTACAGTCATGGGTTCATAAAACTCGAAATTGCGTTGGAGTGCAGCCGTATCGAACTCATCTTCGAAGAAATACAGCCCCTGCAAGACGTCGGCCTGCTTAATGAAACACGACCGTAAAATCCGATCCCATGACCAGTGTTGATTGATGGGTCGCTGCCCTTTGGGAATGTCGGAGACGGGCATAAGGTCTTTATCCAGAAATCCCTCCTGTTGGAGAAAAACGCCCAGTTCGTCATCCTGCGGTAGGTACATTTTATCGATAATCTGCCGAGCAGTCGCCAGTTCTTTGCCTTCCCGGAAATGAATCCGGTCGATTAATTCGGCGTATTTATCCTTGTCGAGCGTTTTCACTTTCGCTACCACTTCCGTTGTATATCGGAGCGTCCAGGCGGCAATGTAGTTCGTATACCAGTTATTGTTCACGTTGTTTTCGTACTCATTTGGCCCCGTTACGCCGAGAATTACGTATTTCTCTTTTGCCTTCGACCAGTTGACGCGCTGGCTCCAGAACCGACTGATCGCAATGAGTACTTCCAGGCCATATTCTACTAAATATTGCTCATCGCCCGTGTATCGTACATAATCATAGATAGCGTAGGCAATAGCTCCATTTCGGTGAATTTCTTCGAACGTAATTTCCCATTCGTTGTGGCACTCTTCGCCATTCATGGTCACCATCGGATACAACGCGGCCCCGGCCCGGAAACCAAGTTTTTGCGCATTTTCGATGGCTTTTCCCAATTGCTTGTATCGATAGACCAGCAGATTTTTTGCTACTTTCTGATCGGCCGTCGATAGGTAAAAAGGCAAACAATACGCTTCCGTATCCCAATAGGTCGATCCGCCGTATTTCTCGCCCGTAAATCCTTTAGGGCCAATGTTTAATCGCTCATCCTCACCAGTGTAGGTCTGGCTGAGTTGGAAAATATTGAAGCGAATTCCCTGCTGCGCGGCCGCATCGCCATCAATTCGAATGTCGGCAACCTTCCATTTATCTGCCCAGGCCTGTTTCTGCTCATACAACATCTTGTCAAACCCTTTTCGGGAGATACGCTGAATATATTGATGAGCTTCCTTAATCAACGTATCGGAATCGTAATTCAGCGACGACAGATTGACCGCATATTTATAAATAACGGTTTCCTGGCCCTGACGGCAATCGAGTGTGATGCGGTTGGCAACATATTTCTCGTACTTAATCGGTTGCGACTGATAGTCAATCTTCACACCATCCTGCTCGATCTCGACACACATTCCCGTTGCTACGTGGAAACCCGTTTTTCGGGTTCGCAACTCGACATACGCTTCACCATAGGCTGTTTCTTTACGTACTTCATCCCAAAACGTTTCGTCGTAGTTAGCATCCCGGTTGCGAATATCACCGTCGATATAAGGCGTAATGGTGATTTTAGCATCGAAGTTCAGCGGTTTAATAGCGTATCGAATTGCCCCTGATTCATCATCAACGATGGAGCAGAACCGTTTGGCCGTAACCTGCACTTCTTTACCACTCTTCAGCCGAGCGACAAACTGGCGTTCGAGATAGCCCTCCTGCATATTCAGCACACGTCGAAAATCGCGAACGTCGCAGTGTGCCAGGTCGAGGGTTTCATATTCTATTTCGATGTCGATACCGATCCAGTTAGCAGCATTCAACACTTTGGCAAAATACTGAGGATAACCGTTTTTCCACCAGCCAACGCGGGTTTTATCGGGGTAGTAAACACCAGCAACATAATTGCCCAGCATCGTTTTGCCGGAAAATTTCTCCTCAAATGAACCTCGTCCGCCCAATCGGCCATTGCCGAGCGACATAACGCTTTCGGTTATTTCATTGTAATCACGGTGAAATCCTTCTTCTACTATTTTCCAGGGGTCGTGGGTAAAATACTGTTTCATTCAAATCATAGGTTAACTACATTACTTTTCAGCTGCGTGCTGACTCGACTAGCATTATACTGTTTTTTGAGCAAAATTACCCATTTCCTGCTTTACCCGCATGGCTTGCTTCATATGCCGCTCAGAATGAGCCAAAAGCATTCGAAAGGCGTCGCCAAGGCGTATTTTCAGCCAATTCCCGAACAGCGTCATCACTTTATCACGATTCCAATCAAGGTAAATCGCTTTATTTAATAGACTATGCAGCAACGTTTGCAGGTCAAGAAATTGTCCGACTACATCAGCAGGAACTAACTCGGCAGCAGGTCGTGGACGAATCATTCCGGGCGCAGGCAATTTGATTTTCACCTGCGGATCGACTGCAAATAAGAGTGCTTTCCCAACAAAATCACTTTCCAGAGTCTGGTCTGTGGGGTTATTCTGCACCAGGCCAAGTTTTTCAACTTTATGCTGGATATTCCGAATATAGAATCGCTCGGCCAGATTTAGATGCTGTAAACATTCGACAATACTCCAGCGATCGGGAGCCGGTTTCCAGCGAAGTTGTTCGTCAGTCAATGGTGCAAATTCCTGTTCAACCGTTTGAAGGATAGCGGTTAGACGTGTTTGTAGATCGCGTGCTTCGGCCAGTTTTTGCATAGTGGTAGAAAATAGTGTAGAGAGGCAAAGAATTGCGTCTTATTCGCGTCAGCAACGCATCTCTACTGTGATTGCATCTGCACCTGTTGAAATAATTCGACGTCGCGTTTGGAATTGAGGTCAATGGCACCCGCTTCAAATGGCACTTCAGAACAATCGTTCCGATGCCGGACAATGACCCATTGTAATCCTTTATCTCCGTCAAGTTGAAGCAATTCTGTGATATAATCCCGACTAAACATAGCGGGTACGCCTATCTGCGTTCCGTATCGACAGGCAACAATACCGTTGCCGGACTCTCGTTGAACTTCGATCATATGCAGCAGTAACCCCAGTGACACTAGCGGCTGGTCGGTATGCAACACCAATACGCTTTCAATTTCTTTATGAGTCAGATACAATGCGGCCAAACCCGTTTTTAATGACGAAGCCTGGCCAGTCGCCCAACCGGGATTATCGATCAGCGTTACGGGAAGTCCAGCCAGTTCGTCAACCATCAGAGCGCGGTTAGCCCCTAGAACCACCACCACAGGACCACGTTGCAACGCTAGAGCGCTCTCAGTGATCCGACGAATCAGCGTTTGTCCTTTGTATACTAATAATTGCTTTGGTTCCCCTCCCATCCGAGACGAGTCACCAGCCGCCAATATAATCGTGCCTATTTTCAAGAGTATTCACGTTTGTTTAACGATACAATATAAGGTAAAGGGCCAAAGAGTAAATGAGCAAAAAAGGAAAGAGTGAAAGTTATCGTTAAAAAGTTCATTCGTTCACTGGAACGCCAGCCTGGTCTTTCGCTCTTTGAACACTTCATCTGGATAGCCAACCTGTACTAACGACAAGCCTTCTGCCGGAGCCGCTCGGCCAGCCGGCCGACGGTCACGAGCGATAATTATTCGCTCAACATCAGCCACATCTAATCGTCCCTGTCCGACGGCTAGCAACGTGCCGACAATTGCCCGTACCATACCATGCAAAAACCGATTCGCCCGAATATGAAATACCAGATCATTGTTTGGCTTTTGTTCCCAATAAGCCCAGTCGATCTGGCAATTAAATGTGCGCACATCCGTCTTAACTTTACTAAAGCTCTCAAAATCAACATATTTAAGAAAGATCGTAGCTGCTTCATTCATTCGATCAACAGCCAATTGCGGGGTAAACACATACGCCAATCCCTCACGAAAAGGATCTTTCCAACGACAAATCGTATACTGATAATAGCGAAATGTGGCCGTATAGCGAGCGTGATCATCCTGCCGAACCGGAAAGCAGTCGTATACAGCAATATCAGCCGGAATCAGGCTATTTAATGAGCGAAGCAGATGATCGGGCAGTGGCGTATCGATCTCAAAATGAGCAAATTGTTGATGCGCATGAACACCAGCGTCGGTTCGTCCACTTCCCACAATCGTTATTGATTGCCGTAAAACAGTCGATAAAGCTGTTTCAAGAACTTCCTGTATACTCAACCCATTTGGTTGACGCTGCCAGCCATGATAGTTTGTGCCGCGATAAGCCAGTTGAAGAAAATAACGCATAGCCACAAAAATACAATTTGGCTAGCTCTATAATGCATTAAGGGCTTCGCTTTCCAGGAAATCCCGAATACGAAGCCCCATTTAGAAGAGGAAGGCCCGAAAAAACAATCCGCCGATTTTAAGCTGGGGCGTATCGGGCATCAAGCAGTTATTTCGAAGCAGGTTGTGCTTTTGCTCAGCTAGTTAACGAAACCAACCAAACGTTTGTAAAAGTAGGAAAAAAGTACTGAAAATATATCTTGAAGGCGACCTATTGACCTGAAAAAAGTTATGGTAAGCCCAAAATACAGAACTTTATTTTACAAAATGCAAGATTAAGACCACAAAGTCAATTCATAAACCGTAGCTAACGCTATCGGTTATCAGATCTTATAACCGATCAACCTCAAAACGTAAATCGTCAATTAACTGTCGCAAACGATCCGTATTAGGGGCTGGAGGTGGCATTGTCTGACTAACAAATGCGCAAATTTCCCAAACTTCCAAGACGTCCTTTAAAGCCACTTCACGATTTGGTATATCGGCCCGATCGGCGGTAAGTAACAAGGTACCTTTGATCTTAACCTGATTATATACCCGTCGACAACAAATAGTCAGGCCAACAGAAGGCTGTGGAATGAGAAGAACATATTGTTTTCCATCAGCAATCTCGAACCAGTTTCGGATAAACTTCCCGACCAGTAAGGCCCCCGGAAACGCAAAGTCATCTCCCGCTTCAAAAGCGCGATAGGCTCCATCAGGTAGCGTCGGTAGATGCATCGTTGGCAAGCGATATAAAAAATCAGCTTGCTGATAGCGTTGTCCATACTCAGCAAACTGCCGTTGCATCACAACTGGAATAGGTAGTACAGACGACTGACTGGTTGATGGAGATTGTGCATTTCCTGACGGTTCGTTGTATACATTATTAAACGTTAACGGCTCTGCCGGACGGGTTGCAGGGACATTTGTAGATTGCCCAAATAACTCATCGACAGGCGGTTGCATAGGAGGCCGATTGCTGGGTTGACTAGTCTGATATGCTGTTGGCTGTGGTTGCTCCCGAACGGGTCGTGATTGGTCAGGACGTACTGGCGAAGTAATTACCGGTGGAATGGGATACTCGTTTGTACGACGTGGTTCGTCTGGAGTTTTATAATATTTATTTAGTACCGACGATAGCGGTTTAGGCTCTGGCGTTGGTGGAGAAGGTTGTGCAAAAATATCGGGGAAATCTGGATGCTGAAATGGATCATCCTCGTCAGCATCCAGCTTTCCATCGGTTCGGATCGTTGATAAACGAGATTCCGGCGATTTGGTGGTTTGCCCAAGCGGGATACTCAGGTTGGGTGTTTCGCGAATTTTACGAAGGTCCTGACGCGTCAATAGTTCAACAGTTGTATTGAACGCTTTCGCAATAGCCTGAATATTCTGCTGATTTGGATTCGCACGGCCTTCCTCGTAAGCCCCTAACAACGAACGCTTTATGTTTATTTTTCGAGAGAATTGCTCCTGCGTTAGGCCATTTAGCTTGCGCAGATAGCGAATGTTATCACTAACGAGCGTCATCCAGTTTGGGTAGATAAAGTTTCAGCTAAGATAAACGATTCATGATTTAAATCCATATCATCGGCTTTTTTGTACTTTTAGCCTAAAAAGTTTACCGTATTCGTTTTGCCTCGCGCATTCGTAGATCAACAAACGAACTTAGAAAACAAAGCCTTTCATGAACGCTTCACTTACTGTTGATTTCCGGAATGATATACGAGTTACTTTCGAGACCCAACGTCAGCATGCGTTCCAGATGGCGCTGACGACCGTTGATCAACGTCTCGAACGAATACGACGGATTCAAACCTGGGTTACTACACACGAAACGGTCATTCAGGAAGCCTTGTTTGCCGACTTTCGGAAACCCGCAGCGGAGGTAATGATTGGCGAACTACTACCCCTATATGCAGAACTGAAACACACGATCCGACATCTAAAAAGATGGATGAAACCTCAGCCTGTTCCTACTTCGTTAGCGCTGATAGGCACAAGAAGTTATGTTCGCCACGAACCGAAGGGTACAGTTCTGATCATTTCGCCCTGGAATTACCCATTTGCGCTGAGTATACGTCCATTAGTACTTGCACTTGCTGCTGGAAATACAGTAATTCTAAAGCCCTCAGAACTAACACCGCATACGTCTTCTGTAATCAGGAAAATGATTACAGAATTGTTTCTTTCTCAGGAAGTTGCCGTCTTTGAAGGAGACGCCCATGTATCGCAAGAGCTACTCGAACTGCCATTCAATCATATTTTTTTTACAGGAAGTCCGGCAGTTGGTCGAATGGTGATGACCGCAGCGGCCAAACATCTAGCCTCAGTTACGCTCGAATTAGGCGGTAAATCGCCTGCTCTGGTCGATGAATCGGCCAACCTGAAACAGGCAGCTGAACAATTGGCCTGGGGAAAATGCCTGAATAATGGACAAACGTGCATCGCTCCCGATTATCTGCTTATTCATCAATCAATCAAAGATCCATTCATACAAGCGCTTCGAGATAGATTAACAGCTATGTATAGCCCGGATGGCCAGCCTGTTGACATATCGGACAGTTACGCACGGATTGTGAACAGCCAACATTTTAGCCGACTTCGCGGACTGATCGACGATGCGGTTTCTCAAGGTGCAACGGTAACTATCGGAGGCAAACTAAATGCTAACCAAAATTTTATTGAACCGACTGTGCTGGAAAATGTGACAGACAACATGCAGGTTATGCAGAATGAAATTTTTGGCCCAATATTACCTATTGTTAGCTATAACGACATTGACGAGGCTTTACAAGCCATAAATCATCGCGAGAAACCACTTGCTCTTTACATTTATTGCCGGGATAAACGCCGAACTAACTACATTCTGGAAAGAACCTCCGCGGGCGACACGCTTGTTAACGAAGCGCTAATCCAATTTTCAAATGTCGATCTGCCCTTCGGTGGTGTTAATAATAGTGGTATTGGAAAGTCGAATGGATTTTACGGGTTTCAGGAGTTTTCCAATTTGCGCGGGGTAATGCACCGTGAATTTGGTACGCTAAACTTCCTTTACCCCCCTTACACTCCTACAGTGAGAAAGTTGATTAATGCCATTAAGAGATTCCTGTAACGTTTTTCGCGGCATTGAACTATAGCTAATGGGCATTTCGAAACACTTTTTTCATTGAAAATCCGTATCATTGATACGCATGTTTCGACACGTCTACCTAACACTGCTGTTGCTATCGATTTCAATCATAACAACAGCCCAATCGCTTCCAGTTCTCGATCAAAATCCGACCAGTCTGCATTGGTTCCGGATCAATACACCGCATTTTCGGGTGCTATATCCAGCCGGCTTTGACTCAACAGCACAACATACGGCTCAACGGCTCGAAAGTCTGTATGAGCCTGCCAGTGCTTCGCTTGGAAAGAAACCCCGGCCGATTTCGGTATTGCTTCAAAATCAGACTACTAATAGTAACGGGTTTGTTACTTTGTTTCCACGCCGGTCTGAATTTTTTGCCGTTCCTCCGCAAGATCCTGGTTTACTTGGTACTTACAACTGGCTTGATTTACTGGCAGTTCACGAATACCGGCATGTGGTTCAGAATGATAAAGCTTTGCAGGGCTATGGACGTGTACTATATACTTTATTAGGCAATACTGGCCTTTTTCTTCCTTTAGCAACTGTTCCCGATTGGTTTGCGGAAGGCGATGCGGTTAGCAATGAAACGCTTCTAAGTAATTCCGGGCGGGGTCGAATTCCTAATTTTGATTTAGGTATGCGAGCCAATTTATTGGCAGGCAATCAATTTGATTATCCTAAAGCGGTTTGCGGTTCGTTTCGGGATAATGTGCCGAATCATTATGTGCTGGGGTATTTTATGACCACTTACCTAAAACGGTCATACGGTCCCGATGTCTGGAGTCGGGTCCTGAATCGTAATTATCGTCGTTGGCCTTTTCCGTTTGCGTTCTCGGCCAGTATCAAAGAGGAAACGAAGCTTCGAACCGAAGATGTGTACAGAAAGACGATGGATGATGTGACCGAGACCTGGAAGAAGCAACAGGAACGACTCTCGATTACACCAGCAACTTTTTTTCAGGTAAGTGTTGAAAAGCAGAAAACGACAAAACCCGTTTTTACTAATTACCAGCATCCGCAATTCCTGACCGATTCAACTATACTGTGCGTCAAAAGCGGACTAGGAGCAACACCCCGTCTCGTTATTCTCACCAAAAATAGACGAGAGAAACCTATTCATGTTCAGGGCTTTACGAACGATCCGGGGATATTATCTGCAACACCGACCAAAGCTTGCTGGATTGAGTTTGGCTATGATCCTCGTTGGGGCCAACGCGTATTCTCGAACATTCGGTTGCTCGATCTTCAAACAGGGAAGCTCACGCGTTTGACCCACCGAGCTCGATATACGGCTGTAGCCATCTCCCCCGACAATCAGAAATTAATTGTAGTCGAGAATACGGATCGTTATAAAACGCATCTGGTTGTTCTCGACGCTCAGACAGGCAAGCCATTAAAAACGTTACCTAATCCCAGTAACGGCTTTTATCAGCATCCCCGGTGGCAGGATAATAAAACCATCGTAACAGTCACTCTGAAAGATGGGCTAAAAACAATACAAACAATTGATACAGAGAACAATACCATAGCCGATCTGCTGCCCCCTACGAACGAGAATATCAGTCATCCGCAACCCTGGAATAGCTACATTCTTTATAACTCTCCCCGATCAGGCATCGATAATCTGTACGCAGTTGATAAGCAGTCAAAACAGGTATTTCAGGTAACATCGCGACCATTAGCGGCTTATCATGGTGTCGTTTCGCCATCGGGAACTCAGTTGGCATTCGAGGATTTTTCAGCTATAGGCTACCGAATCGCGAGTATGACTCTCAATCCAAACGATTGGAAACCCATTACAGAACCGGCCCGTACACAGCCCGTCAACTATTTTGGGCAATTAGCCAGAACGGAACCTGGGGCCGCTGAAGGTCGCAGAATTTTAGCCGATTCATTGCCCACAACACCTACCTATACTCCATCCCGTTTTCGGCGACTGGCCCATGCATTGAATATTTATAGCTGGGGACCTGTTTTTAGTAGCACAGGGCAGGCACTTTCGATTGGCGTGAGTTCACAGGATTTGTTGAGCACTACTCAACTGAGTGCAGGTTATACCTATAATCAGAGCGAACGGACTGGCGGTTGGTATGCCCTCTTTAGTTACCAGGGACTTTATCCTATCATCGATGTCAGTTTCCAACGGGGTGGTCGCAGCACATCGCTTTACATCGATAAAGTCGCGCCCGCCGATAGTTTACGAACGGACCAGTGGGAATATAATCAGCTGACGGCAGGTTTTCGGCTTCCTTTGCAACTGACGAATTCTAAATACAGTCAGGCTATTAATCTTTCGGCTTATTACAATTATTTGCAGGTAATGGGGTACGATTTACCTTATCGTTACGTCAATGAAGTAGGCGGATCAGGATCACTCAATGCGCTTTCATTTGGGGCCAGTTATTCACATCTCTTACGACAAAGCAAGCGCGATCTGGCTCCTCGTTGGGGACAAACACTCGCTGTGAACTATCGCTTAACGCCGTTTGGCGGGAAATTATCGGGCGAACAATTGGGTATTCAGGCCAATTTATTCTTTCCCGGACTGGCTCAGCATCACTCCCTTCGTTTACGGGGAGGTTATCAATTACAGGACCAGGGTAATTATCAGTTTGGAGCAGCCGTATTTTATCCCCGTGGTGTATCCTATGTTGGAGATGATGAGATCAAATCAGGTAGTGTCGAGTATCGCTTACCGATTGCAGATACTCATTGGTCGCTGGGCCGCTGGCTCTATGTACAACGGATTAAGGCTGGTGGTTTTTATGATCAGGCCGATGGAAAAAGTACAGTTGAAATTCGGGATGCATTTGGTCGGCCCCGTGGTTACGAAATCATCCGTCATTCGTACCAGACAACTGGACTTGATGTATCGTTCATCTTCAATGCCCTACGCTTACGTACCTCCTTCGAAGCTGGTTTCCGTACGATCTACAATGTTAGTACAGGCCAATGGCTCATTCAACCACTTGTGATTGATATCGGAATATAACTTTTGTCATTCTGACCGTAGGGAAGAATCTCAAAACGTCCTTACAGGCAAGCTTAAGATTCTTCCCTACGGTCAGAATGATAAAATAAGTTTAATCAGCCTATGTTACCCTTTATAAAACACCCATTTCGACAATTCGCGGAAGGACACTTTTTTGCCGTACATCAAAATACCGACGCGGTAAATACGAGCAGCAATCCAGGTAGTGCCCACAAAACCTGCCACCAGCAACAGCATGGATAAAATCAACTCCCAGGCAGGTACACCGAACGGAACCCGAACCATCATGACTACGGGTGATGTAAAGGGGATTATTGAGGTCCAGAAAGCCAATGGTCCATCAGGATCTTTAACCGCAATTTGGGCAAACGCAATCGCGGCAATAATGGGCATCATAATCGGGAACATAAATTGCTGCGTCTCAGTCTCACTATCAACGGCAGCGCCAATAGCACCAAACAAAGCACTATAGAGCAGATATCCGCCTAAGAAATAGAAAAGAAAGCAGGCAATTATCAATGGAAGATTTAACGTTTTTATGGCCTTCATGACATTGGCAACGGGATTTTTATCTTTTGCCATCTTTTGCTGAACTTCACGCTGACCTGGCATTCCATCCATGCGGGAAGTCACAGACGATTGAGTCATTTCTTTCGACTGCCCCATAATACTGGAACCCAACGTAATTAGTCCGGCAGTCAAAACAATCCAGAGCATAAACTGGGTCAAACCAACCAAAGCTACGCCTACAATTTTGCCTAACATCAGTTGAAAAGGCTTCACTGACGAGATAATCACTTCGACAATTCGGCTGGTTTTTTCTTCCATCACACCCCGCATCACCTGCGTTCCGTAGATCAATACAGAGATGTAGATTAGTATTGCACAAAAACCACTGATAATTGTCGTAACAATGCCATTACTGCTTTTTTCACCCGTATCACTCAGACTGATTGTTTGTGCATCGACATTCACTTTAGCCTCTTCGATAATTTTCTGGGTGATACCGGCCTGCTCCAGTTTAATAGTTTCGATTTCCTTCGAAATGGCTCGTTCAATATTGCTCTGTAAGGCCAGGCTAACGCTTTTCTCCGCAAAAATCTGCACTGTTTTTGGGTATTCAATCACATCTTTGGGGATGAACACCAGGGCATCGTAGCCTTGCTTAACAAACGTTTTTTTTGCTTCAGACAAAGGTTTCTTTTGGTATGAAAACAGCGTTTCGTCATCGGCTTTAAACTTGTTAATGAATCGACCGCTTTCGTCTACTACAGATACTTTTTTCTGGTTAATCGAACTCACAGCGGCCCAGCCAATAATAGCATAGAACCCAAAAATCAGAATCGGTCCTAGAATCGTCATGACGATAAATGACCGTTTACGCACCCGTACGAGGTATTCGCGTTTTATAATGAGAAAAATTGTATGCATAATATAGGAGTAGTGTTGAACGATAAGTGATGAACGATGAAGTTAAATAGCGTAAGCACATATTGCTTATCGTTCATCACTCATCACTTAATCATTGTTTTCGCCGACGGTTTGGATGAATATGTCGTTCATGCTGGGAATATTCTCACCAAAGGATCGGATGGTTACGTGATCGATTAAATGCCGAATTAAGTCGTTCACCGAGGCATCAGGTGGAATTTTGATATCGGATCGGGAAAAGCCGTCGTCCTGCAAACGTGTATGCAATACCTCGAACACTACGGGCAGGCCCACCAATTCACCCTGATAATCAACATGATACGTATGCGTTTTAAACTGCTCTTTAATCGCGCGTTTGGCGCCGTCAAGTACTTTGTGGGAGCGATTGATCAGGGCAATATAGTCGCAGAGCTCTTCTACTGACTCCATACGGTGGGTCGAGAAAATGATCGTTTTTCCCCGTTCGCGCAGTTCCAGAATTTCATCTTTAATCAGGTTGGCGTTGATGGGGTCGAAACCAGAAAACGGTTCGTCGAGGATAATCAGATCGGGGTCGTGCATTACCGTAGCTACAAATTGTACCTTTTGCTGCATCCCTTTCGACAGATCCTGAATCTGCTTATTCCACCAGGTTTTAATATCGAATTTAACAAACCAGGTTTTTAGCATCTCCATAGCCTGCTTTTCGCTTAGACCTTTCAGCTGGGCCAGGTACAGGAGTTGTTCGCCCACCTTCATTTTTTTGTAAAGGCCGCGCTCTTCAGGCAGATAGCCAATCCGTTTGATGTGGTCAGGCTTCAGATGCTCCCCATCCAGAATTACCTCGCCCGAATCAGGGGCTGTAATCTGGTTGATAATACGAATCAAAGACGTTTTTCCAGCGCCATTAGGGCCTAGCAACCCAAAAATACAGCCCTTTGGCACAGACAAGCTCACATCGTCGAGGGCTCGGTGAGCCGCATATTGCTTCACAATGTGATGCGTTTCAAGAATGTTAGTCACGCGAATGGATTATGGTTTTATAGTTTAGGTTAACAACTGTAGTCAATATTTTCAGCACACGTTCAGCTTCAAACATCAAACTACGAACTTTAACCTAGTATTTACCAACCAATTTACGGATGAACTGCTACCCGGCGGTACAGACGGTCATAAAAAAGCCACAATCTGTACAGATTGTGGCTATATAAAATCAGAATCAGGACTGATCAGGCTTTCACAACAATTGTTTTAGCCCATTTATCCCCAAAACGTTTCCCTTCATCACTGAATACCATTAAGGCATCGACAAGCCCAAATAATGGAATCATCAGCGATACCTGACGGGTGATAGCTGTACCGTAATCACCAACGATGCTAGCTCCTGTATCTTCCTTGATCACCTTAATTCCCATGAGTTTTTTCCCTATACTTTGCCCCCCTAGAAAGCCACCTGTTTCAGGCAGTGCATCCTTCGTTAGCGCGTAAGCAATAGCGAGGAGAGTCCCAATCATATACAAACCGCTGGATACATAGCCTAGAATTATGAGCGGTATATAACTAACCAATCCATCAATAAAAGCAGCAATAAAGCGCTGGACGGGAGTAGCCTTAACGTAGGTACCGATGGGAGTGTATGAGGGTTGCACGCGTATAAGAGTTTAGGTGAAACAAAATTTAAAATCAATTCTCTAACCTACGAAAACAGAAGTAAATACCCATGCAAACCTACTCAAACGCAGAAGGTTTTATCAAACGGTAACTTCGTCACTCTCAACGGGCTGCGTCCTGAATTCTCCCTCCCATTTGGAGATAACACAAGTGGCAACGGCGTTCCCAGCCACACTGGTTGCTGATCGGCCCATATCCAACACCTGATCGATTCCAAGCAACAGCGCCAGTCCTTCAATGGGCAGATTGAACAACGACATTGTTCCGGCAATAACTACCAGCGACGCTCTGGGCACGCCGGCGATTCCTTTCGATGTAATCATCAGCGTAAGCATCATCGTAATTTGTTGCTCAACACTTAACGGCACATGGTAAGCCTGCGCAATAAATGCCGTTGCAAAAGTCATGTAGAGCATTGATCCATCGAGATTGAAGGAGTAGCCTAGGGGAAGCACAAACGAAATGATCCGTTCGGAACAACCAAACCGACGCAACGCTTCAATCGTTTGCGGAAAGGAAGCCTCCGAACTAGCTGTACTGAACGACAAAATAATTGCCGAACGCACTTCTTTCAGAAGCGAAAAATAAGGAATACGGGCCACCAGACAGATAGCCGCCAGCACAACGAAAATAAAGAACAGCAGACCACCAAAGAAACAGAAAATCAGGTAGACATAGCCGGATAAAATACCTAATCCCTGCTTGGCAACTACGGCTGCAATGGCTCCTAATACACCAAACGGAGCAAAGGACATTACATAACTCGTAATTTTGAACATGATATGCGATAACGCATCGAGGGCCTTGATCATAATTTTTCCCTGATCACCTACTGCTCCGACCGCAATACCAAAGAAGATACTGAATACAACAATCTGGAGAATTTCATTCGTTGCCAGCGCTTCGATGAAACTAGTTGGCACAATGTGTGTGATAAAATTCTCGAACGTCAGTTTCTGCACTTCCACTCCTGTATCGGTTCCCTTTGCAGGCAAAGGAAGATTCATCACTTCGCCCGGCTTCATAATATTCACAACCAGTAAACCGACAACTAACGATAGGATTGTTGCGAAGTAAAAATAAGCCAGAGTTTTTAGGCCAATCCGACCAACAGTGCCAAAATCACCCAATTTGGCGATTCCTACTACCAGAGTAGAAAAGACCAGCGGGCCGATAATCATTTTTATAAGCCGAAGAAAAATCTTGGACAGGATATTGAGGTCAGAACCCGAAAAGCCTGATCCGGTGTCTGGCCAGAAATAGCCAATCGCAATACCAAACACCATGCCCAGGAAAATTCGTGTAGTCAAATTCGGGAGTTTCATGCAGTACTAATTCGTTCGATAATTGATGAATGTTTTTCGATGTTGTCTAAATATCCGTATTTCCCGGGATTAAACAACAAACCTTCGTGAGAAAATCAGAAACGAATAGCCGCTGAGAAGCAGGCTAAACTGCCGATTACTAAGCAATAGGCTGGAATCCATTTAGTTAGTTTAGGCCTTAAACGTATATAGGTCACTTTCCAGCGTTTCAGGCGTTTCACAAGCCCTCCTGAGCTAACCTACCGCAAACACCATTTTTTTGCATGTTTAAAAAGCAGCCTTTATCATGCGACTTTGTCATTCACCTAAAAATTCCACTCGATAAGGAACGTCTAAAAACACGTCGATAAACGGGCTTTCGGCACGCAAATTGTATCCATAAGACCGGGTACAACAGGTAATCTGTCAGAAAAAACGGCGTTTTGAACGTAACATCATCGATTATGATCGTTTGAGCCGAATCGCCGGAATCAAGAAGTCGATGATGATGCTCCCAGTAAGTCAGGAAAAATGGAAGTCGGATGCCCCTATCCGTAAAATAAATTTCTTTCGAGCTGGTTTGCTGATCAACAATTCGACTTATCCAATCCTGACGGAATACGAAAAAGTTTAAACGGAGATGAACCAGATCATCCTTCAAGCATCCATCAAAGCGGACTACGCTTACGGGTGGAAATGCGGGGGTGAGCTTTTCAAACAACGTGCGATCAAAACCAGCCCAGACCTGAGGTAGCGATTGATCAACCGGAGTTTTAAGTAGTAAGCGCATGATAGGTATACGAATTGTAGGGCAAGATGCAGCAAAATACATTTACCGTTTACCAATCAGGATAACTTTAGAGTTGCCTAATTTAAATAAAGGTATATATTTACTTGTTCAACTGCCTTTTTTGAGGGTAGTTAAACAAACTTCTGCTCAATCTATGCCTCGAATTACTCGATGGTTAGTTTGTTGGCTTATTATTACTCTATCCGGTTGGTCGACACAGGCAATTGCCCGTTCACCCGAACCTGAGTACATTACAGTGCGTAACGGATTACCGCAGGGATTCGTCAATTCAATTATTCAGGACCATCGTGGATTTATCTGGCTAGCTACCCGCGACGGTCTCTGCCGGTACGACGGTATCCGATTTCGCATTTATACGCACAACCCGCAACAAGTTCAATCACTTTCATTTAGTAGTATTTATGAGATTCGGGAAGACAGAACTGGCAAACTCTGGATTCGGACCGAAAATGATCAGATCGACGTATTCGATCCCGTTACAGAACGAGCCGTCCGTCTGTCTGATTCACCGGCATTCAGGCAGGCACTGGGCCGAGATCAACTTATTGGTATTCAACCAGATAAATCTGGCAATGTTTGGGTAGCCAGCCAAACAAATGGCTTTTTCCGACTCAATGCCAATGGCTCAATCTCGCATCGGTACTGGGCAATGAAGGGTGATTCTGCCCAATTTTTAATTCACTCGATTTTAGTAGACCGCCATGACCAGCCCTGGTTCGCAACCCAGAATGGCTTATTTCGGTATGATCTCCAATCCAGACAATTGATTCGCTTTACTACGGAGGATGAAGTGTATCGATTGCATGAGCGACGAAATGGCGAACTACTGCTAGGGTTTCCGGGCCATTTTGCCCTATTTGATCCAGCACGTGGACGTGTTCGACAGGATATTGACCTAACCAACGAACCCGGCTTACCACTTTTTGCCACCGATTCAAAAGGCGTAGATTATATCAATCAAAACCAGTATACCGATCGATTCGGGCTCGTTCCTCTCTTTCCCGATGCTTCAGCCCAATCCCCAAAGCTTGGCCGATTTTCGGCATTAACCTTACTGGTCGACCGGACTAATGTACTCTGGATTGGACTCGATGGCGATGGTGTTATCAAATACGATCTAAATAAACGCCCGTTTCAGGCCTGGCCGTATAGTAGTAATTTTCAGACGACCTGGCTCAGCCAGCAGCTCAATATACCTGTTAGTACTATTCCAGACGACATCCGTCAGCAACCAGCCTCAAGCCTTCGCTATCAATTTGATAAAAATCGAGTTCTTTGGATAAGCAGTCCGCAAACGGCTCCTTACCGATACGATGCCATTCGGAAGACATTTACCCAAGTTCAGCCAACAGGTATTGAACCTCGGTGGCTGCCGAATGGAAATTTTCGTTTAACGACGATTACTACCGGAGCACAAGGTGAAATCTGGGGCCTGCTGGGCACTAAAAATCAAGCCGTAGTCCGCTACAATCCTGTTCAGGACAACTTCACAGCGTTTCCTCTGCCCATACCAGCAAATCATCCCTACACCATTACAGCCATGATTGTAGATGGTGGGCGGGTTTATCTGGCAACTGAAAAACACGGGCTCCTCCGCGCCGACCTATCCAACAAGCGACTGATTCACTGGCAGGGCATGACAAACGGACCTAGCTCATTACCAGGCAATTCGCTGCTCTGTCTGGCTCAGGATCCTATACAATACAATTATATTTGGATTGGCACCTTTGGGGAAGGCTTGTGTCGGCTCGACAAAATGACGGGCCATATTCAGCGATTTCCAATTGGACAGGGTTTATCCAGCAATGTGATTTACGCGATCCGGGCAGATAGTAAGGGGCATCTCTGGTTGAGCACCAATCGGGGCCTTTGCCGCTTCGATACGCGCTCTCATGAAGTTCGTAATTACATGTCGGACGATGGGTTACCCAGTGAAGAATTCAAGCAATTCCACGATGTGGCTCTACCCGACGGGCGCCTGATTTTTGGTGGAATTGGTGGATACACTATTTTCGATCCAAGTCTGATTAGTGCTGATGCGGTCAAACCAATTGTCGTATTAACTGCCCTTCGAATCAATAATCAGCAGGTGACAGCCAATACGCCTGATTCACCGATTCAAAAAGACATCAACGAAACAACAACGATCGAACTAGAACATGGTCAAAACTTTATTTCCATAGACTTTGCCGCGCTTGAGTTTAATCAAACGCACAAAAATCAGTATCGCTACAAACTGGTTGATTTAGATAAAGATTGGGTGTACAGTGGTAATATTGCCACAGCCAATTATACCAATCTACCTCCTAAAAAATATACGTTCATAGTCAATGCCTCCAATACATCTGGTATATGGAGCCCAGTTACACACAGCTTAACAATTATTATTGCCCCGCCTTTATGGGCTACCTGGTGGGCGTATACCGCTTATGCGCTGCTGCTATTAGGTGTTTTGCTTTTGTTTATACGCATCCGAATTCGTCGGCTGCATCAAAAAAGCCAAATGGAACTTCGTGAACAGGAGTCTATGCAATTAAAACACCTTGATGAAGTAAAAACACGTTTTTTTGCCAACATTACACACGAACTCCGAACGCCGTTAACGCTCATTTTAAGCCCGTTAGAACAAGTATTAACTGACACGACCGAAGCACCTTATTATAATCGGCTTACCCTCATTTACCGAAATGCCAATCGACTCCTCCGACTCATAAATGAGTTACTGGATTTAGCAAAACTCGATGCGGGTAACTTGACAATAACACCAAGTCCTGGTGATTTACAGGAGTTTATCAAACGAATTGTTCTGGTCTTTACCGAAGAAGCCCAACGCAAGCACATTCAACTAACCTTTACACACGCATTTAGCCAGCCTTATTATTGGTTCGACTATGATAAGGTAGAAAAGATCCTTACAAACCTAATAGCCAATGCGATAAAGTTTACAGACGATACAGGCTCTGTTCAGGTTAAAATCCTTGTTGATCCCATAGATCCCGCGCTGGCGAGTTCGGCGAATACGGATCTGATTCAGATATTGGTACAAAATACGGGAAACCCGATTTTGCCGACCAAACTCCCGCACATTTTCGATCGATTTTATCAGGCAAATCCTTTGGAGGGGTCCGTAGCTGGTTCAGGCATTGGTTTGGCCCTTGTAAAAGAACTGGTCGAAATGATGCAGGGGAAAATTTCCGTAAAAAGTCAGGCCGGACAGGGAACAACGTTTACAGTTGCTCTCCCCTGTCGACGAGCAAGGCCTGAACTTGTCTCTACGCCAACTCCTCAGGAACCTGCCCCAACACCAGTTGTAACTGAACAGGCGTCTTCAAATTCGGAGCCCGCCGACGAAAAAGCGTATCGCATTCTATTGGTTGAAGACAACGATGAATTAGCCGAATACATAACCTCTACAATGGATATAGACTGGCAGGTAAAACGTGTCAGTAATGCACCTACAGGCATTGCTACGGCCGTTGCCGAAGGGCCAGATCTTATCATTAGCGATGTATTGATGCCTGAAATGGATGGTTATGAGCTGTGCCGACAGTTAAAAGGAAATCCTGTTACCAGTCATATTCCAATTCTATTGCTTACGGCCAAGGCGTCTGTAGAAAGTCGATTAGAAGGATTGGCAGCTGGAGCCGACGATTATTTAGCGAAGCCATTTCAGGTGAATGAGTTGCTCGGGCGGATACGAAACAGACTGGAACACCAACAGCGTATGCGCCAGCATTTCAAAACGCAGTTGTTACGGCAGGGCAATTTGCCCACCACGAGTCAGGATCCTCAGGACGAGTTTATGAATCGGATCTATACCGTTCTGGAAGATCGTTTGGACGATTCAACGTTTGGTGTTGAACAACTGGCAACGGCTATTAACATGAGCCGGATGCACCTGAACCGGAAGGTGAAAGTAATGACAGGTTTAACGCCAAACGAACTCATCCGAATGGTTCGCCTAAAACGAGCCGCAGAGTTATTACTAACGGGCATTTCCGTATCGGAAGTGGCCGACCGGGTTGGCTTCGATACACCAGCTTACTTCTCGAAAGTCTTTAAAGATCAGTACCACCTAACGCCTTCTGAGTACGTTGATCAAAACCGGCATGAAGTAGCTTGAAGACACTAATTTTTTAGGTAAATTCCTCTATTCTTTATTTAGTGCCGCACTTTCCCCTATAATTTATATACTAATTGCACCTATTTGTAGTAGATGTTACAAATTTCATAGTGCTTGTTACGATACAGCAAGAGCAGAAAAGTCGCGGGATGTAGTATTGTGTACTTAATCACTTCAACGAAAATTTGAAAAGTACTTTATACCATGTCTACATCTCTCTTTTCTTTTTCAAGTCGTACTTCCTCTATGGAGTATCCACCACTTAAGTTGTATATTCGGGAAACAGGCCGCCAGTATTTTCCAGTATCCGAACTGGTTTATTTGCAGGCTGTCGCGAATTACAGTTGGCTAAACTGGGCTGATGGGCGACGAATGCTGATGCCACGGACCTTAAAATATTATTCTCCTCAGCTTCCAAACGAGTTATTTATTCGGTTACACCGTAATTGCGTTGTAAACCGAGAATATGTAGTCCGGTTAGAACGTACGGACACGGGCGGCCTTGTTCACTTGAGCACTGGCGAAACGTTACCCGTATCTCGTCGCCGTTGGAGTCTGGTTCGTCGGCAACTGACAAGCCAGCGACCATACCTGAACTAGCCGATTTTTTTTCTCTCTCTTAAAGCCTTTTTTCTGAATCTGTCTCTTTATTCAAGGTAGCCAGATTCAGGAAAAAGGTTTTATTTTTTGTCCTCTCTCCTGTAGCGCACCACAGAGGGCGCTACACAAATACGAATCGCAACTATACTTTTTTGTCTACGCGTATAAATACGCAAAATCTGTGCCAGTCTATCATTTTATGCATAGACTTTTTTGTGATATTGGTTTAAAAAACCGACACGACGGTTAGTTTTGACCCTTCTGAACAGCATTAAAAAAATAATTAACTTTTTTTCGATAAAGCCTGTAATGTTTTTCTGGCTCAGTCGTCTTTGTCATTGAGATGGATTTACAAGCCTTTAAACAACGCATTCTCCCGGTTCAGGGACGCCTTTTTCGGGTGGCACAGTTGTTTCTTCGCAATCGCGAGGAAGCAGAAGATGCCTTACAGGATGTGTTGTTACGGTTATGGACCAATCGCCAACAATTAGAAGGCTATCAAAGTGTGGAAGCGCTGGCAGTACAGATCACTAAAAATCTGTGTTTGGATAAACTAAAAGCACATTCCAGGCAAAAGATAGCCGATGATGAGGCAGCACTATCAGGCATACAGGCCGAGGACGCTTCGCCCTATCGACAGGTGGAAGCTGCTGATAGTAACGAGTTAATGCACATGCTCATCGACGAATTACCCGATCAACAAAAACTCATTCTGCACCTGCGCGACGTAGAAGAGTATTCCTTTGAAGAAATCGAGGGCGTAACTGGATTGAGTGTGAATAATATTCGTGTGATTTTATCGAGAGCCCGGCAACGGCTTCGGGAGAATTACTTAAAAGTTAATGATTATGAAGCAGGACATTGAAAAGCTGCTGGAGAAATATTATGAGGGCCAAACAACGCTACAGGAAGAAAAACTGTTGCGTCAGTTTTTCCAGCAGGAGTCAATACCGCCCCATCTACAAAGTCATGCAGAGCCGTTTCGCTTTTTCGTTAACGAACGAAATCAGCATCCATCGTTTGCTTTTACAACCCAATTGGCGGCAAAACTGAATGCTCCAGCTACTGACCAGGTTATCGGTTTACGAACCTGGAGTCTTCGGATTGCTGCTAGTGTTGCGCTGCTCATCATTGGCTTTGGCGGTGGCCTTGTGTACAATCGATGGCGTGGTATTCCAGCTAACACATTTATCTCGTCGGCAGATGTAACGTCAGCCCGAGAGATGAAAAAAGTGCTCATGTTCGAACATTTGCCACAAACATCTGCTAGTGAGCGGATTCACGCTGTTAACCAGAGCCTTGAACTTAGCCGGGCAGATCAGGATATTACGCAGTTGCTGATTAACACGCTAAACTTCGACGCTAATGTAAACGTACGGTTAGCTGCGTGTCAGGCACTGACTCGATTCGAAAACGAACCGGGTGTTCGCGAAGCGCTTATTCAATCGCTTAAGATTCAGACTGATCCCAATATTCAGATTAGCCTTATTGATGCGCTGGTTGCTATAAAGGAAAAACGAGCGGTTGAAGAAATGCAGCGACTCGCTCAGAATCAGCAAGTAATGGATGTTGTCCGGCAAAAGGCAGAAGAAGGCATTCACCAATTGGCATCAGGTCGAAACGCACCATCCTAATTTAATTTTTTGTTCGACCTGATTAGTGCTGCTTCTTGATTTTCTATGTCAAACGGAATAAAGCTTAAACAGTAAACACACAATTTAATTTTCTCATTTCCAATTTATTAAGTCCATGAAAACGCTCCTATTATTGAGTGCTAGTCTCTTATTGTGTCTAAGCAACGCTCAGGCACAGGAATACAAAGCCAAATTAACGAATGCCAAAGACCGCAAAGTAACGCTCGAAATTGATGCGGGCGACATCAAAATTGAAGGTTATAACGGCGACGAAGTGATTATTCAAGCCAATTCGGGCTATGAAGCACCTCCCGAACGAGCTAAAGGTTTAAAACCTCTGTACTATACAGCTGTCGATAACTCAGGAATTGGTCTGGCCGTAAACCCGGATGGTAATGGACTGAAAATTGAAAAAGCGACCCGGAAGCAGATAAAGTATTCGATAAAGCTTCCCCGGAAGGTTTCCATTCTGTATCAGCAGGTTAACTGGCACAGCGGTGACCTGACAATCAGTAACATGGATGGCGATCTGGAGATCAAAACGAATAATGGCTCCATTGATCTGAACAATGTAACTGGTCCTGTGGTCGCCAATACAACGAATGGCGAAATCAATGTTATGTTCTCCGGATTGAGTCAGGAAAAACCAACGGCCATTTCAACCATCAATGGGGTCATCGACATTACACTTCCTGCTGCAACTAAAGCCAATTTGAAGTTACAGTCTATTTCGGGTGAAATGTATACCGACTTCGATCTGGGAGTTAAGAATACAAAAGATGGATTAACCCGAGTGGGTGGCCGTCATAATATTGATGGTACGACAAACGGTGGTGGCGTTGAAGTTCAGCTCAAAACCATCAACAGCAATATCTATATCCGCAAGCAAAAGTAAGCCCCCCTTCACTCCTTATTCCTATGAAAAATACCCTACTCCTGCTTTTGCTTACGCTAACGAGTTTTCTTATTCGTCCCGTTTTTGGTCAGCGAATCATTCAGAAAACAATGCCTGTTTCGGCAAACCAGCTCGTCAATCTTCATTTGAAATTTGGCGACAGTATCCAGATTCGCTACTGGGATAAATCTGACTTATCGGTACGTATATCAGCTACAATCAACGGTGGAAAACTAGACGATGCGCTGGTTGTAACAACAGCATCTACCGATCAGGAAGTTAGCCTTAAAACGGATTTTGATAAGGAAAAACTGAAAGATGGTAAAGCCGAAGATTGTCCGGGCGATGGTCACCGATGGCGGACGGACATGAACGGGCGGGATTATTATGTCTGTAGCAAAATCAATTACGAAGTAACTCTGCCCCGACATGCCAAACTGAAAGTAGAAACCATTAACGGCAATATCGACATTCAGGGCGCTACAGAAGCCGTTTTTGCCAAAACCATCAGCGGCTATGTGGACATGAGCTGGCCCAGAGCAAAAGGCGCTAATCTGGCTATGAAAACCATTACCGGCGAAGTTTACTCCGATCTTGACATTGCCTTCAAGAATAAGAAAGAGAAACGTCCGATGGTTGGCTACCTGCTGGAAGGAACCTTAAACGGCGGAGGCCCAATCGTTCAGTTGGAATCTATTAGTAATAATATTTTCCTGCGCAAAAAAGACTAAACTCACCTATTCACTTAACTCTACTTTGGCGACAGCGCCTTTGTTCTAAACGGTAAAAGCCGTTTTGAGCAAAGGCGCATTGTCATTTTTAGCTTCTATTTTTTCCTGCTTATTTCCTACTTACTATTATCGGAATGATCAATTTGCTTTATATTGCTCTACTTAGTTCTACAAACCTATGAGCAATCAGTTGTTTTCTCCCTTCCGGGCTCCTTACATCATTGATGAGCGGTTTAAAAAATCAGTAGCCTATTTCTCCATGGAAATTGCCGTCGACCAGGCCTTAAAAACCTATTCGGGTGGTTTGGGTTTTCTGGCGGGTTCGCACATGAAGAGTGCTTTTGAGCTCAAACAAAATCTGATTGGCATCAGCATGCTCTGGAAATATGGCTACTATGATCAGGTTCGCCAGACTGATAATGCAATGGCTGTGCAGTTTCGGGAGAAAATCTATTCCTTTCTACAAGACACGACTATTGAGTTCACAATCGACATAGCAGGTCAGGATGTTCGAGTTCGCGCTTATTACCTAGAACCGACTATTTTTCAGACCGTTCCTTTGTTTTTTCTAACAACGGATATTGATGGGAACGACACAGCGGCTCGTTCAATCTCCTACCGACTTTATGATAATGATGCACGAATAAAGGTTATCCAGTGCATGGTTCTGGGAATTGGCGGGGCTAAATTACTCGAAGCGCTGAGTTATACACCAGAGGTTTATCACCTGAACGAAGCGCACGCATTATCCGCGATCTTCTACCGGTATCAGCAAACGGGTTCGGCAGACGAAGTTCGTCAACAATTTGTCTTCACAACGCATACGCCCGAGGAAGCAGGAAACGAGAAGCACGATATTCATCTGTTGAACGAGTTAGGATTTTTCGGTAGTCTTTCGATGGATAAAGTGCGGGAAATCAGCGGCATTCAAGACAATGTATTCAATCATTCGCTGGTGGCTCTGCGGCTGAGTCGACTGGCAAATGGTGTTTCTAAACTTCATGGCGAAGTAGCCCGCCAGATGTGGGCAAGGTTTGAGGGCATCTGCCCTATTAGTCACGTAACGAACGCCCAAAATCAACGTTACTGGACAGACCCTCAACTGGAATCTGCTCGCCTATCGGTTGATATTCAGGCTATTGCTGCTCGCAAGTTGGACTTAAAACGTCCTTTATTTACTCTAGTAGCCGATCAGGTCGGCAAACTATTCCAACCGAATGTGCTGACACTCGTTTGGGCCCGACGTTTTGCGACTTACAAACGACCTGATTTGCTGGTGGACGATATGGAACGGTTCAGTCGGTTGCTTAATCAGACAAACTATCCCGTACAAATCATCTGGGCCGGGAAGCCCTATCCGATGGATTATGGCGCCATTGAAGTCTTTAATCGACTTTATTACCTAAGCCATTTATATCCAAATATGGCAGTGTTAACGGGCTATGAATTAGGGCTTTCCAAACTTCTGAAAGATGGCGCTGATGGCTGGTTAAACACGCCTATTGTAAATCGCGAAGCATCAGGCACATCGGGCATGACAGCTGCCATGAATGGAGCCGTAACTATTTCGACCAATGATGGCTGGGTACGTGAATTTGCTAAACCGGGAGAGAATTGTTTTCTGGTTCCTACCGCTGATCCGCTCCTGCCCTACCACGCTCGCGATGAGCATGATCGGGACCATCTGTTTACTCTACTCGAAAACGAAATCCTGCCTATGTACTATGATCGTCCCGCAGATTGGCAGTCGATTGTTTTACAAAGCATGAACGATGTAAATGCGTATTTTGGATCGAATCGGATGGCAACGGATTATTACGAACAGATTTATTAAGAATTCTGCCGGCCGTATTTCTTTTGATAAAATTCAATAGACTGTTCTACCCAATTATCCCGCTCAATACGGCCAGGGAAGAACTCGATAATTTCGTTTACCTTATCAATATCTTCCTTCGTGAAATTAGCAACCTGCCGAAACGTATAAATGCCCAGGCTATGCAGTTTACGTTCCAGAAATGGCCCGACACCTACTATGGTCTTCAGATCATCGGCCTCCGCAGCCGTAGCCCGTCCAATACGATCGAAATTGATTTCGCTGGCTCGAGCCGCAATTCGACTTAGTACTGCCGCTTCGGAGTTACCCGTTGTAACAGGAGGCAGGATCGAAGCTGGCGCTGGTGGTATGACCGCAGCAACTGGACTAACTTCTGGAACGGGTTTTATGACCACTGGCTCTGGAACAATCGGTGTGATGACCTCAGGGGAAGTATTAACAATCGGTGCTTTTATGTCTGCATCAATAAGCTCAGGCGTCTCATCCGGAGCAATGGCTGGCAGAAGTGGATCGGCATGAACAAACGCCGGAGGTGTCTCAATGATGGGTTGCGGTCGAGAGGTTACTCCTCCGCTTGCTTTTCCTGCTTTCTTAATCCAACGGCAATCGTCCAGTTCTGCCTGTTTTCTCTCAATCGACTCCTGAAGTGTATTTATCCGGCCTGCTAATGCCAACCGGCTTAGCAGCCAGCCAATAAACGCAGCCACTGCCAGTAAAATCACCATTTCGGTAATTGCTACAGGAAGGTTAAACGGGTCTAAGCCAAACATAAGGGGATAGGTTAAAATGGGTGAAAGACAAACTACTTCCGCTTTGCAAATTTTACGGCCTGACCAACCCAGTCGTCACGCTCGATACGCCCCGGAAAAAACTCAATAATGTCGTTGACCTTATCAATATCTTCCTTCGTAAAATTGGCAATTTGGCGGAACGTATAAATCCCGATAGCATGCAGTTTCTTTTCCAGAAATGGACCGACACCCACTATATCTTTCAGGTCATCCACTTCGGCAATGGTGGCTGTGCCAATCCGGGCAAAATTAAGCTCGTTAGCTCTGGCGCGGATTCGGTTGAGGACAATAGCCTCAGGGTCGTCAGTCGATGACTCAGCCGTTGCTGCTGCAGCCCGAAGGCAATCGTCCACCGCAAGCTCCGTGGTAGCTAGTTCACTTTCGAGTGCCCGAATAGTTCGTTGCCGCGAACTGTATCCAATAATAAAGCCTAAAACCGTAGACACAATCAGCATTATGATTTGCTGCATCATGGCATCAGGCAGGTTCAAGGGGTTCATCTCAAACATAACTTGAAAGGTTTATGGGATTTAGTTGATGTTCCTGATGTCGTTTTGCTGAATCTGGAACTTCTTAAAATGATTATTCAACAACAACGGTTACACGTCGGTTTGCCTTGCGACCCGATTCGGTGCTGTTATCGGCTTTAGGCTGCGTTTCGCCTTTGGCAACCACTTTGATTTGAGACGCCAGAACGCCTGCTTTACGAAGACGAGCTTTCACATCATTTGCCCGATCTCGCGAAAGCTGCATATTGACATCGTCTTCTCCCGAATCGTCTGTATGCCCCGTCAAGACAAATTTTTTGTCCTGGTGTTCTGCCAGGTATCGGATAGCTTCTTTGAAGAATTTCTTCGTCTCGTCGGTCCTAATGTAGAAGGCCTCCCCCATTGGGAAATACAGATCGATTGGTTTGAATATGGATTCAAACTTCTCAGCGTTGGCCAGTTCTTTTTCCGTCGTTGGTTTTGTGATCTTAGCCAGTTCAGGGGTCTTGGCCGATTCTTCAGGTTTTGGGGGAGTAGTGGTTTCAGGAACGGCGACAGGCTCAGTGGCTGGTTTAGCAGCTCCATTAAAAGCAAAATCAAGTCCACCATAAATTGAATCGTTCTTCGCCGTAAACGTCAGATCCCGTTCCTCACCTTTCGTCATGATGGATTCAGCCGGAATTCCCTGTTGTATCAGGTATTGCTTGATACCTTCTGCGCGCGCAACACCAAGATTTGAGAAAGAAGTACTGTTCGTTTCCTCAGACGTGTAATAGCCTGTAATATCCAGCGTTCGACCAGGATTTGCTTTTAAATACCCAACCATTGAATCCAGCGATCCGCCCAGTGTATTCACATTGGCGTTGGCTCCTGATCTGGCAAAACTAAAATTACCCGGGAACTCCAGTTTGAATAAGTCGCCATCAGCAATGGTAAATCCAGTTCCACTATCGGTCGATTCAGGATCGTCTGTCGTTATGGTCGATGCATTTATATTGTCACCACATAGCTGCTTAATTTTGCAGACGTGCCACCAGGTTGAGCCGATCATCCACAAAACCAGTAGAATGATCCAGGGAGCTTTGTTTGTCATATTGAAGCTGGGTTTTCTGTGCTACGTTTTGAATGACCGCTCAAGGCGGCTTTTCATGAAAAGGTTGCTCAAAAATACGTTCAAGTGGTATAAAAGCAAGATTGCCAGCAATTTTGACCGGCATTACACTAAACTTCTTATTTATTGTCAGCCACAAGCCGGATTAACGGCGCAGATTGGGTGATAATTCATCAATTTCGCATTTCAATTCGTTCATCAAAACAACCTGACATTCGTTAATTACAATTTATGCTTATTGATCTTCGCAGTGATACGGTTACCCATCCAACGCCAGCCATGCGTGAGGCTATGTTTACGGCTCCATTAGGTGACGATGTATTTAATGATGACCCAACTGTAAATGCGCTTGAAGCAAAAACTGCAGCCCTATTTGGAATGGAAGCAGCTTTGTTTTGCGCATCCGGAACGATGACGAATCAACTTGCCATTCGCACCCACACCCGACCTGGCGACGACGTCATCTGTGACTACCTATCCCATGTGTATCAATACGAAGGTGGTGGAATTTCGGTAAATGCTCTAGCGTCTGCCAGTTTAGCCCACGGTATACGCGGTAAACTCACGCCCGACCTTATACGCGAACATATTTATAATTCGACTGATCCGCACAAGCCACTATCTCGGTTAGTTGTCCTTGAAAACACGATTAACAAAGGGGGCGGATGCTATTATACGATTCCTGAAATTGCGGCAATCCGACAGGTTTGCACCGAACATGGTTTGCTCCTGCACCTGGACGGAGCCCGTCTTTTTAATGCACTCGTTGAAACAGGAGAGCCTACGACCGCCTACGGTCAGCTTTTCGATTCGATTAGCATATGCTTATCTAAAGGATTAGGCTGTCCGGTTGGATCACTTCTTTTGGGTAAAGCTGATTTCATCTGGAAAGCCCGGCGTTTCCGTAAAATTATGGGTGGTGGTTGGCGTCAGGCTGGTTTTCTGGCTGCTGCGGGTATTTACGCGCTCGATCATCATATCGACCGGCTTAAACAGGACCATGCACGCGCTCGTAAACTCGGGGTGATGCTGGAGAGACGGCCAGAAGTCGAAGAAATTCTGCCGATTGATACCAACATTGTCATTTTCCGACTTCCCGAAACCATCTTAGCTAAAGACTACGTTTCCCAATTAGAGGCAAAAGGTATCCGCAGCATCGCTTTTGGGAAACACCTGGTCCGTTTCGTAACCCATCTTGACTTTACCGATGAGATGGTAGCAGAACTAGAACTACTTCTGAACCGGGATTTAGCAAATTGATGGATTAAACTGATTTTGAACCGCCGGGCGGCCCCGCGGGATTTTATGATTTAACTGACCGACTTTGATTTTGTAGATTAGACCTTCTTCGAAGCGAAAACAAAATCAGTTCAATCACAAAAATCCCGCGGGGCCGCCCGGCGGTTCAAAATCAAAGTCGGTCAGTTAAATTATAAAATCCCGGTTCTGACAATTATGCATATACAAACCAGAAACTTACAGAAGTCAGATTACCACGACCTCAAAGAAACCATGATTGAGGTCTACAGTGGTATTGGTGGGGATTATTGGCCCAAAAGTTCGATCAGTAAACTACTCAACATTTTTCCGGAAGGTCAATTTTGTGTGGAGGTCGACGGGAAGGCGGTTGCTATTGCGCTGGCTATTCGAGTGAAATACGACGACTTTGGCGACAACCATACGTATTATGAAATTACGGGGGGTTATACCTTCAAAACGCACAACGACGAAGGCGACTATTTATATGGTATAGAAGTATTTGTCCACCCCGACTATCGAGATTTACGGTTAGGTCGTAGGCTTTATGATGCCCGAAAGGAATTATGTGAGCAGTTGAATCTCAAGGGTATATTGGCTGGCGGACGTATTCCGAACTATAATAAATATGCCGGAGAGCTGTCACCTCGTGAGTACATCGCCAAGGTTAAGCAAAAGGAAATTTATGATCCGACGCTAACGTTCCAGCTCTCCAACGATTTCCACGTCCGGAAAGTCCTGCGTGGGTATTTACCCGGCGATTCTGAATCGAAAGAATACGCTACCCTGCTGGAATGGATCAATATTTATTACGTAAAAGAGGAAGACAAAAAACCACATACTGATTCCATTATCCGACTGGGTGTAATTCAGTGGCAAATGCGGCTTTTCGAAAATCTGACTACCTTTTTAGATCAGGTGGAGTTTTTCGTGAATGCCGTAAGCGATTACCGGGCCGATTTCATGGTATTACCGGAGTTTTTCAACACCCCGCTCATGGCTGATTTCAATGATTTACCGGAGCCCGTCGCCATTCGAAAATTAGCTGATTTCACTATACCCGTACGCGAAAAACTCTGTGAATTAGCGATTTCTTACAACGTCAATATTGTCGGTGGTAGCATGCCCCTTGTTGACGATGGAAAGCTTTACAATGTAGCCTACCTCTGCCGACGGGATGGTTCATTCGAAGAGTTCCGCAAAATCCACATCACGCCTAATGAAGTGAGGCATTATGGGATGGTAGGCGGCCACGAAATTCGGGCGTTCGATACGGATTGTGGTAAAATCGGGATGGTAATTTGTTACGATGTGGAATTTCCCGAATTAAGTCGGATTCTGGCTCAGCAAGGGATGCAGATTCTATTTGTACCCTTCCTGACCGATACACAAAACGGCTACTCCCGGGTACGACATTGCGCGCAGGCACGAGCTATTGAGAATGAGTGTTATGTAGCTATATCGGGTTGTGTCGGGAACCTGCCAAGGGTGCATAATATGGACATCAATTACGCCCAATCGGCAGTATTTACACCTTCTGATTTTCAGTTTCCAACGAATGCCGTAAAAGCAGAAGCCACTCCCAACACCGAAATGGTCCTCATCGCCGACGTCGATTTAAGTTTACTGAAAGAACTCCATGAACATGGTTCTGTACAAGTATTGAAAGATCGTCGGACAGACTTATACGATGTATCCCTGAAAAAAGCGGCTCGCAAAGCGCTTAAACAGCGAAAAGCATCGGCCGACAATGATCCAGAAGCCGTTCCACCCGTTATTGTAGTGGCCAATTAATGACTGACTGGAAATTGCTCGATCGGGGTCAATTCGAACTATTTTTTGTCATTCCGACGCCAGAAGGAATCTCTTAATCGGTTAATAGGCAAGTTTAAGATTCCTCCTGGCGTCGGAATGACAAAAATTTACTCTTTGTACCTACATTATTAATCCTGAATCAACTTAGATTTTAACCATCGACTCACACCAACCCTTCTATTGAAAATACATCCAATTTCGATTTTCTGAAATTTCGTACTCGGCTCAATACGGCATTACCATTAGTCGAGCCACCATCGTTGGTATTACCTTCAATTGTTTCAATGATATCGTCGCCGATATGGGTAATTAGTCCGGCATGTACCCAGTCGTTTGGCGTCTTTTGCAACAGAAAAATATCGCCCGGTTTTATGAGAGACGGGTTAGCGCGGAGTTGTGTGTATCGAAACAGATTACCGTTTTGTAAGCCAGTCATTCCTACCACATCACAGTTATAGGTCAACGGCATAATCTTTTTAAAATCCTTCCCGAGCGACGAAGCAGCCTGATCGATAATTGTCTGGACAAATCCCATACACCACAACCATTCGGCTCCTTCGTTTCCGTCCATATACGACCGAACCCATGGTCCCGAATTGGGTTCCTTATCGATAACCAGTTCAAAAGGTCGGCTCAACAGATGATTCCGCGCCACATTTACGACTAGCCCACGCAGTTCATTGCCAGCCGCATTGCCTGAAAAAGCAGCGCGCATCGGGGCTACCATCAGGTTGAAGACGGCTCGATCGACAATCCCATTTTGCGAAACACCGTTTGCCTTTTGGAAATTTCTAACTGCCTGTTCAGTAGCTTTTCCAAAGTCTCCGTCGACACTGGTGGCTGTGACCATACCCGGATTGGACATAGCGAATAGCGTAAGCCAAGACTGAATTTTGCGTACGTCTTTTTTCGTGTTGGTTACTCCATTTCGCTGCTGAGTTGCGCTAATCGTTAGCTCATTTTGAAAGAATGCCTTCTGCATATCGGTGGAAAACAGGGATGGACAATCGAAACCCGTCAGAAGTAAATCTCTTGCAGGTTAGTAGTTTCGCTTAAAGTGCAGCCTGCCAGCGGATAAGCTCTTGTAAGACGATGATCTGAACATGAGCGGCTCGTTGAGGGATCTCTTCTAATTGTCGGTATAAGGCCACCATATGCTCCCAATTGAATGAGTCGCCATGAATATTTTGTGGTTCCTCTTCGAATAAATACGCAGCATAACCATGCTTAAATTCGTGTTCACCCAGTTTTTCTGGAACGTCAATGGTCTGGCTATGGCTATAAGCTTGCTGTATTTTTTCATTTTGCTCATCAATCTGACCACCCATCCCTCGTTTCAGAGTACCCCCATCTTTTACGGCGTCGTAGGTATTCTTTACGAGTTTACCGTACCCACTGATGAGTTGCAGATAGCTTTCTCTGTCGGCATCCAGACTAAAATAAAGCTGATAGCGACTAATTAATTCATTACCTACTCCTTGCGCTTTTGCCTTTTGATAATGCCAGCGAAAAGCGTCTTCTTCAGCCTGCTCAAAGCCTTTCTGTAAGGCCTCAATTTCTGGATTGAGTTGATTTAGAACTAGGTCTACGTTCTTCCAATCATATTTCTTACCGTCAAAATCGAATGTACGGGTTTGAATCTGCCTGGTCTTAATCTGTTCCAGCGTAGTCTGGTCTTCGTAATTGGTAAATAGCCGTTTTCGTAACCGACGATTTTCGTCCGAAAAAATGGTATCGGCATCTGGTATTGATTCTGCTGAATCGGCGACCAAAACCGGATCGAATGTGTGTAGTAAGCGTCGATCATAGAAGCCGTTATATCTTTCAGGCAATTGAGCCCGTTGGTTTTGATCAATTACGTAGGCACGGTAGTCAGTTGGATTAATAAATTGCTTTGCGGCTCCTTCCGACAATTCAACGCCAACGTAGAGTTGGGCGGTTAGTTCCTGTTGCCAATGTTCTGGTTTATTAAACAAACTCCACGGCGACGACTCGTCGGGGGTACAAGGGGCTAAAACGGACTGAATGTTCTGTTCTCGTTCTGATTGTGATGGATGCGATGACCACTGATCCTGGTAATTTACCCGATTGGGTGATGCAATCTTTAAGGCGTGTTCATCCGTTAGAATCGCCAAACCATTTACGATCTCAATTTCATTTTCGCTGGCTAGCATCTGCATCGTTTCGGTGTGAAGCGGGTACAGATTTTGGGCTATTTTCGCTTGGTCAACAAGGCCATTGAGGTAGTTGAGTGTCTGACGGTAAGCAGCATCGCCTAGTTCAATACGCCGAAGCGCTGTAATAATTGGCTGCCCACCAGCCGCACTCACCGCTACTAAATCAGCCTGATATTCCATCTCCCGAGAAAGCCCCATATAGCGCAGATTAAGCCACTGATAGGCTTTACTCAGAATTCTTCGAACGAGATTGACCAAGATGTGCGTAAACCCAGCAAAAATGCCCCACAAACCTCCCGACGATGCCCAGCGATCTAGCAAAGCATCCCAACGATCGCGCTCATAAACCAAGTTATAAATAACCCGATTGACGATATACACGTAGCTTCCCAGCTTCATCGATCGCTGCGAAAAATGGCCAAACTCATGAGCCATTACCGCTTTAAACTCGCTTATATTCAACGAATTGACCAGACCTAAACCAATTTCCAGATTCTTACGGACTGGTAAAAACAAGCTCCAAAAGCTGGAATTGTAAAACACGCAGGCATTCACATTGGGTGACAGGTAAATCTTATAAGGCTTTGGCGCGTTTACTTCTTCCGTTAATCGATGAATGAACGTAAACAATCGAGGATGATCTTTGGCCGTAATTTCAACGCGTTGCGCATCCTGGTTTTTATACACAGCAAACAGAAATTTCACCAGAAAAAGCAGGAACATGATCCCTAGTGCCAATAAGCCTAATCCGATGATAATCGTGAGTTTGTTTATAGAAACACTGATCAGCCAAATCGTACTTAAAACGCAGCCATAGGCAAGCCCAAGGCCAAACCCAATAAGGCATAGATAGAGAATGGCAAAGCCAACTATACCCAACAATGTACGTAGTACGTGCTGACGAAACGCGGGTGAAGGATCAAGAAATCCAGTATCTGGTAAGGTAGGCGCGGGTGGATAAATAAGGTTGGATTCAGGTTCAATTGCTGAGGTGGATACCATAAAATAAATGAAATTTTATCTTGTATAGTGTCTATTTAGGTTAACCCGCAATTACCGATATACAGATCGACTTACCAAATTTCAACACCAGTATTGTCTGAATCCCGCAATACTATTTATACAAGACCCGCGCCATTTCCAGAGGGCGATCAGTACTCATAATATCCGCTCCGTGCTGAACGAAGGTTTTGTACAGCTGATCTCCCTTAGCGGTTGCCTGTTTATCCAAATTCCCGAGCGTCCCCAATATGGTAGCAATTCCTTTTTGATGCAGAAACTGATACAATTCTGCTTCTGGCTCTTTGACACCGACAAACGCTACCATTCGATTGTCAGGAACACCCGCTTCACGAAGACGGTCGTATTCGGCCTGGTTTCGAATGGTAACTGACATCATCAGGTCTGGATCGAGCCGATGAACTTTAGCCGCATCCTGTGCATTGTAGGTGATCACACAGGCATAATCGCCAGCACCCGTTTTGTGAATCATCTCAACCACTTTCGCAAACGATACATTTCGTTTTACATCGAGTGTAAATCTGACTTTATTTTTTCCCCATCGAAGCACATCTTCAAGCGTTGGAATTTTATAGGGCGTTACATTTCCCATATTATCTTCCAATCGAAATTGGCCCAATTCAGCATAGGTTTTCTCGATCAGTTTACCTGTTCCAGTCGTTGTTCGGTCTAATGTTGCATCATGCATCATCACCATTACACTGTCTTTGGTCAGGTCAATATCGCATTCAATGATAGCTGGATGCTCTGGTGAACCGATCTGCTGGGCTACATAAGCAAACGATTCGATACAGTTCTCAGGATAATTTTTCAGATCGCCCCCACCCCGATGCACCGAAATTAAGGGTGCTTGATTGGGTTTGTACCTGAAAAAATCAGCGTCTTTACCAGAAGAAAGATTAGTCGTAGCTTTTGGTGTACAGGCAGTTAGAGAAATTGCCAGTAATAGAGCGTATCGCACAGTCATGAGAAATGAAAAATGACCGGTTTCTTGCAGGAAACCAATAGTTCCTTTTAGGAACCGATCAGCTAATGTGTATTGTTACCAATCCACAAATCTACGTTGAATCCAGACTGGATTTACGCTTCAGGGATGACAATCGTCTCCAAATTACACTAAGTTGATTATGTTATGATTCCCTTCTCAATTCTTGATTTATCTCCCATCGTAGCCGGTAATAATGCCGCTCAGGCATTTCACAATACACTCAATCTGGCTCAACATGCTGAATCGCTTGGGTACAATCGGTACTGGTTAGCTGAACATCACAACATGCCGGGTGTAGCTAGTGCGGCCACCTCAGTGGTTATTGGGTATGTTGCTGGCGGGACGAACACAATTCGTGTCGGTTCAGGAGGCATCATGTTGCCAAACCATTCGCCATTGGTTATTGCCGAACAATTTGGTACGCTGGAATCACTCTATCCGGGTCGAATTGATCTCGGCATAGGCCGCGCCCCCGGTTCAGACCAGCCAACTGCTCGTGCTTTACGACGAAATGCTACTGGCCCCGATACATTTCCGCAGGATGTGGTTGAATTGATGCATTATTTTCAACCGGACGATTCCAATCAATTTGTACAGGCTGTGCCAGGAAATGGATTGAACATACCAATTTGGATTTTGGGTTCTAGTCTGTTCGGAGCGCAACTGGCCGCTATGCTGGGCCTACCCTACGCGTTTGCTTCGCACTTTGCGCCCAAAGATCTGATGCATGCATTACACGTGTATCGAAGCGAATTCAGACCATCAGCTAATCTGTCGAAACCTTATGCGATGGTTGCGACAAACGTTATTGTTGCCGATACTGATCGGGAGGCAGAACGCCTATTTACGTCTGTTCAGCAACAATTTCTGTATATCCGTCGTGGGAAAGCCCGTCAAATGCAGCCTCCTGTTGATGATTTAACGGCATTATGGCCAGATTATGAATTAGCTGGAATTGAGTCTGTATTTAAGTACGCGGCCGTGGGGTCGCCGAAAACTGTTCAACGTCAGCTGGGGGCTTTCCTAGAGCAAACTCAAGCCGATGAACTCATTATCTCTGCGCCAATTTTCGATCATGAAGCCCGAAAATATTCGCTCTCGCTGACGATACAAATTCGCGACGCATTGGCAACTCAGAAGAATGAGGTCGCTGTTATATCGTAAGTTTTCATAAAATGAACGGGGCCGGTTTGAGAAACCGGCCCCGTTCATTTTATATCACCACATTCACGATCCGTTTCGGGACGACCACCACTTTTTTGGGCGATTTTCCGTCGAGCCATTTCTGCACGATTTCGTCGGCCAAAACTTCGCGTTCAATTTCAGTTGGTGCTCGATCAATGGCGAAACTGATCGTGGTGCGTACCTTCCCGTTAATCTGAATCGGATACTCGAACGCATCCTCGACCAGATAAGCCGGATTGAATTTCGGGAACGTTGCGGTTGAAATTGTCCCCGGTTCGTTACCTAGAGCAGACCATAACTCTTCGGTAATGTGCGGAGCATAAGGTGACAAGATCAAAACCAAATCCTGCAAAATGGCTTTTTTATGACAGTTTAACGCTGTTAACTCGTTCACACAGACCATGAATGCACTAACCGAAGTGTTGAACGAATAAGCTTCAATATCGCTCTGAGCCTTCTGAATCGTTTTGTGCAGAACTTTCAGTTCAGCGGGTGTTGGTGTTTCATCCGTTACAATCCACTGACTCGTATTATCGGCCAGGTTATCTTTATAGAACAACCGCCAGAACTTACGGATGAACCGATACACACCATCAATGCCATTCGTATTCCAGGGTTTTGCCTGTTCCAACGGTCCCAGGAACATTTCGTAAAGCCGCAATACATCCGCTCCATACTTCGCGACAATATCGTCGGGATTCACTACATTGAACTTCGATTTCGACATTTTTTCGACCTCGACACCGACGACATATTGCCCATTCGGTTCTGTAATGAATACGGCGTTTTCGGTCAAATCAGGACGTATTTTTTTGAAGGCTTCTATATCCAATACGTCATTTTCAACAATATTCACGTCAACGTGCAAAGGTGTTACGTCCTGTCCATTGATTTGATTCAATGAAACAAAAACGGGCACCCTACCGTCAAATCCCGTTCCCTTTAACCGGTACACGAAATTTGACCGACCCTGAATCATGCCCTGATTAATAAGCTTTTTGAAGGGCTCTTCCTGCGGCACATACCCTCTGTCTTTCAGGAATTTATTCCAGAAACGGCTATATAGCAAGTGGCCCGTAGCATGTTCAGTACCACCGATGTATAGATCGACATTTTGCCAATAATTGATAGCCGATTTACTAGCAAAATCACCATTATTATTCGGATCCATGTAGCGGTACCAATACCACGATGACCCTGCCCAACCAGGCATAGTACTCAGTTCGTACTCATATTCGCCTTTGTATTTCCACCCCTCAGCCCGTCCTAGTGGTGGCTCGCCGGTTTCAGTAGGCAGATATTTATCGATGGCGGGCAATTCCAGTGGCAGATCGCTTTCGTCGATCAGATATGGCAGACCATCTTTAAAATATACCGGCACGGGTTCACCCCAATACCGTTGGCGACTAAATACGGCATCGCGCATTCGGAAATTTACTTTTCCACGACCTAATCCGCGATCTTCCAGCCAGGCAATCAACGCAGCCGTAGCTTGTTGATACGTCATACCGTCGATGATGCCCGAGTTGATATAGCGCCCTTCTTTCGTGTTATCTGCCTGTTTATCAATATCCTTTTGTGCATCCAGAATTGGGATAATAGGCAAATTAAAATGAGTTGCAAAATTCCAGTCGCGCTGATCGCCAGACGGAACAGCCATTACAGCACCGGTACCATAGCCAGCCAATACATAATCGGCCAGGAAAATAGGTACCTTCTCATTATTGAATGGATTGATGCAGTAACTTCCAGTAAACACACCCGAAACCGCTTTCGTATCCGCCATACGGTCGCGCTCGGAACGCATTTTAGCAGCATTCACGTATGCTTCTACAGCCTCCCGCTGTTCTGGTGTTGTCAACTGAGGTACCAACTCGTGTTCCGGCGCCAACACCATAAACGTAACCCCGTAGATGGTATCGACGCGGGTAGTGAAAACCTCTATGTAACGATGAGTGATGAGTGATGAGTGATGAGTATCAGCTTCATTATTCATTACGGCGAAGCGAACACTTGCACCAACACTCTTTCCAATCCAGTTTCGTTGTTGCTCTTTCAGCGATTCGGTCCAGTCGATAGTATCAAGTCCGGTCAATAGGCGGTCGGCGTAGGCAGTGATACGCATCATCCACTGGCGCATCAGTTTTTGCTCGACTAGATAGCCACCCCGCTCGGAAACGCCATCTTTCACCTCGTCGTTGGCCAATACCGTACCCAATGTTGGACACCAGTTCACAACCGCGTCGGCCAAATAAGTAAGGCGGTATTTCAGTGTAATTTCATACGACTCTTTCTTCGACATGGCATTCCACTCGGCAGCCGTAAAAGTGGGGACGTCATCATCACACACTGCGTTCACATCCGTCGTACCGTTCGTTGCGAATTTTTCCAGCAACGTTTCGATGGGTTCAGCGCGGTCTGTATCCCGATTGTACCACGAGCGAAATAACTCCATGAAAATCCACTGTGTCCATTTATAATAGGCTGGATCGGACGTGCGAACCTCACGGGTCCAGTCAAAACTGAAACCAATATTTTTTAATTGCTCGATGTATCGCTCCCGATTCTGCGCGGTAGTAATGGCTGGATGCTGCCCCGTCTGAATCGCATACTGTTCCGCTGGAAGTCCGAACGAATCGAAACCCATTGGGTGCAATATATTAAAGCCCTTTAGTCGTTTGTAGCGTGCGACAATATCGGAGGCAATGTAACCCAGCGGATGCCCGACATGTAGCCCCGCTCCTGACGGATACGGGAACATGTCCAGTACATAATATTTGGGTTTGCTGGTCAATTCGTCCGGTTTGAACGTGTTGTGTTCATCCCAAAAGTTCTGCCATTTTTTTTCAACTTCAGAATGGTTGTAATCCGCCATGATGGTAGTACGATCAGAAAATCGTAGAATTCTCTTAAATAAATACGCGGCTGGTGGATAATTAGTTTTTCCAGCACAGTTCGTTGTTTCCTTGCAAAAATAGCCCTTTACTCAGATTTTTGCCTATCGCTCCTGTCGATGAGTGCGTAAACTTCCTCATGAACCGAGTTCGCCCAGCTATTCTGCCAACCCCAGCTACTTCCTCAAACGTCTTTTCCGACTTTTCGTTCTGGCTTTGGGTGCTCGGATTAGGGCTTATAACAGGCTGGCTCGGCTATGAAGCCATCGGTGATTTTAGGTATCCCCTCTCCGACGGAAATGATACAGACCAGTTTGAATATGTAGGCTATTTTTTCACGAAGAATCTGACAGTCAATCCGTTTCCTCACCTAAACCTTGTCAACACGCAAACATTTTATCCCTACGGAACGAATCAGGTTTTTCTGGATTGGGGATTTGAGCGTGATTACTGGTACCGTTTCTGCTACCTTCTTTTTGACGGTCCCGGTCCTTATCTACAACCTTATTACCTGTATACCTTACTTGTTTCAGCGATTGGCGCATTTATTCTCTTACAATCTCCATTTGGTCGAGGTAAAGCATTTGTTGTTGGGTTAATTGTCTCCGTCTTCAATTTTTACGGTCTCTATAAATTCCCTGTCCACATGAACGTTTGTATCGGGCATTGGACAACATTAGCGATCATCGCAAGCTATCGTCTATTATACGATGTACTCAATCGACAAACGATTTCACTTCCATTCCTCTTGATTTGGATCTGGCTGCATGTTCAGATTTTAGGGCAGGAACTTGGTTACGTGGCTGGCTTCGCCCTAACCTTCACTACGCTAACTTTCCCTGTTTTAGTCATTGTTTTATACCGACAAGTCGCTTCACAGGGAGAATCAACTAAAATTATCCAACTGACTTTCAATTATTTAACCAGTCAATGGAGCAAACATAAAGTAAGCTCTTTATTCTGTCTATTTCTGATAGCTGCCAGTCTCTATGCTTATTTGCCCTTAACCTTACAAATCGCGCTGACAGCCTGGGAGTTTGATTTTAAAGTCGCTCCGAATCCACCGATTTGGTCGCATCCCGCTCGTTTACTGATTCCGCATCTGCCAGGTTTAACAACGTATCATCTACCCTACGAAAAATGGTTTGGCGATTCATTCGAAAGTTACAGTCAGGGCAGTCCAGGGCTCTATCTTGTTTTATTGGCTGGGATCGGTTTCTGGAATATTCGTCGTACGATTTCACTTTGGCTACCAATTTTGTTGGCACTGGCATTTTTCCTGCTGTATCATCCAGTCATTTTTCCGACATTAAAAATATTCCCCTGGTTTAGTTTCAATCGGCATGGCGGACGCGCCAGTTTGGTTTATCCGGTGCTCCTCTGTTTGTTAGCTCTTCCAATTGAATGGCCTCGACAAACTCCAGGGAAGATCGGTATTAGCCTAATTCTTGTGTTAATGGGAATGGAATGGTATACAGGCTATTACCCACGATCGTTGTATCCAACTCCAATTACCTCAGATAGCGTTCTGAATTATTGTGCAATTGTTCGTAAACAACCGGGCGTTGCGGTACTCGATTGGCCGTTTTGCACGGTGGGAGCAGATGGGGTTGGCGATCCGGAAGGACTTTGTCCTTATTATGATGAGCAAAATGCTGTCTTTACCTTCCGACGCTTTTACGATAAAAGCGGTGTCGGGCAGTATTTCGGGCGGCTTCACCCCGACCAGATTGGCCCGTTTCTTCGCGATAGCTGGCCACAACGGCTAAAACCGGGTCGATTGTTTACGGAACAGGATTGGCAATTTCTGGACGCATTCCTCCGAAAAAACCAATTTGCCGGTATCAATCTCTACACCGATTTATTGACCCCTGAATTGGTTTCTCAATTTTATCAGCGTTACGGATTACCCATTGCAGAAACCCGTTTTCCAGCCGCTGGACGAGTAGTTTTTCTACCGATTCGACCCGTAAAATAATTTCGACAACTACACGAGTTGCAACGGCTATTTCGTTTTTAACGTACAGTTAACTACACGAAAAATTCTTTAAACGTATGGCCTAACGTTCTACGATTCATCTTTTCCAATTCTTGTTTTCGTACATACGTTATGCGACGTTTTTTCCCTTTCGCAACGGCAGCCAATGTGCTGGTGATTGGTATCGGTCTGTTTGGTTGTCAATCCGACAGTAGTGTAGAACCCGCCAGTATTTCAGCCGATTGTCTGGTCAAAGCATCCACCAATAGTGGCGTTGCCATTGCCGGTTCCTACATTGTCACTCTCCAGAATAGCCAGACTCTGCCAACTGCTCCTGGTGCTCGGGTAGCGGCTGTTGAAGCCACCGTCGAACAGTTACTGACTGACCATCAGATTGCCGATACACAAGCCGAGGTGTTATCCGCCGGAGAACAAACCAGTTTTCTAGCGCACATGACCGAGCAAGAGTCAGAGCAATTACGACAGGCCGCTGGCGTAGTTACCATTGAGCCAGACCGGATTATGTCAATCTGTAGCTGCGTCGACGTAGCTACAACGTCGACGTTATCATGGAATATCAAACAAACCGGCTATGGGCGTGGTGATTTACAAACCGATAAAACCGTCTGGATCATCGATACCGGTATCGATCTCGATCACCCTGATTTGAATGTGGACGCCACCCGAAGTAAATCCTTTATTAGCGGCAATTCTTCGGCCGACGACGAAAATGGCCATGGAACCCATGTAGCCGGAATTATCGGTGCCAAAAACAACAGCATCGGCGTAACGGGAATTGCTTCCGGCGCAACCCTGGTTTCTCTACGTGTACTTGACGATGATGGCGAAGGAAAACTATCGGGTATTATTCAGGCAGTTAATTATGTCGCACAGAACGGTAAAGCGGGGGATGTTGTCAATTTAAGTCTGGGCGGTGAAAGCACATCTACAACGCTTGATCGAGCCATCACTCAGGCTGCTAATCTGGGCATTCTGTTCGCAATAGCAGCTGGGAACGACGGTAAAAACGCGGATAATTATTCACCATCGCGAGTCAATCATGCCAATGTATTTACGGTTTCTGCGATGGATAGTAATAATAAATTTGCCTCCTTCTCCAATTTCGGAAGCAGCGTCGACGTATGTGCGTACGGCGTTCGAATTACCTCTACGTATAAAGGTGGCACGTATGCGACATTAAGCGGAACGTCAATGGCTTCTCCACACGTAGCGGGTCTTTTATTGATTCGGGGCAATACTTTACCAACCCACGGCACAGTTACGGGCGACCCTGACGGGAAAGCCGATCCAATGGCCGGCGAAGGAAATTAATTTGTTTCAGGTTTCTAGTTGGCTGATGCAAAAACAAGTAGGAGTCAGTTAACTTGAAACCTGAAATAAATTGTAAACCCGTGAATGAACTGGACCGACTTCGCAGGAAATTTGAGACGCTCTCCTCGCAAACCGATGAAGAATGGCTTCAATTTGCGCCTATTATTGAAACTGTAACGTATCAGAAGCATGATTTTCTGATTCAGGAAGGTCAGGTCGAACGATACATATATTACATCGTCGATGGAATGGTTCGGCTCTTTCTGAACAGTAATGGAAAGGATATATCACTTGATTTTCAGTTTAGCGATAGTTTTGTTTCTGCTTACTCTTCGTTTCTGAATAACCAACCTACAGCGTTCAATGTACAGGCACTTACTGAGGTGCAAGCCCTACGATTTAGTAAAACCAATCTGCTAAAGATATACGATCAATCGCACAAGGCTGAACGAATTGGTCGGTTGATTGCCGAACAGGCCTTTTTACGTAAAACCAGTCGCGAAGTTCAGTTTCTGACCAGCAACGCCAAGCAGCGCTACACACAACTGCTCGAACAGAATCCGGTTTTAGTGCAAACTATTTCTATACGTCATTTAGCCTCCTATTTAGGTATTGAGCCCGAAAGTTTGAGCCGTATTCGTCGGGAAATCTGATTTCCTAACAATTGTTAGTGGATGGGGCTAGCCAGCACCGGAACTTTGCCCCATCAATCAACACAAACACGATTATGGCTTTCTTTTTGGGTCTTTTGTCTATTGGCGCATTACTCTACGGAATCGGCTGGATATGCCAGGCACCCTACTTACTCAATACACATAACGATGCACTGCTAGCCACTACAGTGATGTTCGTACTGATCGGTTTAAGTCATCTACGTAAACCCGAGTCACTGGAATATATGGTTCCAACATTCCTGCCCAACGCTCGCTTTTTTGTGTTGCTTTCCGGGGCGGCAGAACTTATTCTTGCCGTTGGCATATTGTTTTCAGATACTCGTTTCTGGTCGGCCTGGGGGCTAATCCTTTTACTAATTGCCATATTTCCAGCAAACATCAACGTAGCTATCAACAACTTGCCTCCGCCAGGTGGTCTACCTGCTAAACCCTGGTACGTATGGTCACGACTGCTTTTCCAGCCCCTTTATATGCTCTGGATTTGGTATGCCACTTTACCATAGATGCTGTTAAAAAATAAAGATGAAGGGTCATTGAGTTTGTTCTTTAGCCCTTCGTCTTGCATTATTCTGATAGTCTTCCGTATCTTTGCTGCACTTTTCTACCAGTCTTCCCGTTACGAATGGGAAAACGCAGATAGTTAGCGGCACACTGACGTGCCGTTTTTCATAAATACTTTAATCCATTAACTCGATAGGTTTTATACTGTATGAGTCAGCCCATCATCCCTACGACCGAGTCAACAGGTAATACATTGATTGGAACGGAACCAGAAATCGATCTTAATGGATTGACTATCAACCTTCAGGGCGCCAGTGCTCTAAAACAGGCTGAAGTGTTGCGAGCCGCTTTCCCAACTGCCACGATTCAAACTGGCAACTCGCAACCCCTACTCCGCCGACGAAATCGCACTGAAATTGCCATCTACGTATTTGCCTCACTGGCTCTAATGATTGTCGGCCATCTCTTATTTAGCTATTTTACGCTGGATCGACTGACGCTGATAGTTAGTACAATTAATATAACCCCCGACATTTTTTACTTTATCCTGGCCGGATTCGTTGCTCAAATGATTGATGGCGCGTTGGGTATGGCTTATGGGGTTACAGCAACAACCTTCCTGACAAGTGTAGGAATCAGCCCCGTTTTCGCGACTGCGAGTGTCCACAGTTCAGAGATTTTCACGTCGGGCGTATCGGGTTACATGCACCTGAAATTTGGCAACGTCAACAGCCGGCTTTTTAAGATAGTGTTGATTCCTGGCGTCATTGGGGCTGCCTTGGGCGCATTTCTCATTACCAAACTTGCGGATCTGGAGGTAATATCGAATTACCTTAATCCGGCAATTTCGGTTTATACAGCCATTTTGGGTATCCTGATTTTAAGGAAAGCTTTAATAAAACGCACCAAGAAAAAACCGGTTCGACAGATTGGTTTGCTGGCCTGGTTCGGCGGCTTTGTCGATGCTATTGGCGGTGGTGGCTGGGGTCCAATTGTGAATTCCACCCTGATTGCTGCCGGACGACATCCCCGCTATACTATTGGCTCGGTTAATTTGGCAGAATTCTTCGTTTCATTTGCCAGCTCAGTAGTCTTTGCTCTCTACGCTGGTCTAGATAACTATGGCCTTGTAATTCTGGGCCTAATTTTGGGGGGTATGATCGCGGCCCCTATTGCCGCCCGACTCGCTCAAAAACTACCCGTTAAAACGATGATGATATTAGTAGGTATCGTCATCATCATTGTTAGTCTTCGAAAAATCATCAAGTTTTTCTAGAAATAACCTAAAGCCATTACGTATTCTTTAATTTTGCAAAAAACCAGTTTTACGTCTTTAACGGAGAAACAAAAAGCGAATCATAATCTATTGATTTTCTTTTTATTACCTCATTGAATCCGATGAAAAAACAAACCAAAGCCATTCGTACACAGACTCCGCAATCCGGTAATCGTGAGCATTCTGTGCCGCTTTATTTAACCTCGAGTTTTACTTTCGAAAGCGCTGAGCAAGGCAAAGCACTCTTTGAAGAAACCGAAGAGGGTAATATTTATTCCCGTTTCTCAAATCCGAACGTAACGGAGTTTGTTGACAAAGTATGTATGCTGGAAAATGCCGAAGATGGCATTGCTACCGGTACGGGAATGGCTGCGGTTTTTGCCAGTATGGCTGCTTTACTGAAGTCTGGCGATCATCTGGTTGCCTGTCGGGCTTTGTTTGGATCAGCCCATCAGATCATTACGCAGATATTGAGTAAATGGGGAATCACACATACCTATCTGGATGCCAGTGCTTCTGAAGCCGAGTGGGAAGCTGCGATTCAGCCAAACACCGGAGCGCCGGCCGCCAAAATGGTCTACCTGGAAACACCATCCAACCCCGGCCTTGAACTGGTAGATCTGGCCATGCTGGCACGGTTGAAAGCGAAGCATGGTTTCATTCTGAACGTAGATAATTGTTTTGCAACACCAATTTTGCAAACGCCAATCGATTACGGCGCTGATCTGTCAATTCATTCCGCTACGAAATATATGGATGGGCAAGGTCGCGTGTTAGGTGGTATCGTTGTTGGTCGGGCCGATCTGATTCAGCCCATTCGGTTCTTTGCTCGTCATACGGGACCATCACTATCTCCATTCAATGCCTGGGTTCTGTCAAAAAGCCTGGAAACGCTGGAGTTGCGAATGGAACGCCATTGCCGGAATGCACAACAACTTGCAGAAGCGTTGGAAAGCCTGCCAGATGTCGGCCGTGTTCTTTATCCGTTTTTGCCATCCCATCCACAATATGAATTAGCGAAAAAACAGATGAGTGCGGGAGGGGCTATCGTTACGATTGAACTCGAAGGTGGATTTGAGCGGGTAAAAGCATTTTTCGATGCCCTGACTATTCCTACTCTTTCCTCCAACCTTGGCGACTCGCGTACTATTGTTACCAATCCCAATACAACCACTCATGCCAAATTGAAACTCGACGAAAAAGCGGCTTTAGGTATCACACCGGGGCTCATTCGTATTTCAGTTGGGCTGGAAGCCATTGAGGATTTGATCGCCGATTTCAAGCAGGCGGTCGAGAAATCGGCCGATGTAGTTAAGCAAGCTGTAGCGTAAATGATTTCTGCGTGTCGTCAGATACATGTATCCGACGACACACAGAAATCAATGCATATAGTTAAAAAAAGTAGTGAGTGGGCCGCAGCGTAGTCAATTCATAAAATGGGTAAAAACGATCTTCGGATCGCTTCTTCTGCTTCAATGGCTGGAGCTTCTTTCATCACAACCGATAAAGAACTCATTCATCTGCATGAACCGTTTTCCAGACGAAATTTACCTTGCCCCTAAATTCTACACAGGATGTCTCGTTTCCGATACGTACTTTATCTTCTCCTACTACTGGCCCAGTTAACGCATGGACAGAGTACTAAAAAACCGCTTCGGGTGGGAATAGCTGGTCTGGAACATGACCATGTGAATGGTATTCTGAACAAAGCGTTCAAGCAAACGGGACAGACCGATATAGAAATAGTTGGTATTGCTGAATCTAACCGTGAATTGGCCGAAAAATTAGCCAAGCGATTTGGATTCAGTCTGAACTTGGTATACCCTACCCTTGCGGAAATGCTTGACAAAACCAAATCGGAGGCAGTTACCGATTTCAGCCGGATTGCAGACCATAAAAAAACGGTAGACATTTGTGCTCCAAGAGGCATCCATGTTATGGTCGAAAAACCGTTGGCAACGAGTTATTCAGATGCCCAGCATATGGCAGCTTTAGCGAAGAAGCATAATATTCAGTTGCTAACGAATTACGAAACCACCTGGTATGGCAGCAATCACAAAGCGTACGCCATTGCTAATACTGAAAAGTCCATAGGTGATCTGCGGAAGATCGTTGTCCACGATGGTCACCAAGGGCCCAAAGAAATCGGGGTGAGCAACGAGTTTTTTACCTGGCTAACCGATCCGGTTTCCAACGGTGCAGGAGCCCTATTCGATTTCGGTTGCTACGGTGCGAATCTTTCCACCTGGCTTATGCACAATGAACGTCCTCTATCGGTAATGGCTGTCACCCAACAGATTAAGCCAGAGATTTATCCAAAAGTAGACGACGAAGCCACCATCATTCTAACCTATCCCAAAACGCAGACGATTATTCAGGGATCGTGGAACTGGCCATTCGGCCGAAAGGATATGGAAGTATATGGAAAAACAGGCTATGTTTTCACAGTCGACGCCAATCGGATGCGTGTTCGATTAAAGGATGATAAAACCGAACAACAGACGGAAGCTTCCAAATCCGATGCCCCCGCAACTGATTCTTTCGCTTATCTGGCCAGACTCCTGCACGGCGAAACTAAACCCGACGAATTAACGTCATTAGAAAACAATGTTATCGTTGTAGAAATCCTGGACGCTGCCCGGCAGTCGGCCAAAACCGGCAAGGCAGTAAAATTATCCCAACTCAAATGATTGCCGAACCTACCACATTCACCCTCGAAAGCCTGACCGGGCGTCTGCATGGTCTGAGCAATATCGACGCTTTGCGAACGCTTGCCGAACTCTTCCCCGGCGAGGTTATTTTTTCGACCAGCCTGGGCTACGAAGATCAGGTCATTACCGATCTGATTCTGGCGAATGATATTCCGATTAAAATCTTTACACTCGATACAGGTCGTATGTTTTCGGAGACGTATTCCGTCTGGAAAAAAACGAATGATCGATACGCAACTAAAATCGAAACCTATTTTCCGAAAGCCGATGCGGTTGAAAAACTGATGACCGAAAAAGGTCCATATAGTTTTTATGAATCCGTCGAGAATCGGAAAGAGTGTTGCGGTATTCGTAAAGTCGAGCCGCTGAACCGAGCTTTGACGGGCAATAAAATATGGATTACGGGTATTCGGGCGGAGCAATCAGCGAATCGGCAGGATATGACTCAGTTGGAGTGGGATGGCGCACACAATCTCTTCAAATTCCATCCGCTGATGGACTGGACATTCGACCAGGTAAAACAATATGTAAAAGATAACCACGTGCCCTATAATCCTCTGCACGACCGTGGCTTTGTCAGCATCGGTTGCCAGCCCTGCACTCGCGCCATTCAGGAGGGGGAGGATTTCCGCGCTGGCCGCTGGTGGTGGGAAGATAACTCTAAAAAAGAATGCGGATTACATACACACGAGGAAGCGTTTAAGCCTTAATGAGCAAAAGAGTGAACGAGTGAATGAGCGTTGGTCGCTGGTCACTCGTTCGCTCATTCGCTCTTTCACTCTATAATAATGAAACTCGATTATCTAGATCAGCTCGAATCCGAAGCCATCCACATTATGCGGGAAGTGGCAGGACAATTTGAGCGTCCTGCGCTGCTTTTTTCAGGTGGCAAAGATTCGATTACCTTAGTTCACCTTGCCCTGAAAGCATTTCGTCCGGGCAAATTTCCATTTCCACTCGTCCATATTGATACAGGTCACAATTTTCAGGAAGCACTCGACTTTCGGGATGACCTCGCCGAACGAATTGGGGAAAAGCTTATCGTCCGATACGTAGAAGATACCATTCGAGAGAAAAAGCTAAAAGAGCCAACTGGTCGAAATGCAACCCGCAATGGGCTTCAGACATTTACGTTGCTGGATGCCATCGAAGAATTTGAGTTCGATGCCTGCATCGGCGGGGCTCGTCGGGATGAAGAAAAGGCGCGGGCTAAAGAACGGGTTTTCTCAGTGCGTGATGAGTTCGGTTCATGGGATCCCAAACGCCAGCGTCCTGAGCTCTGGAATCTTTACAATGGTCGAATTCACAAAGGTGAAAACGTTCGCGTATTTCCCATTTCGAACTGGACCGAACTGGATGTCTGGAATTACATTCGACGTGAAAAAATTGCGTTACCAAGTATCTATTTTGCCCACGATCGCGAACTCCTTATCCGCGATGGCAAATTAATGGCTACGGCCGGTGGTGTTATCAAACCCGAAGCCGACGACCAGATTGTTACTCGACGGGTCCGGTTCCGCACGGTTGGTGATATTTCCTGCACAGCGGCTTCGGAATCTCAGGCCGATACACTTGATGCTGTCATTGATGAGATACAAGCCACCCGGATCTCCGAACGGGGCGAAACTCGCATGGATGATCAACTCAGTGAGGCAGCTATGGAAGACCGCAAAAAAGGCGGCTATTTTTGAACGTAGTGATGAGTGATGAACGATAAGTGATTCAGGTTTCCATACTCATAACTTATCGTTCATCACTCATCACTTATCACTAACTTATGGACTTACTCCGATTTATAACCGCCGGTTCGGTTGACGACGGCAAAAGTACGCTCATCGGGCGGCTTCTTTACGATTCCAAATCCATTCTGGCTGATCAACTTGAAGCCATTGAACGAGCCAGTAAAAGTCGCGATGATGGCGAAATTGACCTTGCGCTTTTAACGGATGGGCTGCGTTCTGAACGCGAACAGGGTATCACGATTGACGTTGCTTATCGTTATTTTCAGACGCCAAAGCGCAAGTTTATTATTGTCGATGCGCCGGGTCATATCCAATATACGCGCAACATGGTTACGGGAGCGTCGAACTGTCAATTGGCCATTGTGCTGGTCGATGCGCGGCATGGTGTAGTCGAACAAACCCGTCGGCATTCGCTGATTGCTTCATTGCTGGGTATTCCGCACATCGTAGTTGCGGTTAATAAAATGGATTTGGTTGATTTCTCGCAGGATGTCTTCTCTGACATTTGTATTCACTACGCAGAATTAGCCAAAAAACTGAATGTCAGCCAGGTAACCTACATCCCGATGAGCGCCCTCAACGGCGACAATGTGGTTGATCGATCAACATCGATGCCCTGGTACGATGGACAAACGCTTCTGGAGCATTTAGAAACGGTTGCCATTGATGACGATGCACACGGTGAAACGGAAGATCATCATCCGGCTCGTTTTCCAGTCCAGTACGTCATTCGGCCCCAAACGGCCGATTTGCACGATTATCGCGGATACGCGGGTAAAATCACAAGTGGTCTCTTCCGCAAAGGCGACTCCATTACTATATTACCCTCTGGCGAAACCTCGACTATCGATGCAATCGAAATAGCGGAAAAACAATACAATGAAGCAGCTGTACCTATGTCGGTAGTCATGCATCTAGCTACGGACGTTGATATTAGCCGGGGTGATTTAATTGTCCGATCCAATAGTCAGCCCATTAGTAGCCAGACTGTTGAAGCCATGCTTTGTTGGATGGATACGAAAGAGTTTAAAGTTGGCAATAAGTATGTATTACAAGTGGGCACATTTCGTACCCGTTGCTCCGTCAGGGACATTGCCTATCAACTGAATGTCAATACATACGAAGAAACAGAAGACGTTGAAAGTTTGAAATTGAATGACTTAGCTAAAGTTATTCTGCGAACGGCACAACCAATTAGTTTCGATCCTTATCCGAAAAATCGGGCAACGGGTGGAGCCATTCTGATCGACGAAACATCGAACGTAACCGTTGGCGCGCTGATGCTCGTTGGCGAAGCATCATAACGATACTTTTTTGTATCTTTGAGTGAATACCAATACATAGTATGACTGAATTAGCCGCTCGATTGCTTGAATCTCCCAAAGCTCCGCAGATTATTCAGCAGGTGCAGGCGATTCTGAACGACGAGAAAGCGCGTCGACAGGCATTTTATGAATGGATGGATGATGACGTAAAAGCTGAGTTTATTAACGGCGAAATCGTTGTTCATTCACCAGCTTTGCATCGGCACAATTCAGCTGTGATGTTTCTAGGCACGCTATTAAATGCGTTTGTCAGCGAACAGGAATTGGGGATTGTGTTAGTTGAAAAAGCCTTAGTTGAGCTAACTCGCAATAGCTACGAACCTGATATCTGTTACTTTGGAACGGCCAAAGCTGCTACTATTCAACCAGATTCACTGTATTATCCAGCTCCAGACTTAATCGTAGAGGTATTATCGAAAAGTACGCAAAAAGTTGACCGGGAAATCAAGTTTGAAGATTACGCAACTCACGGTGTGGCTGAATACTGGCTTGTTGATCCAACCCGCCAAACAATTGAGATTTATAGCTTTGACGCAGACACGGAAGCTTATGCGTTGGCAGGCACTTACCATATAGGACAAACCGTAAGCAGCCAGCAATTGACGGATTTTACTATTCCTGTAAAAGCTGTTTTTGACGCAAACGCTAACATAACTGCCTTGCGAGAATTACTTGCGTAAAGATTCTTAGAAATGCGAAAGCCGCGCTACAGGTTAGACCTTTGACGCGGCTTTCACATATAATATACGGTTGAGAAATTACAACTGTTCCAGAATACGCTCCGTTGACACTTCGTAGCCAATCTTGACTTTCAGCTCGCTGATAGGTACGCGTACCTGCTCGGTTGTATCTCGGTATCGGATCGTTACAGTATCGTCTTCAAGTGTTTGATAATCAACAGCGATGCAGAACGGTGTTCCGATCAAATCCTGACGGGTATAGCGCTTACCGATTGCGTCACGCTCTTCCATTATCACCCGGAATTCCGAACGCAGGCTCTTTACAATGGCTTCTGCTTTTTCCGGTAAACCATCTCGACGCATCAGTGGGAATACAGCGGCTTTAATGGGAGCCAAAGCTGGATGTAATTTCAGATATGTCCGTTCCTTTTGCTGATCGCCCTCTCCTACTGTTTCTTTCGTAAATGCATTACAGAACGTAGCCAGGAACAGCCGGTCGGCACCAACCGAAGTTTCCACCACATACGGGATGTAATTACCATAGGGCTTCCCAGTTGCTTCGTCGATATCGTTATCGAAATACTGCTGTTTCTTTTTACTCAGCTCCTGGTGCGATTTCAGATCGAAATCAGTACGGGAGTGAATGCCTTCCATTTCGCGGAAACCAAATGGAAATTCGTATTCAATATCTACGGCTGCGTTGGCATAGTGTGCCAGTTTTTCGTGAATATGGAATTTCAGCTTTTCGGCGGGTAAACCCAGTGCCTGGTGGAATTTCATCCGTGTATCGCGCCAGCTCTCGTACCAGGCCATTTCAGTGCCAGGTCGTACGAAAAACTGCATTTCCATTTGCTCAAACTCGCGCATTCGGAAGGTGAACTGCCGTGCAACGATCTCATTCCGGAAGGCTTTACCAATCTGAGCAATACCAAACGGGATCTTCATCCGACCTGTTTTCTGCACGTTCAGGAAGTTTACAAAAATTCCCTGCGCCGTTTCGGGACGGAGATAAATCAAACTAGCATCTTCAGCTACCGAACCAACCTGCGTAGAAAACATAAGGTTAAACTGACGCACTTCGGTCCAGTTATCGGTTCCCGAAATTGGGTCTTTGATGCCTTCTGCGATGATCAGATTCCGCAATCCTTCCATATCGTCGGCACTTTGCAGACGACCGAGTTCATTACGCAGAGCCTGTCCGCGATCCGTGTCGCCTGCTTTTTCGTAAGATTCTGCTTTTAATTCGATAAGCTGATCGGCCCGGTAGCGTTTTTTCGAGTCCTTATTATCGATCATCGGATCGTTGAATGAATCAACGTGACCGGAGGCTTTCCAGGTAAGCGGGTGCATGAAAATAGACGCATCAATCCCCACGACATTATCGTGAAGTTGGGTCATGGCTTTCCACCACAAGGTTTTCAGGTTATTTTTTAATTCAACACCATTCTGACCGTAGTCGTATACAGCCTGGAGACCGTCGTAGATTTCAGAGGATGGAAAAACAAAGCCATATTCTTTGGCATGTGCGATAATATCTTGTAAAGAAGTCGCGGGCGCTTGTGTAGTATTCATACGTGGGCGCAAAAATACGTTTTTATACGCAAGTGACCACTTACCTGTTCTAATTCATGATTTTACAGGCCAATTCCTGATTACTCGAGCCGTTATACGACAAAAATGTTCTATCAATTCTCATTCATGAAAGCAATTTCTGCTCATCTGCGTTATACTTTTGAAACGAGTTGATCGTAAAAACTGACAACCACCGATTACATGAATATTGGCGATAAAGTCCGGTTGCTTCGGGCAAAAGAACAGGGAGTTGTGTCGCGCTTTTTACCCGGCGACATGATTGAGATTGAAATTGAAGATGGCTTCCGGATTCCGGTGATGCGGTCGGAATTAGTACCCGTTTCTCCGCTGGAATCAGAGCGATTGCTTAAATCAAATGCTTTTACAGCGCAAAAAACAGTAACCCCTGCGGCATCAACTATTCTGGCGAATCAGGGTATTTATCTGGCGTTTATACCTGTTAATGATCGAGAATACACCTTGCATCTTATAAATAATACAGATTGGGATTTCCCGTACACCCTCGGTGAAGAATCAGCAGCGTCTATTGGTGGGGTACAATTCCGTGGTATTCATAGCGGTGTGCTGAAACCAAAATCGCAGCAGAAAATGAACGATCATTATTTACATGCGCAATTTGAAGACTGGCCAACGTTTGTTGTTCAGGGACTTTGGTTTCGGGCCGGGAAATCTTCCCTGCGACCTCCTTTTATCAAACGCTTCAAAGCGCGTGCGGCAACGTTTTTCAAGAACAAAACGACCGTTCCGGTTATGGCTAAACCGGGTTTTCTGACACAATTGGATGCCGAAGCGACTGAACCTACCAATCCTTCTGCAGCAACTAACAAGCCAGCACAACCCAAAACGATTCATCCTAGCGAGTTAAAAGCTGAAATGCTCAAACCGAAATCAGGGCAATCAGGAGTTTCAATCGAACGTCCTTCGGCAGTGGTAGATTTGCATGTCGAGGAATTATTGCCGAAAGGCGTTGGTAATCGCAAACCTGGTGATTTATTGTCATTACAACTGGAAACGTTTGAGAAAAAACTGGAAAATGCGATTGCCAGCGGGATGCACGACATTACGTTTATTCATGGATTGGGCAGCGGTTCACTACGGACCGAATTGCATAAGCGATTAGGCCAACATCCATCCGTTCGATTCTTTGAAGACGCTCAGAAACAGAAGTTTGGGTATGGTGCCACAAAGGTTACACTTAAATAAAAAGCCATTTCTTCATACATTTTGCACTGGTTTGGCGTCTCAAACACCAATTGCAAATCGACATCTACCTACATTTCAGACCGATTTATCTGAGAAGAAACAAATTGTGTCAAAAAAAATAGTGAAACATTTTCGCGCATCCTTGTTTTTAGTAGGCGTACTACTATGTTTTAGTTATTTCCTGTTAAGTTGCAATCCATCATCAGGAAATCGCCTAAATCCGAAAGCGCCTAAAGAAGCCTACAATACTACCGAAATGGAAGTCCGGAATGAACGCTTTTTGTCTACTGTTCATATTCCCGTATCGATTGCACTAAGCGATGTCGAACGGCAGATTAATGCCCAGGTGAAGGGATTGATCTACGAAGACAACAGTATGGAAGATAATAACAATGACCAGTTTATGACGAAAGTCTGGAAACGGGGCAACATTCTGGTATCAGCGCAGGACAGTCTGTTTCATTTTACAGTTCCGCTGAAAATCTGGGCAAAGGCAGGGGTATCGGTGTTAGGGTTCACTCAATTCAAAGAAACAGAGTTCGACATTGATTTACGGTTCAAAACCAAATTTGACCTCGATCCAGACTGGTCGGTACATACCCACACCCAGGGTGATGGCTACGGATGGGTACGAAAGCCAACGGTCAGTGTAGTCGGTGTCAATATCCCCATCACGAATATCGTTAGCCGATTGATCGACAAGAATTTGGGAAGCATCACCAAAACGCTCGATCAGCAAATTCGGCGGGAAATTGATCTGAAAACACCTGTTCTAAAAGCCTGGAATACGCTTCGGGAGCCTTACCTGATTTCAGAAAAATATCGAACCTATTTACAGGTGGTACCAAAACGAGTTCTGATTACGCCGTTGCGATTTGAAGGGCGAGTGATTCGCGCAACCATTGGTATTGAAGGCTATACCTTGACAGCAACCGGTGCGAAGCCCGATGTTCGTCCGGCGGTTTCATTGCCCGATCTTACGGTAGTATCGCAGGTAAAAGATGATTTTCAGATTGGTTTGCTCAGTGAGGCTACCTATCAGGAGGTTGCCCGAATTGCTGCAGAAGAATTTGTTGGTAAATCATTTTCGTTTAGCAATAACCGTTACACGATTACGATTACCAAGATGGATTTGTACGGTCAAAACGATAATCTGATTATTAAGGCTGGACTAAAAGGAACAATCAATGGCGATATTTATCTGAAAGGTCGTCCCTATTATAACCCAAAAGATCAAACTATTTCCTTGCAAGATCTACAGTATGATCTGGACACAAAAAATGTTCTTGCCAGTTCAGCTAGTTGGTTACTGAAAGGAACCTTTGCCCGTACGCTCGAAAAACAATTGACCATTCCTGTGGGCTCGCAGCTTACCGATATGCAGAGTCTCTTACAGAAACAGCTTACAAATAATCAGATAGCTAAAGGAATCACTATTAACGGTCATATTGATGAAATCAAACCTGATCAGGTTTATTTGACGCCATCTGCTATGCTCGCTGTGGTCAATGCTCGAGGTCGTATTGACTTGAAAGTAGACGGCCTGCAGTAATTCCTACCTCAACAAACTGCCCGCATGTTAAAGCTTCGTTGCTTGCTTTGACATGCGGGCTTTATTTTTTATAGCCTGTATGACAGGCTAATTTGTAGAATGTCTATTCGATACAAATTAGATTATTAGAATATTGACTCTACTCAATTCCCAGATAGAAATCAATTTAATATCTCATTAGTAGGCCATAAAAACTCCATATTATATATGGCTATTAACATATTTATCAATATATATAAGCTAATTAACCGAGTTTATCTAAAATTATATCTCAAAATACCATAAAAATACAAATAAATCTTTTTTAATTACTCAATAAGACCTTTTTTTTAAGTATAAATACTTAATTATGGTATTAAATAACATAAACCAGATAAGGCCTAAAATTGTATTTTTACCATATTAAACTTAAAATAATAAAATATTTAATGAGAATATTTTTATTTTTATATAGCAATCTTACAAGATATTATACTATATATCATATTATTTTTTCATATAATATATCTACTCAGCGAATTATATCAGAATTATATTTTGTGCTTACACGCGGACAGATAGAAAAAGGATTGTATAATTTTTTTAATAGGAAATTTTGAACTGAATTTTGCGGAATATACTTTTGTAGAAACACTCTTTGCTTAACTTCACTAATCGTACTTGTCAATGAGAAAAAAGTTACTGTTGAGCCTGCTGTTCGTTTGCTCAATCTGTGCTTCAACCTGGGCGCAGGATCGTAAAATTACGGGTAAGGTAACCTTTGCCGATGATGGCAGTTCCTTACCTGGCGTATCAGTGGTTCTAAAAGGCACCACCGTAGGTTCAGTCACCGATAGCGATGGTGGCTACTCCCTCTCAGTTCCTGCTAAAGGAACCTTGATTTTCTCCTTCATCGGGATGCAAACGAAAGAGGTCGAGCTAGGGGCCAGCAACACTGTGAACGTCAAACTAATTACCGACACGAAACAACTCTCTGAAATCGTCGTAACCGGTACCGGGGTCGCTACAGACAAACGTAAACTGGCTATTTCTGTAGAATCAGTATCAGCTAAAGATCTGCCACAGGCACCTTCTGCTTCGATCGACCAAGCGTTGATCGGTAAAATCCCAGGTGCGCAGATTACCAGCCGGAGCGGTACTCCAGGTGCTGATGTAAACATTCTGTTGCGCGGTATCAATACGATCAATCGGGGCACTTCGCCAATGATCCTTATCGACGGGATTCAGATGGGCGCTACAAGCCTGCAAACCATCGACTTAAATTCAATTGAGCGTGTCGAGGTTGTTCAGGGTGCTGCTGCGGCTACCATTTATGGTGCTCAGGGCGCTAACGGGGTTATTCAGTTGTTCACTAAAAAAGGGAAAAATGGCCAGCTGAACATCGACGTTTCATCTAGCATTGCTCAGAATACCTATTTGAACAATGGTGGTGTTAGCAAAGCGATGTACCATGCATTTGCAACGGATGCCAGCAACAATATTATTGGTTCGTCGGGCAAACCGATTGTGTATGATCCGGCTACTGGTATTTATTCGGAGAACGTTCAGTATAACTCGACGGACCCAACTGCTACTAACAGCAAGCCGTATAATGCAAACCTGCAATATCACGACCATTTCTCTTACTTCTTTAAGCCAGCGAATACCACGAATAATAGTATTGCCATCTCAGGCGGAAGCCAGAAGGCTGATTTTAGCCTGTCAGCGTCGAATAGTCATCAGGAGAGCAACATTCGCGACAACGGAGCCTATGATCGGAGCAATATCTCGGCCAATATTGGCGCACAATTGGCTAAAGGCCTTACACTTCGTTCGATCACGCAGTTAGCGTATACCAAGAGTACGCTGAAAACGTCAGACCGGACGATTCTCTACGGTATGTTGAATGCTTATCCCTTAGCAGACTTCTCGCTGACAACAACTGATGGTTCTATTCCTCTCAACATGAACCAAACCATCGGGATCAACGCATCGAACCCTTCATATCGGCAGGCTTATACCCGGAACAATGACAACAAAGTTGATATTATTCAGAACATCAACCTGAACTACAAATTTCCGAAGTTCGTCGAATTAGACGCTAAATATGGTCTAAATTTCCAGACACAGAACCGCGATCTGGAATTCTATAACCAGTCGAATAATGCAAACGTCAAATATTGGGTAACGCAGGGTTCGCAAAACTTTATTTCGAACTACAATACCGCCAATACCGGTGACCTGACGAAGTATACGAACAGCAAAATGTTCCAAAACTTCCTGGCTACTGCGACCTTAGTTCTTGATTTGAAACAGGATTTTGGCTCAAATCTTCCCATTAAGCTGGTTACGCAAGGCTTGTTCGATTATCGGAACAGCATGACGAAAGAGTACACCAGTGCGGCTATCGGTTTGCCAGCAGCTTATGCACCGTATAATGCGGCTAACACAACTTCATGGCGTGTTTATCGCGACTATCAAGAGCCGTTTATCACCTATGGCTATTTGCTTAACCAACGATTTGAGTATGGCGACTGGCTCGGTCTTTCGGGCGGTTTCCGGAGCGATTATTCGTCAGCATTTGGTCAGGGCTCTAAGCCCTTCACCTTCCCACGGGGAGATGCTTATGTGCGTTTCTCTTCACTACCTTTCTGGCAAAACAGTGCCGTTAATGGAATCCTTCCTGAGTTGAAACTACGCGCAGCTTACGGACAAGCTGGTATTCAGCCAAAGCCATTTGACCGGTACGTAACTATCACGCCAACCACGGTAGGTAACACGACTGCTTTCTATTACGCCAATGGTCAGGCAAACCCAGCTTTGGGTGTAGAGGTGTCGCAGGAAATCGAAGTAGGAACCGACATGGTATTCAGCTTAATGAAAGGTTCTAGCTGGCTGAACGCCATCGCCTTATCGGCAACATACTGGGATCGGCAAACCAAAGATGCTATCTACTCGGTTGACGTAGCCCCTTCAGTTGGCCTGGGAACCTTGATTGATAACGCCTTTACCTTAGGCTCGAACGGTATCCAGATGTCGTTAAATTCGACGGTATATAGTGGTTCTAATCTGAAGTGGAATACGACAATTAACTTCGGTAAGCAAAGCTCGAAAATCGTTGCGGTTCGGGGCGACGCACCCGTTGTTGTAACGTCGAACGCGGGTAGCACGAACTACGTGTTAAAAGCTGGTGAAAAAATCGGTCAGTTGTATGGTTACAAAACAATCGGCAGCGTAGATGCTCGCGATGCAAACGGTAACTTCTTTATTCCACAAGCTGATCAAGAAGCCTATACGGTTGCCAGCAATGGATATGTGGTTAACAAAACAACCAAACAACCGTATTTCACCGCCGATAAATTCAGCTTTGGCGATCCGAACCCGAAATTCAACATGTCGTTCATCAACGACTTTACATTCAAAAACTTCCTGACATTCGGATTCCAACTTGACTGGGTAGCTGGTAACCACCTGTACAACCAGACAAAAGAATGGATGTACCGGGATGGTATCCACAGCGAATATGCTAACCCATTCACGATTGACGGTCAAACAGGTGCCTGGACGGCTTTCTACCGTGGTGTTTACGCACAACGCACAGCTAACGGAACCAAAGATTACTTCTATGAGGATGCGTCGTTCCTGCGTTTGAGAAACATTCAGGTTGGCATTGACTTCGCCCGTCTGTTTAAGATTCCGGCAACGAAAAGACTTCAGCTTGTCTTAGCTGGTCGTAATATCTGGACGGCTACTAAATACACCGGTTTTGATCCTGAAATCAGCTCAGGAACATCGAACTCGGCTTGGGACCGTGGTACTGACCACAGCACAATGCCGAACTTCAAGTCATACCAGGCTACGTTAAACATCGGCTTCTAAGGAACCCATCTTAACTTAAAAAATTGAACTGATGAATAAGTTAAAAATATATGCCTTAACTCTGGTATTCTCCGGGTTTATGGCCTCTTGTAAAGAACAATTACAGGTTGAAAACCCCAATCAGCCTTCCTCTCCGGCGTTAAAAACGGAAACCGGTTTGGTATCCTTCGGTGAAGGTTTTTACATCACGGGTTTTAAGGATGTAAAATATTACGATGGCGTTCCGGGCTATTTCTGGTCGGGTACTATTGGTAATCACGAATTGATGGGTGACGTTATCGGAACAGACATTGCCAACGTCTTTATCAATCAGATCGGTTGCCCCAACCAGGTTACGCTCGATGACGGTTCGGTGCTGGCAAATCCAAACTCGCCGAGCAAACAGATTGATTTCATTCGGATTACGGCGAACGTTAACTCGACGGGTTTTCAGAACTCGACCTACTACGAGTGGGCGTATATGTATAACATGAACAATGCAGCCAATACGCTGCTGGCTAACGTAGACGGAGTAACGTTCACTGGCGAAGCTGAAACTAAAAAAGGTGTATTGAAAGCCTGGGCTTACTGGTGGAAAGGGTATGCTTATTCACACATTGGTTCGATGTACTACGCCGGTATTATTAATGATAAAGCGAACGGGGAAGCACTGAACGGTACAAATGGAAACTACGTCACCAAGGAAGCAATCATTGCCGAAGCCACTAAAAACTTTGATGCAGCGGCTAAAATTCTCGGCGGGCTAACGGCTTCTGCAGATTATACAGCTACCATGCAGGGTCTGATTCCGAACTTTAACCGAGTAGGTAAAGGTGGCGTTTTAACCCCTGCCATGTGGATTCGGAACATCAACACGATGAAAGCCCGAAATATCCTGGTAAACACTCGTGTTAGCGCGATGACTGCTGCACAATGGGGAGAAATTCTGACGTTGACCAATGCCGGTATCCTGTCTTCTGATTTCGTCTTCACAGGTCGTTCGAACACAAACGGTGACTTCCTGTCGCCAACAACCGGAACAGTTTCCGGGAAAACTACGGGTGCCAACAACACCTTCAAAATTTCGGAGCGTCTGATTCAGGATTTCAAAACGGGCGACCTGCGCTTGTCGAACAATTTCCAGCAAAGAGCTTCAGCTTACATTGGTGAAACGTCGCGCGGCAATTCATTCTTCACTCGTTGGAACCTGATCAACCGGGGAGCTACTGGTTCAGAAGGAAGTGCTTCAGTTATTGCGTTCTCGAATACCAATGCTGGTGGGTATGAATTATTCCTGGCCAGTTCGTATGAGGAGAATCAGCTTATGAAAGCAGAAGCCTCTATCTACACGGGCAAAATTGAAGATGGCCTTGCCTTGATTGATGAAGTTCGTAAGTCGCAAGGTGCTGGTCTGGCGGCAGTTGCTGGAACCGGACTGACATTGGATGCGGCAAAAGAGGAATTGCGTCGCGAACGCCGGATTGGCTTATTGTTCCGTGGATTACCGTTTTACGACGCTCGTCGTTGGGGCCTGCTCGAAACCGGACGTACCAATGCAGTAGCACTAAGCCGAACAGGCGTTGTTAGCACAAAAGCAACCATTACCTACGGTTATCTGGATTACTGGGATGTACCCGATAACGAAATCGCTTACAATCCACCTGTAAGTGGTAGTGCTCCAACCAAAAATCCGAAGCAATAACAACCTGAATTGAAAAGTAAACTCCCGGAATTAGTAGCTAGCCTACCAATCCGGGAGTTTTTTTATTACGCAATATTCTCATAATCAAATACTAAGAAATAGATCAGAAACCTCAACTTGAGAAACCGCGCTGACAGTCGTACCTTTGTATTTCCCAAACAACCCAGGCTGGCTTATCGCGTCTGAGCAATCAGATGAGGAAAGTCCGGGCAGCATAGAGCACCCTACTTCCTAACGGGAAGGCGGACAACTGGGAACGGTAGTTCGACAGACAGGGCAACAGAAAATATACCGCCATATCTTAATGGCGAATGAGTGAATGAGTGAATACCATCCGGCAGAAAGCCTGCGCCAGCTATTCGCTCATTCACTCATTCACTCATTAATCTTGGTAAGGGCGAACCGGTGGGGTAAGAGCCTACCGCCCAATGGGTGACCAACGGGGCACGGTAACCCTTAGGGGCTGAAAGACCAAATAAGCATCGGATGTGCGGCTGCTCGTCGCCAGTGGTTTCGGACCCAGCCGATGCGGGTAGGTCGAACGAGGTGTCGGGTGACCGGCATCCCAGATAAATGATAAGCCATTTCGCAACTGCGGAAGGACAGAACCCGGCTTATAGGTCTGGGTTGAATGGGAATTTTAAGAAGTAGTTCTTGTTAGGCGCTAAGCGAAACGGCTTTTGTGGTAGCCACCCGAATACCATGTTTGGTAAGCGTTTCAACTTTTCGGGGATTATCCGTTAGCATACAAATCGACTTTACGCCTAACTCCTTTAAAATTTCGGCAGCACTTGCATAGTTTCGGGCATCTCGCTGAAAGCCGACGGCTTCATACGCATCAGCCTGCGCCAGGCCAACTCGCTTATATTCAACACTTTTCAAGAGCGCAAAGTGGCCATTCCCTTTTCCTTCCTGATCCAACCAGATAACAATGCCTTTCCCTGCCTTTTGTATCAGTTGTTGAGATATTTCCATCTGTTCCCGACAATCACACTCAATGCTATTAAATACATGACCAAACAGGCAGGATGAATGCACCCGGCACAACACATTTTCTTCGTCGGAGACATCTCCCATCACAAGAGCAATCGATTCTTTTTGTCCATCGTAGAAGAGAATTTCATGGAATTCTCCAAATTTTGTTTTCAGGTCACCTTCAGCAAGTTTGACAATCATGAGTTTTTTCAATCAACAGTATACCTAAAACTGATTACGAACAAGTGAAGATAATAGTTGCAAGGTTATTGAATTACAAGCCATTTCACATACCGCCCGATAGTATTCCTATCCAGAGACAGGCCAAAAGACGATCGAAAAGTGCGTCCATTGCGTTATTTCCATAAATTCGAGTAGGAAAAAGTTGTACGATGAGAATTCTGATTATTGAAGATGAAGTCAAAACCATTCAAAGCATTAAACAGGGCCTTGAGGAACATCAATGGGAAGTGGATATAGCCTATGATGGGGCAATGGGCTTTCAATTAGCGACTCGATTTCCTTACGCACTAATCATTTCCGATATTATTTTACCGGGTATGAATGGGCTGGAACTCTGCCGAAAACTACGGGAATCCAATATTTCTACGCCAATTTTAATGTTAACGGCACTTAGCACTACCGATGACAAAATCACTGGACTCGATGCAGGTGCCGATGATTATTTAGTAAAACCGTTTGAATTTCGAGAATTAATGGCGCGGGTTAGAGCCTTAACTCGCCGAAATACCGGAATAATACAATCTGCTAATCTGCTGAAAATTGCTGACCTGGAGTTGAATCTGGATACGAAACAGGTAGTTCGGGCTGGCAAGGAAATTACGCTCACTGCTAAAGAATTTCAATTGCTTGAATATTTTTTACGCCATCAGGGGCGTGTCATTTCTAAAGTTGAGCTGGCAGAAAAACTATGGGACCTAACGTTTGATACCGGCACCAATGTGATTGAGGTATACATCAATTTTCTACGGAAGAAGATCGATAAAGATTTTGACCCTAAATTACTCCATACGCAGATTGGAATGGGTTACGTTGTAAAGCTACCGTCGTAATGATCAATATTCGCACCCGTCTTACGTATCAATTCAGTATTCTCGTAACCCTAATATTACTTTTCTTTTCGTTCGGCGTTTACTTTTTCAGTAGGCTTTATCTCGAAAAACGATTCTTCAAACGCCTTCAGGATCGGGCAATTACGACGACAACGCTCCTTTTTGATTTACAACAAACTGACACGAACGTATTACGGCTCATCGACGCGGCTGATAAAGAGCCATTGCTGAACGAGAACATTTCCGTTTACAATGAAAAAACTAAATCGTTCCTGTTTTCGGCGAATCCGGCCAATACTCAATTTCACGAGCAACTCATACCGCGACTCGACTCGACCTACCAAACCTTATTCCTGAAAAAGGAAGCCTATCAGATCGTAGCCATTCATCTGACCCGAAAAAACGGCAGCAATTGGGTGATTGTCAGCGGAATTGATCAGGTAAGTCAGGACGCCCTCGACGACCTGAAGAAAATTCTTATCGTCATGATTCTAGCTGCCATTTTGTTAGTTGGTATTTCGGGCTGGCTGTTTGCCGATCGTGCACTTGCGCCAATGTCCGGTATTATTCAGCAGGTCAACACGATTTTCCCGGCTAATGTAAAAAGACGGGTTGAGCACCCGAATCATTCCGACGAGATTGGTTTACTGGTTGCTACTTTTAATCAGTTGCTCGACCGGATCGAACAGGCGCTGAATACCCAGAAAATGTTTATTGCGAACATTTCGCATGAGTTAAAAAACCCCCTCACCAAGATTAATTCTCAGATCGATGTTGCTCTGATTCAGAAACGAAACCCAGACGTTTACGTACGAACCTTACAATCTCTTCAGGAAGATACCCGTTCACTGACCCAACTGACAAATACGTTATTAGAACTCGCCAATACGTCGATTCACGCAACGAATATGCCCTTCGAGCCGGTTCGGATGGATGAACTGCTTTGGGAATCGAAAACCCAGTTGCAGGAATGGCATGAGGATTATCAAATTCAGTTAGCATTCCCGGACTTTCCGGAGGATGAAGATGCGCTGATTGTCAATGGAAACAGAGCTTCACTCAACATATTGCTCATGAATCTGATGGATAATGCCTGCAAGTTTTCACCGAGCAATACTGCTATAGTTACCTTTCAATCACATCAGAGAACAATTACGATAAGCGTTTTTAACGAAGGGGCTCAAATTCCACCGTCCGATTTACCGCATATTTTTCAGCCGTTTTTTCGGAGTAATGCAACGGCGCAGTCAAGTAAAGGTCATGGCGTTGGACTAGCCGTTGTTTCGCAGGTTACGCAGATTCATCAGGGTACTATTACAGCGAAATCGACCTCGCAAGGAACCACATTTACTCTTTCTCTAATCAGTATCGCCCAATTTTAAGGTAAATTTAAAGTGAGATTAAGTCCTGATTAAGGTCGGTTTTGTTGCTTTGCAAAGTAACAATAGAGTCAGGATATGGAGGCTGAAGCAACAACAACGAATAAGCAGGGCGCACTGAATATGACCATTGGAGCCTTGGTCGGTATTCTGGCTCTGCTGGCCTATTTATTTGTTGGCTCACGAAACGAAACGCTTGAAGTTCAGAAACTACTCACCACGAAAGTAGAGCAATTTGCGGCTACGCAGTTTAAGCTTGATTCTATTTCAAAAGTACTGGATGACAAAATTGTTGAAGTTCGTCAACTAGGCGGAAGTGTTACCGAATTAGAACGAATTAAACGACAATTGGAAGTCGACAAGAAACGTCTCAAATCTGACCTTACCTTTTCTCTTCAGCAATACACGCTAAAAATCAAAGATTACAAAAATTTCCTGACACAGAATGAGGCCGATATTCGGCAGTTGAAAAACGAAAACGGCTCCCTGATGACCAAAACGCAGGCGCTTGAGAAGGAAAAACAAACCATTCTGAATGAGAATGAAGGGCTCAAACAAGAAAAAGAAGCCTTAGCCCAAACGGTTGTCGATTACTCCATCCAAAATGCCGATTTGAAAAATAAAGTGACATTGGCATCAGCTTTAAAAGCAGTCAATGTTGACGTGAATGCAGTAGCGTCAAACGGACGCGAGCGTCGTGGTGGAACCTACAAATCGTCGCGCATTGATCGGTTAAAAATAACCTTTATTCTCCCCTCAAATCCGGTTGCGGTCAAGAATAACAAAGAAATTTTCGTACGCCTTCTCGACAGTAATGGAGCCGTAGTAAACGAAAGTGCGCTTGGCGGAATTTTGCTATTTGAAGGGCATGAACTTGGCTACAGCTTACGCCAAACGGTTCTGTTTGAAAACAACGATCAGCGGGTTGACATCAATTTTCGCCGGGAAACACCCTACAAACCAGGCACATACATAGTGGAATTATACTCGGAAGGATTCCGGATAGGCGATGGTCATTTCGAAGTAAAATAATTCGATTGTCAATTACTTTACGAGTTAGTATTTCCTCAACATTCACCTATGAGAACTATTCTGCACTATATCAGGTATGTAATTGCCTTTCTACAACCAATTAGGAAAACTCTCATCACCACTGGGCAAGTTTTACTCCAAAAATACCGTCGGTTTCCTCTTGCCTACACAGTACTTGGCTATCTGTTTTTTACGATGGCTTTTTGCTATTATCCTGTCGTAGATCATTGGCTAACCGGGTTCATCATGATGAGCCTACCACTGGCAATCCTTTGCGGCTTCATCGCCTGTATTTACCTCTTTTACAGAGATCAAAAAGCGGTTGCTATGGCTGGGCTAGTTTGGGTTTTATTCTCATTTGTGGTCGTCAAAAGGTTAGTGGGTATTCAGCCTAACGATCCCGATTTGAGTCAAACACAGACACTCAACGTATTAAGTTTCAACAGCGAAACATTCCCAACAACCGCTTATGGCTTTGATATCTCGACACTCAACGCCGACATTGCCTGTTTTCAGGAATATTCTCCGAATTCACATATTGAAAGTCAATACGCGGCCAAAATAGAAAAACTGACTTGCTTTGATAAAGACCGTGAAATTGGGTTGGCTTTGTTTTCTAAGTACCCAATCGTAGCCCAATACGGTCGAATCTGGAACAGAGCCCAGGGGCCCGAAATTAACGGATTTGTTTGCGCCGACATAGCTTATGGAACCGATACAATTCGGGTCGTAAACATCCATTTATGGTCGATGGGCGTTCGAACGGACCAAGCCATTAACGCTTTAAAACAAGGCCATATTTGGAAATTCTCAACTGAGCTTTTCGATACTATTTCTCGATTGAAAGAAGGCTTTGAGCATCGGAACGCTCAACTTCAGGAAATCGAGTCTTATACAGCCGGGAGTCGATATCCAGTTATTATTTGTGGCGATTTTAACGAAACGCCAATGGGATATTCGTACGGGAAACTAAGTCAGAATTTCAAAAATGCATTCGAAGAAGCGGGTAAGGGGCTTGGATTTACACTAAATCGCCACCCCTACTGTGTGCGGATCGATCAGCAGTTTGTTAGCTCCGATTGGCATATTAAAACCTATCAAACCTTATCAGGCGTCTCTTTTTCAGATCATTTTCCAGTTATGGCTCAATACGTTTTGAAAAAATCGTTACTAGCCTCCACTCAAATGCTGGCAAAGACAAATTCATTAGCATCGTCGAAAGTGATCAATTAAGGTTATTTATGTAATTATAAATCGTATCCCACGAATCAATTGTCCATTTTTTTCGTACCTTTGCGGCCACGTTTTACAAGGGAGATGCGTCTCCCATCAAAACCATACAAGCACAAATGGCTGTTAAAATTCGTTTAGCGCGTCGTGGACGCAAAAAAATGGCGATGTATGACATCGTAATAGCAGAGTCAACCTCTCCTCGCGATGGCCGATTTATCGAAAAAATTGGTACATACAATCCCAACACCGACCCATCGACGGTCGTATTAAAGTCGGACCGAGCTGTTTACTGGCTCATGGTAGGCGCTCAGCCAACCGACACGGCTCGTTCGGTATTGTCGCACGAAGGTGTCATGTATCGGAAGCACCTGCAGGTAGGCGTTAACAAAGGCGCTATTACGCAGGAACAAGCTGATGAGAAATTCTCTACCTGGTCAGAAGATAAGCAGAACCGCAAAGCGGGCGCTGCTGACACCAAAACTCAGACGAAAGAGCAAGCTCGTGCTGCTCGTCTGGAAGCTGAGAAGAAAGTAAATGAAGCTCGCGCTGAAGCAATTGCGAAGAAAAACAAAGTAGAAGAGCCCCCTGTTGCTGAAGCTCCTGCGGCTGAAGAAGCCCCAGCCGAAGAAACACCTGCTACGGAAGAAACTCCAGCGGCTGAATAGTTCAGCAAACTACCGGCGATCTGGAAAATTGATTTGTAAAGAGCCTGTTCGTCATTGAACGGGCTCATTTTATTTACAACTTACGATATGACAAAAGACGATTGCTATCAACTGGGTCACCTGACAAAGACGCACGGTGTGCAAGGTGAACTCGTTCTTTTTTTAGATGTCGATAATGCTGACGAATACGCCGGTCTGGAATCGGTTTTATTGGAGGTTAAAGGCGAGTTGATTCCGTATTTTATTGAGTCTATTGCTATTGTAAGAGGTAGCCGCGCTATTATCGCTTTCGAAGATATCGACACCATCGAGCAAGCTGAGCGACTGATCGGTTGCGGTGCCTTTCTGCCCTTGGATGAACTGGAGCCCATTACTGACGAAACCCGATTTTACTTTCATGAAATTGTAGGGTATCAGGTTGTCGACGCCAATGCTGGTGAATTAGGCATTGTTCAAGGCGTATACGCAATGAATGCACAAGACCTGATTGCCATGGATTATCAGGGTAAAGAGGTTTTGATTCCCATCAATAGCGATATTGTCCGTACGGTCGATCGAACAAATCATAAACTCAATGTCGTGCTTCCAGATGGATTGTTGGAAATCTACATGGAAGACGATAAGAATGAAAAGCCCGAAATCAACGGCGACCACGACGATACCGATGAGGATTGATATTATTACCTGCCTACCAAAACTTCTGGATAGCTTCTTTGCTCACTCTATTCTTCAACGAGCGCAGCAGGGAGGTTATGTGGAAGTAGTCGTTCATGACCTGCGCGACTATACGCTCGATAAGCATCGGCGCATTGATGATTATGCCTTCGGAGGAGCCGCCGGAATGGTGATGCAGATTGAGCCGATTGCCCGTTGCATTCGGTCTTTGCAGGCAGAACGAGCTTACGACGAGGTTATTTACATGACACCCGATGGCGAACGGCTTACGCAGAAAACGGCAAACAAGCTCTCCCTGCAGCAAAATCTAATTATCCTCTGTGGGCACTACAAGGGTGTCGATGAACGCGTTCGGGAGTTATTCATTACCAAAGAAATCAGTATCGGAGACTATGTATTATCTGGTGGTGAACTGGCAGCCTGTGTACTTTCTGACGCGATCATTCGTCTGCTACCTGGCGTATTAAACGACGAAACCTCGGCCCTCACCGACTCGTTTCAGGATAATCTGTTAGCCCCCCCCGTATACACGCGCCCCGCGGAATTTGAAGGCCATCGAGTACCGGATATTTTACTATCAGGTCACGAAGCCAAGATTGATGAATGGCGCTACGAACAGGCCTTCGCTCGTACAAAAGCCAGAAGACCAGATTTGCTGGAGTAAATCACGAAGCCTTACTGTGTTAAAACGAAAAAAATCCACGTTACTTACTCCGGATGAGAGCTGACTACTTTGCAGTCGCAGCGTTTTGTGTCGGCGGGGAGCGTAACGGGTTTATCGAATCGGCCTTTAGGAGCTAACGTACGAGAGAAGGTCGTAAATTTCTCTTTTATCACCTCCCCGTCTTTATTATAGGCAATAAGTTTTACGGAAATATCCTTGTGCGAGCGGGAGGAAAAATTCTCAACCACCACATCCACAGTTGAGGTAACCAGCACGTTCTCAACATCTGAGCAATCAACGCTCAAGTCAATTGTCGATGGGGAAAAGGAAGTGTGATTTCGCTGTGAAACAAAGTAGAGAACGATACCGCCTATTACGATTACCAAGAGGAGAAGTCTTACTAACGCTTTCATTTGGGTACACCTTACTGGTTTCCGTTTTGCTTTAATTGTTCCAACTCTTTTTCTCTCCGCTTACGCTCTCGTCGTTCCTGGCGAAGTTGTTTACGGGTCTTAACGGTATCAGCGGGTGCAATTTCGTTCGTTGACGCTTCGGTTCGTTCAGGTTGGGCAGTGGGTTCTTCCTCCTTTTTCTCGTCGCTTTTCTTGCCTTTAAATAATCGACGGAAAAAATTGCCGATACCTGTTCCACTTTCCTCTTCCTCATCAATATCAGGACTATTCGGATCAGGGAACAAATTTTCAAACTGGAACATCGAATCCACCGGTGCCACTTGTTTCCGAAGGCCCTCGCGCAACCGAACGCTGTAGAATCCATACGCACCTGAATCAGGTGCGGTCAAACCACGCCGAGCCATGATCTTGCCAATGAGCCTAAAATAGCCCCGGACATTGCGTGCCTGTAGCGTTCCGTCAGGTAAAAACCAGTCGAGAGCGCGTTTGGGTCGCGGTACAACAAATGCTAAGAATATACTCTCTCCAAGATCCAGATCAGAGGGTCGTTTTCCGAAATAGTACCGAGCCGCTTCACCAATACCATAAATATTTCGCCCCCACTCGATGATGTTCAGGTAAACCTCATACATACGTTCTTTGGGGACAATGTGCTGATTCTCAATTAACCAGACAATCAGGATCTCCTCAACTTTTCGGGAGATCGTCTTATTTCGATTCAGGAACGCATTTTTTACTAACTGCATCGAAATCGTACTCGCTCCACGCTTGAATGACTTCTCCTTGAAATTAGTGGCTATCGATACGCGGAACGCTTTTTCGTTGAATCCTTTATGGGTAAAGAAATTGTAATCTTCCGAGGTCAATAATGCGTTGCGCATGTCGGGAGAAATCTGATTCAACGGCGTATAATCCGGATTATCAGGACCAACTATAATATCTCGAACTGGCTTGTCTTTCTCGTAAGGTGTGTAAATGAATGGGCGATTTATCAGACCAAAGTCGGTCTGGCCCATTTTAATTATGCGAAACCCTTCGGAAGTGAGACCCGAATTAAACTTGACTGAGTCGGGCAGGGAGGTATCGAGTTGAAAGGTTACATCGTATTTCAATTTGCCTTCAACCTGCATTCCTTCCAACGACTCAAATAATCCTTGTGGAAACGAATTAAACAATGCCTGAGCATTCATCGGACCCGTATGCAGCTGAACCTCATAGATTTTACCAGGCTGAGGAGTTTCTTCTTCATCCGACGATGTGTTGCGTGCTTGCTTGATGGTTGGCTGAACCGTTGCGTCAGAGAGTGTATATTTTAGAAATGGCCGCGCACTAACTTGCCCTAAATGAAGCGTCGATGAGCTATCAACTCCGACATAATTTTCTCCAACAAAAACGCGCGCATCCATCGCGGCTGATGGGACCAGCACATCCGTTCGGGCAATAGCCGGGTGATTAACCCGAAGATTTCGAACCGAGCCATATCCTTCCATTCGAAATTCGCCACCCGAACGATCTACTTCCCGCAACTCAGCGCGAAGGGTATCAACCTGAACTTTAAGTTTGTACTTTTTCTGGATATAGGGCAGTTCAATCGGTTTGCCATCAGCATACAAAGCCAGGTTATATTCACGATCGCCAGGGTCAGCGGTACCGGCCAAGTGCCAGGTAGCCTGATTTCCGTTCAACTTGATCGTCGATGTAACGTTTTCGTCGTCAATAACGGCGGTCTGCGTGAGCAAACTGAGCGTATCGTTATCATCCATCGCCCGAAATTCCAGATTGCTAACATTCAGATCATCAGGAATTTTGGAGAGAATGTTATCAATTAAATTCTCGGCAACTTCCGATAAATCAGTACGACGGGCTTCGCGAGGGGGTTCGTTTACAGTTGTAGAGTCGCGTTTTTTTCTAAGCAGGAAGTCAACATTCGTCAACGAATCACGCTTTACGATTTGGATTAGCCCATTTTCGAGTGTCATGCCCGAAAGGCCAACTTTACCAGCCAGCAATGGCCAAAATCGAACCGCTACTTCAACCTGCTGAATGCGGGCTAAACTATCCCGGTCTTCAGGAACGACTGAAACATCCCGAAAAGCGACCGAACTAAGGCCCGTAAAGGTGGCGGAGCCAATACGAACATCCAGCTTGTACTCCCGTTTGGCTTTCCGAATGGCCCGTTCAAGTGTGGATTGCAGAAGGCTTTCCCGTTTGAAGTAGGCAACAATCCCCCCCACACAGGCTAGCAAAAAAATACTTAATGATACCCAACCAGCAATCCGGAGGGCTTTCTGTTGACGATACGTCATACGTAAACACTATTCGCGAAGCGCAAAGATAGAAGAATTATAAGTAGGATAAGGTTCACCTGAATTCTAGCTAATTAGATTTACTACTCTTTCGGTAAAATAAGCGGGTGAAATTGAACGCCCTTTATTCGGTTAAACTCCAGCGATGGAGCCGGAATTTTGAAAAACTGGACGGTACCGATAAATCGCTGAAGAGAAGGTGAAAACGTTCCTACACGAGACAAATCGGCATCAGGCGAAATAAAGAACTGTCGATAGCGTGTAAACTTCACCTCATTTCCATTGGCATCCAACACACGAGGGTTTTCGTGGCCGCCAATCATGCCGCTACCGCTATAGCCCAGATCCAGGTTGAGCCAGCGTGGAAACCTTGGCCCCACCGGCAACACCGACGCCAGATTCACTGATAACCAATACTGTTGTCCATTGTAATCCTTCAGCATTTGCTGACCTGTTGTTTTACCAAGCAGATTCGGTCGGTACGGCGGAAAAATGGTTTTACGAAATCCATATTTAAGGCTAACAACCTGTTGACTAGCGCCATACTGCTGCCCCATAAAGAGAGCCGTTCCGGCTACATTGGCCACCATGTCTCCTTTCGAAAAACCCCATCCTTCTGCATGTCCGTCGTATACTTCAAGGGTAGTTTGAAACAATAGCGCCAGTAAACCGCCCGTTAGGATGCTCGCTTTTTCGTTAACGCCACTCCACCGCATCAGCTCATAGCCTCCCCGACTCATGCAATAGGCCGTTGCCGCGTGGCCCACTTTATCCATCTGAAGCCACTCAGCATTATCGTTAAAGCTATGAAACGGTACTTTTTTCTTATACCACTGCTTTCGAAGCATTAATAAGGTAACGGTATAAAATGCGGCTGTACCCACCAAAACGCCAATAAATCGCCCTTGATTAATCCCCCCATGATCGGCTACGACAGGCGTTGGTGGCAGAGGTTGTGCCTGCCCCGCTTGCCAAAGCATAAGCCAACATAATACAACCCAACCCGTACGCCGAATCTGATTTTTCATTCGCCAAAAGTACCCAGAAAATCATTTCACTAACGACGTCCATGCAGGATCATGTAACTTGCAGCGAAATTCACCGCTATTCATGAATCTCGTTCCATCTCCCCCCCTTACTCGCGCTCAGGAGTCGCGCGTTGCTATCGAGCGATTATACATTACCATGCGTCATTTGTTCAATCGGGGGTTTTATAAACCTTCGGGTGTATCAGGTGAAGAAATTCGTCGGGCTCTGCTAACGCTTCAGCCTGAAATTTATGGCCTCGTCGGTGATCCTCAACGGGTTGAATTAGATGGATTGGTCTACGTAATGGATCGGCTTCCCAAAGGAATTGAAGCTTGTCGAGTAATTACGTTAGCCTCCCGCGAAGGTTTCGAACATTCCCATTTCCCGGTACTGGTACCCGCAAAACGTCGTCGAAACTGCTATCGAATTGATAGTGAACAGATGGTAATTGAAGTAACCAATGGCCGCAGCGAAATTTACGATATCCTGACGCACCTGACGTTCATGTTTATGGAAGCCGACAAAATCCGTCGCAACGCATTTCAGGAACGGGGTAGCCGCACCCGCGAATGGGAAAAACTGGAAGCCATTGTGCAATCAGGCGGAACCGTAAACGACGATGAACGGGAACTAGCCCTTATGTATCTCAGCTCGATTTTGGGTCGGACATTTGAAGAGACACAACAGGCGTATCAACGATTTGAGGAAACGGCAGGTACCAATAGTGGTCTATTCCAAATTGTATACGGCCTGGGTAGCGTATCGATACGCGAGATTGGCGAACCGAAACTTGGCCGTGAGATCAATTTTACACCGATGCTCCGCGAACGAATCGGCCAACATCTGTATGGTGAGCGTTGGGCCACCCGTTTGAAGCAATATATCTGGGAGCATAAACTTCAAGATCGCCCGATTCACATCATCAGCGCCAACCCGCATAGTGTGATGAACTCGCTTTATGCGTCGGCGGCTTTGGCGAGTACAACGTCCTGGGACAACCTATACGATCTGGCGTTAAAACTCAGTCAGCCAGGTGGGCGCGACCTTCGGAAACAGGTAAATACTTACGCCCATGAGCACGGCATGCATACGGTGGAAGATCTGGGTGGTACCAGTTTATTAGTTCAACTGATAGACACCGCTCAGTTAGATGCCAAACAATTGCCCCCCGAAATTCCGCATAATGCAAAACACATTCGGGAAACAAAGCCATTGCTGCTCGTTATGGATTATGCATTCGGCGAACAAGCGTTTGAAACGATGGACGAATTATTGAAGCCCTACGAACACAGTGAGGGAACGGCCCCACTAAATGTAGCCTCAATTTCAGTCATTGGGAAAGCCGGAATTTTGACGGGGGGCAAAGGCGACTTAATGATACCGACTGCCCATATTTTTGAAGGTACTGCCGACAATTATCCACTCGAAAATGATTTTAGTAAAGCTGACTTTGATGGAAATGGTATTCCGGTCTATGAAGGGGCAATGATTACTGTATTGGGCACATCACTGCAAAACAAGGATGTACTAAGCTATTTCCGCAATTCGTCCTGGAACGCGATTGGTCTCGAAATGGAAGGCGCACATTACCAAAAAGCGATACAGGCTCAGTCAAAAATCAGAGGTAGTATTCCGGCCTCTGTCAAAGTTCGATACGCTTATTATGCTTCTGATAATCCACTACTGACTGGCGCAACCCTTGCTTCGGGAAGCCTTGGCACTTTAGGCGTCAAACCAACGTATCTGATAACTGTTAAATGTCTGGAAAAGATATTTCAGGCAGATTAGCGGTTTCAACTCATTGCCCTTCAAGGATTAAATGGGATTTATACATGAATAATGAGACGATGAACATCCTGTTTACCAACTTTGCAATTAGTAACGAATACATACCTGCCAATTAGTCGTATGGCGAAACGTAAAAAATCTACTCAAAAAGGTTCCGATGTAGTTTTAATCGGAGCGGGCATCATGAGTGCTACATTGGGCGTGTTGCTGAAAGAACTGCAACCCGACCTGACTATTGATATTTATGAACGGTTGGACAGCGCTGCCGCCGAAAGCTCGGACGCCTGGAACAATGCCGGAACAGGCCACTCGGCATTCTGCGAATTGAATTATACGCCTGAAAAGGAAGACGGCTCCATCGACGTATCGAAAGCGATCAAAATCGCCGAATCGTTTGAGCAATCGAAGCAATTCTGGGCGTATCTGATCGAGAAGGATTTTCTGCATGATGCACCGAATTTCATTCGTTCCATTCCGCATATGAGCTTTGTGTGGGGAGCCGAAAATGTTGATTATCTGCGTAAACGCTTCGATTCACTCCAGCAAAACTACCTCTTCCACGGGATGCAATATTCCGAAAATCCGGCTCAATTAGCAGACTGGATGCCATTGGTTATGGAGGATCGTGATCCGGTTCAACCCGTTGCCGCTACCCGAATGGAAATCGGTACAGATGTCAACTTTGGGGCATTGACCCGAGCCATGTTCCGTCGATTATCCGATATGCCGGGAGTACGTATGTACTTCGCCCACGATGTACACGATCTCTGGCGCTCCAAAAGTTTAGGTGGCTGGAAACTCCGGGTCGAAAATGTAACGACTCGTCAGGAACGCGAAATACAGACTGATTTTCTATTTATCGGGGCTGGTGGGGGCTCACTTCGACTGCTCGAAAAATCTGATATTCCCGAAAGTCGCGGATTTGGTGGTTTCCCGGTTAGTGGCCAATGGCTTAAATGCATTAACCGTGACGTGATTGAACGCCATCAGGCAAAAGTTTACGGAAAAGCATCGGTTGGTGCTCCGCCAATGTCGGTGCCTCACCTCGATACACGAATGATCGATGGAAAACGTGAACTCCTGTTTGGACCATACGCTGGTTTTTCGACCAAGTTTCTCAAAAGTGGATCCTACATGGATTTGCCCAAATCGATTCAGTTGAGCAACATGGCTCCCATGCTAATGGCTGGCCTACATAATATTCCACTGACCCGCTACCTGATTCAACAGGTTATGCAATCGCCCGATGATCGACTCAATGCGTTGAAAGAATATTATCCTGATGCCAAAATGGAAGATTGGGAACTGGAAATTGCTGGCCAGCGCGTACAGGTTATTAAAAAAGACGAAGACGAAGGGGGCGTATTGGAATTTGGTACCGAAGTCGTGAGTGCTGCAGATGGTAGCATTGCCGCATTATTGGGGGCATCACCTGGAGCCTCAACCGCCGTATCAATTATGCTTGATCTGCTCAAACGCTGTTTTCCAGAACAGTTGCAAACAGATGCCTGGCAACAGAAATTGAAAGAAATGATTCCGTCTTACGGTCAGGTATTAGCTAATAATCCTCAACTTGGTCAGGAACTCCGTAAACATACCAGTGAGGTTCTCGGACTAGGTACGTTTGAATATACATTGTAAATCATTCAATAAGGTCTCAGGTCCATTCTCCGGCAGGGCCTCCAAATTTCCAATCATTGAGAACGTTGGAAAGTTGGAGGCCCTGCTTTTTGTTAGCTGGCCACACTGGTATTCCAGATATCCCGATGGAGTTTCCAGACCCCTCCATCCTGTTTCCAGACAACCAGATATTTCCCGGTATCCAGTTGTGCATCGCTTTCGCCAAAGAGAGTGAACTTCCCAATCTCAACAATCTGATCACCAACCGATTCTGTCTTTACGGTATCTAGTTTCGCTTTCTTTATACCAGCGCCAAAGGCCCATTTCCAGAATTCACCAATGGCGGTGTTGCCGGAAATTGTATCTCCGCCGGGTGGGTATATTTCAGCGTCAGCAGTATAAAGGTCTCCCATCGTCTCGGCTCCACCAGCAAAAACATTCATAAATGTCTGATTAGCGGCTATTATTTGTTCGTTCATTGGATAGTAAAGGATTAAATATGAATGCCAAATGTCCAGATTAGTTCGTTGGCGAAATAGAGTAGTTTTCACGCTTTTCATCGACATTATTGAACGTTGAGCGTCAATGCAATTCGGCCTGGAATCTTGACTTGGCGAAACTGGAATTCTATCAGTCATTTCCTTATCTTGTGCCATTGCTTAGTCTGTTTCAGCTCAATTGCTCTCAGAACTTCATACAACCTCCTCATGAAAAAAACCGTACTCATCTTCTTTCTTTTATTCTCTATTCGTGTATTCTCCTTTGCTCAGGACCGGCTGATGGGCAAAGCGTTCACAACACGCAGTGTTGTTATGGCCCAACACGGAATGGCCTGCACATCGCACCCGTTATCGACACAAGCCGCCATTGACGTTTTGCGATCAGGTGGGAACGCTATTGATGCCGCCATTGCCGCCAATGCAATGGAGGGACTTGTTGAACCGCATGTAAATGGCATTGGGGGCGATCTATTCGCGATTGTTTGGGATGCCAAAACGAAAAAACTCTATGGTCTGAATGCTTCTGGCCGATCGCCGTATTCGCTCACGCTGGCGGAGTTTCAGAAACGCGGTCTCAAGCACATTCCATCCGATGGACCGTTGCCCGTATCTACGCCTGGCTGCGTCGATGGCTGGTTTGAACTTCACAAACGATTCGGGAAAACGCCCATGCCCAAAATTCTGTCGCATGCAATCCGCTACGCTCGCGAAGGCTATCCTGTTCACGACGAAGCGTCGATTTCCTGGGCGTCGATGATTGCTCGTTTCGGTAAATATCCCAATGTGAAGGAAACCTATGCGCCAAATGGAGCTGCTCCAAAACGGGGCGAAATCTTCAAAAATCCGGCGTTGGCCAATACGCTGGAGAAAATTGCCAAAGGTGGTCGGGATGCTTTTTACAAGGGCGAGATTGCTCAGACAATTGATGCGTTCATGAAAAAAGTAGGTGGCTACCTCAGTGCCAAAGACTTAGCCGATCATACCTCCGAATGGGTTGAGCCGGTCTCTACGAATTACCGTGGCTACGATGTATGGGAATTGCCACCGAATAGTCAGGGAATTTGTACGTTGCAAATGCTGAATATTCTGGAAGGCTATGATTTTTCAAAGATTCCCTGGGGAAGTCCTGAGCATATTCACCTGTTCGTTGAAGCAAAAAAACTTGCCTTTGAAGACCGGGCTAAATACTATGCCGATCCAGCCTTTGCTAAAATTCCAGTGAAAGAGTTGATCAGTAAGGAGTATGCCGCCGAACGTCGTAAACTCATCGACCCCAATCGGGCAGCCAGCCGTGTCGATGCGGGCAATCCGGCCTTAAAACAGGGTGATACGATTTACCTAACGGTGGCCGATGAAGAAGGAAACATGGTATCACTGATTCAAAGCAATTATCGGGGTTTTGGCTCGGGCATGGTACCCGATGGCTTGGGATTTCAGTTTCAGGATCGGGGAGAACTGTATAGTCTCTATGAAGGCCAGAACAATACATATGCCCCTCATAAACGACCATTCCAGACGATCATCCCGGCTTTTGTGACAAAAAACGGGCAGCCCTTTATGAGTTTCGGCGTTATGGGTGGCAGTTTTCAGCCATTGGGCCACACCGAGATTCTGATGAATATGATCGATTATGGCATGAATCCGCAGGAAGCCGGAGACGCTCCTCGCATCGATCATCTGGGATCATCGGAACCCACAGGCGAGAAAATGGTAGATGCAGGCCAGATTACGTTAGAATCGGGATATCCATACGAAACCATCCGCGACCTGATGCGCAAAGGCCATAAGATTGGTTATGGACTTGGCGGCTATGGTGGTTATCAAGCCATTATGTACGACGCCCAGAATAAAGTATATCATGGGGCTACCGAATCCAGAAAAGACGGGCAGGCAGCAGGATTTTAAGATTATTGATTATTGTTTAAAGTTTCAAGTTGTACTTCCGCGGCCTGTGAGGACACAGGCCGCTCATGCATCACCCAATATAACCGTCTGGTTAGGTAATCTGCGAGGACACAGACCATAGGAAAGGGTAAGTTGTAAATCGTGAACATGAAACCTTAAACTTGAAACAATAAATCATCTCGTATGCAACAACCGCTGATTACGAACGACGCAATCATCCTGGGTATTTTCCTGGTACTGCTTACCTTCATTTTCCAGACTTCTCAGTCGGCGCATCCGTTCTGGCAGCGAGTATACACCTACGTTCCCTCCCTTCTACTCTGCTATATTTTCCCGGCGGGAATGAATAGCCTGGGTATTATTTCGGGAGAACAGTCGAGTTTGTACAAAGTTTCTACGAATTATTTACTACCGGCTGCGCTGGTTCTGCTCACCTCTACGGCCGATCTGCGGGCGATTGCCCGATTGGGTCAGAAAGCGCTCATAACGTTTCTTTCAGGTACTATTGGCATCATTATTGGCGCGCCGATTGCCTTTCAGGCGGTTATGTGGTTGATTCCAGGTTTTCGCGAACAGGCTATTGCCAATGAGTATTGGAAAGGATTGGTAACCATTTCGGGGAGCTGGATAGGTGGCAGTAGTAGCCAGTTAGCCCTGAAAGAGATTTACGGCTGTAGTGAAGAACTATTCGCTATTATTCTGGTGGTCGACGCTGTAGTATCAACCAGTTGGACGGCTTGTCTGATCTATGGTGCAGCTTATCGCGATAAAATTGACGCCTGGCTAAAAGCCGATACCAGTTCTATTGAAGAGGTTAAGCAACGCATTCTAGCGTATAGAGTAGAACCTGACCGGCCAGCTAACTTATTGGATTTGAGCACAATATTAGCTTTAGGTTTTGGCGGAGGTGCCCTCGCACATTCGTTAGCGTACGTTATTTCGACAAATCTCCAGCCGTATAAAGAATCGTTGGTTGTTTACGGACTTGATCCGTTTACGTCCAACTTTCTCTGGGTTGTGATTTTATCAACATCACTCGGGATTGGATTATCGTTCACCCGACTTCGTAAACTAGAAAAACTAGGTACGACTGATTTGGCAACCTTATTCGTCTATTTCCTGATTATGACAATCGGGATGCGACTTAATCTCTCCAATCTAGGGGGCAATTTGGGATTGTTTCTGGTCGCCGTGATCTGGATGCTCATTCACATTGTGGTGATGATTATTACCGCTCGTATCATCCGAGCGCCTTATTTTTTCGTAGCCGTTGGCAGTCAGGCGAATATTGGAGGTGTATCGACAGCGCCAGCGGTGGCCTCAATTTTTCATCCTGCACTAGCTCCCGTTGGCGTTCTGCTGGCGGTTCTTAGTCATGTATTAGGCACGTATGGTGGATTAGTTACCGCCTGGCTAATGCGTTTAATTGCCTAACTAATAATCGAATTATTTGGAGTTTTCTTCCAAATTTCCTGAATGGTCTGATCGAGCAGTTTAGTTAACTCATCTGGTTTTTCGAGCATTGGGAACTCAATTGATCGCGCAAGGCATTTTTTGTTCGCTACTTGCTAAGCAAGTAGCGAACAAAAAAACATCGGATAACGAGTAGTCATCCGATGTCCAAACAACAAACGAACAAAACACTATTCAAAACCTTCTTATTCCATTACCATTTCGGTATGCGCGGGTGCCTGAATTTTCTTACCGATAAAGAGCAGCAGGAACGGGACACAAATCAGGAAGAAAGCCCCAATAATCAGGAATGTATCAGCATACGTCATAACCAATGCCTGTTTCATGACAGTTCCCTGCATCAGCCCATACGCTTTGCCCATAGCCGTCATCAGCGCATCGCCTTTTGACAGAAATAGATTGGTAAACTGTCGTATCCGGTCGGCTGATATCGGATTATAAACTGAAATATTATCCGACAGACGAGATGCATGAAAGACAGTTCGAGTTGAAATGTAGGTCGTCATAATCGCCGTACCGAACGTACCGCCCAATTGACGAATCATGCCTGTCAAGGCCGATCCCTGGGGAATTTCAATGTTTTTCAGATCGGCCAGTGTAATCGTAGTCAGCGGGATAAAAATCATTCCCATCCCAATTCCCCGAACAATGAGCGGCCAAAAGAAGTAATCCGGTCCGGCATCCAGGCTAATAGCTGAAAGATCAAAACAGAAGCCGAAAAATAACAGGAAACCAATAGCTGCGTACCAGACGGGCGAGATGTAATTTTTGCTCATTAATCCCCCAACAACCGGCATCATAAGACCCGTCATGATGGAACCTGGCATCAGCAATAAACCCGTTTGGCTGGCCGTAAATCCGAGAATCGTTTGGCAGAAAACCGGGATAATAAATACAGAAGCAAACAGGCCGAAACCAAGAATAAAGTTAAAAACAGTTCCGACGGCAAATCGACGTTCGCGTAGCAGGCTTAGGTCCAGTATTGGCATTTTAACAATCAGTTGCCGCCAGATAAATCCAATAAGTCCAATTGCCGCGCCAATCGACATGATTACAATAAATTCAGATGTAAACCAGTCTTCTTCCTGGCCTTTTTCCAGTACGATCTGCAGACCACCAATACCCATTGTCAACAGTATGAGCGCAAGCCAGTCCATCTTACCGGCTTCCACTTTTTCGGCAGGTTCCTTGATGTAAGCATAAGTTAGTACCGTGGCCAGAATACCAAAAGGAATATTAATGTAGAACACCCAGTTCCACGATAAATTATCAGTGATATATCCGCCCAGTGTTGGCCCAATTGATGGGCCAATAATTACCCCCATTCCAAAAATCGCGTTAGCAATACCTAACTGCTCTTTTGGAAACGTCTGAATCAGAATCGATTGAGCCGTTGTCAATAAGCCTCCTCCGCCTATCCCCTGTACAACCCGGAAGAAAACCAGTTCCCAAACATTCGTCGATGTACCACAGAAAATGGAAGCAATGGTAAAGAGCACAATCGACGCTGCAAAATAGTTTCGACGTCCTAATTTGGCGGTCAGCCAACCTGACATCGTAATCATAACGGCACTGGCAGCTGCGTAACCCGTTACTACCCAGCTAATATCCCCCAGCGATGCACCCAGGTTCCCCATCATCTGGTTGAGGGTCACGTTTACAATGGACGAGTCGATAGTCTGCAGCAACGCAGCTGTCGTCACCGTCAGAACGACCACCCATTTATCAAATCCTATATTCATAACTGGTTAAGTTTTTATGGTAGTGTCGGATAAAGGACCGGTTACTCCCGTCCGACACCACCAATCTATTTTCCTTGCAAATCCACGGCTACCGTAACGCTCATACCAGGGCGGATCTTCGCATAAACCGGACTGTTCTTTTCAATATCGATCCGTACGGGAATTCGCTGCACCACTTTCACGTAGTTGCCCGTTGCGTTATCCGGAGGAAGCAGGGAGAATTTTGCCCCTGTAGCGCCAGCAAATGAGCCAACTTTACCCGTCAGTTTTTCACCGCCAAACGCATCGACATCAATTTCAACGGTTTGACCAGGCACCATTTGTTTTAATTGCGTTTCTTTGAAGTTGGCTGTTACCCACAGATTCGAGTTGCCAACGACCGAACAAACAGCCTGTCCGGCCTGCACCAACTGACCAATTTGGACAGAACGTTTCGATACAACCCCTGAAATCGGCGCCTTAATGATTGTATAAGACAATTGCAGTTTCGCCATGTCCAGATCGGCCTGACGTTGTTTAATCGCAGCTTGCGATACCGAAATTTGCCCTTCTGTAGCCCGGCGTTGCGAACTCGTTACGCCTGTTTGTGTACCGGCAGCGGCTACCTGCGACTGAGCCGTTTGCAATTGCGCCTGAGCAGCCTGAACTTGAGCCTGTGCGGCATCTCGCTCGGCTTGCACAGCATCAAATTGTTGCTGGGGTACAGTTTTCTCGGCCAACAATCGACTATAGCGGTCAAAATCCTGCGATGCCTTGCGAGCGCGTGCCTGAGCAGCCGCCAAATTCGCCTGAGCGGTAGCGACCTGATCGCGAGCTGTTTGTACGCTTGCCTGCGAGCTTTGGATTGTTGCGGCTGCTACATTTACCTGATATCGCGAAACCCCAGCTGCGGCCATTGCACTTTGTAAAGCAGCTTCAGCCTGATCCAGCCGAATACGGTAATCGGCATCATCCAATACGTAGAGTGTATCGCCTTCTTTTACATATTGGTTGTCTTTGAATTTTATTTCTTTGACATACCCGCTCGCTTTCGGAATAACCGGGTTTACATCCCCATCGATTTGAGCATCGTCGGTCGTTTCGTGACGTTGGAGATACTTAAATTCGCTATATCCAAAAAAGAGGGCAATAGCCAGAACGATAACGCCCCCTATCCGAAAAATTGTTTTCTTATCCATGATTACTTGTCTAGTCGAAATGAGATTAGTTGAGATTTGCGCCCGTCGCTTTTAACAGGCGCTGATAAGCCAACTGTGCATCGACAGTGGCATTAATAACATTGAGTTGTGCTTGTAAGAGAAAGCTATCCGCTTCGAGTAAGTCGGTAGAACCGACCAGGCCATTCCGGAAACGCGATTCCGTCAGACGATAATTTTCCTGAGCTTGCCCAACAGCCGTACGGATTACATTCTGTTGTTCCAATGCTAATTGGTAATTATTGTACGCCGTAACGACTTCTGAGCGAATCTGATCTGACTGTTGCTGCCCCTGAAGATTTGCCTGATCGATAGCATTCTGAGCGGTATGAAGCTTACCTTTCATATTATAGATCGAGCCAATGTTGTAGCTCAGTCCCCCTCCAACATTCCAGGCACTTATAAATGAGCTGGCTTCGGGAATAATCCGAGCCGTGGGATTAATGTAGTTATACCCCAGTGATACGCCCAGATGTGGATACATGGCACTTTTTGTGTTACGGAGCTGCTCCTGAGCCGATTGCACTCGCAACGCATTTGCCTGTACTTCAGGGCGCGTTTGAATCGCCCTATCGATAAACGAACTCAACGACTCAGCGACAGTCGCCGGATTTGTCAGCAATGTATCGATAGCAATTTGCTGATTTTCAGGCAAGCCAACTAACAGATTGAAATTGTATAGGGCAGTTTGTCTAGCCTTCTCAACCTGTAAGCGACTGAGTTGCAGGTTATTTTTCTGAAGTTGAATTTTCAGTACTTCGTTTGCCGTAACTACTCCCTCTTTTTGCAGGTTTTGCGCTTCCCGTTCTTTTTCGTCAAACTGCTTGATATTCTGTTCGATAACGCCAATCGAACGGGCTAATTTAACGATGTTGTAATACGCATCCGTAACGGTGTACACGAGTTCTGAGCGATTCCGTTGCGCGTCCAGGTGGCTTGCTTTGGCCAGCAGTTCAGCCGATTTCTCCGCCGATTTTTCCGCAAATCCACCAAAAACTTCTTTGCTGATCGTTGCACCACCCATTGTTGCACTGAACGCTCCGGCCGGAATGCCAAACAAGGCTTTACCATCATCGCCCTTCCCAAACGAAAACGGTCCGGTCAGGCTATATCGGGAATAACTCAGCGACGCATTGGCGCTGGGTAAACTACGATCTTTAGCCTCCTGAAATCGCGCTTCGGCAGCCTGCGTACGCGAATCGGCCAATTTAATGCCTTTATTATTTTGAAGTGCCAGTTGAACGGCCTGGTTTAGGGACATTGGCGTTGGCTGAGCCAGTGACTGACTCAATCCAGCTGCAACCAATCCAATCCCTAGTATGTACGTTTTCATCTTATTGCTTTCTTATTTTTTCAAGAAGTTTATTCATTACGAGAGCTTCCTCTTCGGTTAAGTGGCTCACTATCGATTCAAAATGTTTGAACTCAGCGGCTACCTTTTCGACAAATTGATTAGACTCGACCGTCAGCCGCAGGTTCACCTGGCGACGATTTAGTGCATTTACCTCCCGAACCACCAGATTCTTGGCAACCAATCGGTCGATCAATCGGGTCATATCGGAGTTCATATCCGTCATTTTCTCTTTCAGTTCACCTGCCGTCAAGCTGTTTGGAAAGACATCTGAAAGCAAGCGAAGGGCCTTATACTGCTGCACCGACAGGTCAAACGGAGCCATTTTCTGCTGGAAGTGATTGAAGATGTATCCGTCCGTTTTGTGCAGATTGATGATGAGTCGGTGGTATTCGTTTCGAAACTGCGGTTCCATGTTTTTGTAGTGCCGTGACAAATGTATAACCAACATTTGTTTAAACAAATTTCGTTTAAACAGTAATAAGTTAATAATATCATCAGCTTAGAAAAGTAAAATCAAAAATTGCTTTGATTAGTCCTATAAGATCATCGTATTAAAATAATACAAATATATATCTTTAATTATCTAGGGAATAAATTATATTTTAACAATATGTTAGTATAATATTTTTAATAAGATTTTAACCGCATCGTTAGCACTATACTTACTCAAATCAATTTGACTATCGGCTGTAGATGTGTAAAATATTAAACGCATCTATTTATGCTGACTACATGTATCAACTAGGCTAGTTGTCCTTAATTTATTCTGTTTGATATCGTTTAGCATTTCTCTAGGTAAACCAGTACACGCAAAGAAGACCTCAACGTTGAGGTCTTCTTTGCGTGTACTATGAAAAAATTAGGGTTAGTTGATCTCACCCACCATATCTTCGGGTTTCACCCATTCGTTAAACTCTCCTTCTGTCAGATAACCGAGTTTTAGGGCGGTTTCTTTTAACGTGGAACCATTCTTATGGGCTGTCTGCGCGATTTCGGCTGCTTTGTAATAGCCAATTTTTGTATTTAGAGCTGTTACCAGCATTAGCGACGAATCGACGTGTTTTTTGATGTTGGCTTCAATTGGTTCGATGCCTTCCGCGCATTTGTCATTGAACGAAACACAAACGTCGCCAATGAGTCGGGCGGAGTGCAGGAAGTTGTAGATCATAACCGGTTTGAACACGTTCAGCTCGAAATGCCCCATCGCACCGCCAAAGTTGATCGCTACGTCGTTGCCCATGACCTGAGCAGCTACCATTGTCATGGCCTCGCACTGGGTTGGGTTTACTTTACCCGGCATAATCGACGAACCAGGCTCATTATCAGGAATATGCAATTCACCAATACCGGCACGCGGGCCAGACGACAGCATCCGAATATCATTACCAATTTTCATCAGGCTGGCTGCTACAGTTTTTAATGCACCGTGCGCTTCGACAATAGCGTCGTGAGCGGCCAGCGCTTCAAATTTATTTTCAGCCGTAATGAAAGGTAAACCCGTTAGATCAGCAATGTGCTTCGCGACATTTTCGGAATAGTTTGGCGGTGTATTAATTCCGGTTCCTACAGCCGTTCCGCCCAAAGCTAGTTCGCTCAGATGGGCCAGAGAATTATTGATGGCTCGCAGACCATGATCCAGTTGCGATACGTAACCCGAAAACTCCTGCCCTACTGTTAAGGGCGTTGCATCCATAAAGTGCGTCCGGCCGATTTTGACGATGTGCATAAATTGCTTCGACTTGGCGGCTAATGTATCGCGCAGTTTGGTGATTCCTGGAATGGTTACGTCAAGCAGAATTTTGTAGGCTGCAATGTGCATAGCCGTCGGAAACGTATCATTCGACGATTGTGATTTATTCACATCATCATTTGGGTGCAGAAATTTCTTCTCATCCGTAAGCTGCCCACCCTGCAATACATGCCCCCGATAAGCGACCACCTCATTTACGTTCATATTCGATTGGGTGCCGGAACCGGTTTGCCAAACGACCAGCGGAAACTGATCATCCAGTTTCCCATCCAGGATTTCGTCACATGCCTGCCCAATCAGATCGCTTTTTTCTTTGGGTAATACACCCGCATCGAGGTTAGTCAAAGCGGCTGCTTTTTTTAGGTAAGCAAATGCCCGGATAATCTCACGCGGCATTTTATTGATATCCTGCGCAATTTTAAAATTTTCAATCGAGCGCTGGGTTTGAGCGCCCCAATACACATTGGCCGGAACCTGTACCTGGCCCATCGTGTCTTTTTCGATGCGATATTCCATAAATAATGAGCAGGGCGCGTAGCCCGAAAGAGTGAATGAGCAAAAGAGCAACTTCCTGAATCAGCGTTATCACTCATTCGCTCTTTTGCTCTTTAAATTCGGCTGCAAAGGTATGCCTCAATAAAACAGCGTTGAAATGAATTTGTATCTTTTATACTCGTCTTTTGGTTGGCATTCACTTATTTTTTCGGTTTTAAATACAATTTTCTAACATATTAAGCCTAGCATAGTTTTACCTACAATTCACCTAATTTCAACGTTAAGAACATTACAATCATGGGCAATCTGCTGTATACCATCGCAGTCGTACTGATTATTATTTGGCTGCTTGGCTTTTTAGGATTCAATAGTTTCGGTATGGGCGGTATTATTCACGTCCTGCTTGTTATCGCCATCATTGCTATACTTCTCCGGCTTATTCAGGGGCGAAGTGTATAAACAAAACGTCCGTTTTCCTATAAAGACAGCCAGCCCAGTAATGAGCTGGCTGTTTTCATATAGCTAGACGCGTAATGATCGTTAACAATACGATTACGATACGTTCAATAGTAATCCCTGACCAGTTCTGCTTTTTATTGAGTAGATCATCAAAATTCCTATACACTTATCTCTTTATGCAGACCCTTAAAATCGCTACGGCTCAGTTTGAAAATGCCAGTGGCGACAAAGCGTACAATCTCTCAATTATCCGGAGTTTGGCAGGAAAAGCAGCTCAGCAAGGAGCCCAGATTGTTGCTTTTCACGAGTGTTCCATCACAGGATACACGTTCGCCCGGCATTTGTCGAAGGAAGAACTTCTAGCTGTTTCTGAATTTATCCCTGAAGGTGAAAGTATGGATGTGCTCCAACAAATTGCCCAGGAGCACCAAATTGTGATACTGGCCGGTTTGTTTGAGAAAGACGAACAGGATCAGATTTTCAAGGCTTATGTCTGTGTCGATAAGAATGGATTAGTTGCGAAATATCGGAAGCTGCATCCGTTCATTAATCCGCATATTTTGCCGGGCAACGAATACGTTGTTTTCGATTTATTTGGCTGGAAATGCGGGATTCTCATCTGTTACGATAATAACATTGTCGAGAACGTACGGGCTACGGCTCTGCTGGGTGCCGATATTATTTTTATGCCGCACGTCACGATGATGACTCCGTCTACCCGGCCGGGCGCTGGCTTCGCGGATCCAACTTTATGGGTCAATCGCAAGAATGACCCTACATCTGTCCGGCTGGAATTTGACGGTATGAAAGGACGAGCCTGGCTGATGAAATGGCTACCCGCTCGTGCTTATGATAATGGCATTTATGTTGTTTTTTCGAACCCGATCGGTATGGACGACGACCAGTTGAAAAACGGCTGTTCGATGATCCTGGACCCTTTTGGCGATATATTGGTCGAATGCCGTCAATTAGGCGATGACGTAGCGACCGCGATCTGTACACCTGATAAACTCCAACTAGCCGGTGGCTACCGATACCGAAACGCCCGTCGGCCCGAATTATACCGCGATATTTTGGGTCAGCCGCATGAATCGGAGCAGAAAGTGGTCTGGCTCACTTCTGAAGAACAATAATTAAATTCAATAAAAGAATTATGTTTTTCACGGTTCATTTTGCGGAATGCTATTGATATACCCGAACGTAATCAACCTCCATTCGCTGCGGCCATATGGATTCGTCTACGCCTTTTTGTCCTCCCCAATTTCCGCCAACGGCTACGTTCAAAATTAGGTAAAAAGGCTGCTCAAAAGGCCATTGAGCCACTTCACTACCTAAGACTGCCTTCTCAACGGTGTAATATTTCTGATCGTCGACAAAAAAATCAATCTTGTCAGCTGTCCATTCAATGGCATATAGATGAAACTCTGTCGATACATTTTTTACGGTAATGGCTTTTCCCTTTTCGGTTTTCTTAGCATGATTGTAGGCTTCAGTGTGAATTGTTCCGTGAACAACGCCTGGATCGAAACCGACATGTTCCATAATGTCGATTTCACCAGAGCGCGGCCAATTAACTGTTGAAATATTTGACCCCAGCATCCAGATGGCGGGCCAGGTTCCACGGCCAGCGGGCAATTTTGCCAGGGCTTCAATCCGCCCATGCTTCCACTCCACAATGCCTTTGGTCAACAATCGGGCAGAGGTGTAATTTTTACCTTCGTAAGCCTCTTTTCGGGCCTCAATAATTAGTTTTCCGTTTTCGACCCGTGCATTTTCGGAACGCTTTGACGTATAATATTCCAGCTCGTTATTGCCCCAGCCATGGCCACCGACTTCATATCCCCATTTCGTCGAGTCGGGTAAACCTGGTTCGTTAAACTCGTCAGACCAGATAAGGGTTTGCCCTGCCTGAGCTGAAGGTACAGAAAGAGTTATGTCTGGACTATTAAAGGTAAAAAAAGCCATAAAAGCTAATCCCTGCATAAATAGCACTGTTTTCATCGAATTGGTAAAGGTTACGGATTATAAGGCCTCGGCATTCATTAACATTGACACGGCTATTTCGCCTTTTTATTCAGTACGACCAAACGCCCAGGTCAGGAAATCAGGCATAATCTTACTCCAGGTTTCCTGATTATGTTCACCTCCCTTTATTTCAACGTAGCGAATATCAGAGTGGCGATTTAGCGAATTCGTATTGGTCTGTTCATAGCGATATCCTTTCTTCACCAACTCATCGATCAAATCCAATGTATCGTCAATCGAGTCGATAACCCCGTTGTTATTGCGATCACTGGTTTCGTCTTCGGTGCCTGTCTCAAACCAGAACTGAGTATGTTTATGATGGGTACCTTTGCGTACCTGATCATGCATAATCCGGTCGGTTTCGTCGCGATAGCCATCTGCCGTACTTTTACTACGCCACCAAAATGATCCCGAAAACACACCAGCTTTGGCAAAATGTTCAGGATGATGAAACACAATATCGAATGCCGATAAGCCACCAAGTGAAAAGCCCGCCAATACACACGTAGCAGGCTCGGTGCTAACCGGATAGTGCTTTTTGATATAAGGCAACAGTTCTGTAAGTACAAAGTCGGTATATAAATTAGCTTTACTCCCCCGATTTAGGTAATCGGCCTGAGCCGCAACACCATACTCCTGAATGCGATCACCAGCGTGAATAGCAACCAGAATAAATGGCTGAATAGCTTCTGTTTGGTAAAGCGAATTCAGCACATCCGACATGTCCAAACGCCCCAGATCCTGCCCATCGTTTAGGTATAGTACAGGCAAAGTTTCTTTGGATTGCTTTTTCTGAGATGCCTGGTAATTCGGGGGCAATAGTATGTCTAAGTGAACGGTTCGATTCAGTGGTACGGAATATAAGGAATCGTCATGTAGCACGGTCACGGTTTGCTTTTCAGCATCGGTAGAGGCTTGTACAAGTTCAGCCATAAGCGCAAAAAATAACAAAAGGATAATCTTCACAATCCACAAAGTAGCTAATTTTTTCGACGTAAATCGCTTTGTTTTTGTCGGGGCCAGCGATTTCTTCTATTTTCAGCGGTAATTTTAAGCACTCATTAAACAAACAACAACGTGCAGGAAGACTATCGAAAATGGTATTCGCACCATTTAGGCCGCGATATAGAAATGCTGGTTTATGGAAACTGGGGGTATCCGGTATTACTGTTTCCAACGTCTATGGGTCACTATTATGAGTACAAAGACTTTGGTCTGACCGAAACCGCTCGCTGGTTTGTGGAAACAGGAAAAGTGAAGTTGTATTGTATTGATAGTATCGACCGCGATAGCTGGTACGCCAAACATTTACACCCCGGAACCCGTATCTGGAATCACGTTCTTTACGATCGTTTTCTCCACCATGAATTGGTGCCGGGTATTCAACGGGAGTGTAATGTTCGAAAAATCGGTGTTTCCGGAGCTTCGTTTGGTGGCTATCATGCGCTGAATTTTGCGTTTCGCCATCCCGAACAGGTGGGGCATCTGCTAACTATGGGAGCAGCTTTTAACATCAAGTCGTTCTTGGGTGGGTATTACGATGATAACGTTTACTTTAACAACCCTCCCGATTTCCTACCGAATGCGCACAACGACGAGTTTTACCACATGAATATCATTCTGGGCACATCGGAATACGATTTCTGCAAAGAGGATAATTATCAGATGTCTGGAATTCTTAGTCGAAAAGGCATCCGGCATCAACTCGATGTTACTCCCTGGGGCAACCACGACTGGCCTGTCTGGAAAGACCAGTTCCCCAGATATTTGAGCACAATATAATATTGTATGGATGATATAAGATGGATGATGTATTTTGTCCTGCATCTTATATCATCCATCTCATGAACCCTCATAATCGACTAAGTAACTACATTGTTGAAGTTCCCAAAAAGCTGAGTGCGTTATCGTATGAGGAACTAACTGGGCACGTTCCTGGAAAATGGTCGCGGAAACAGGTATTGGGTCATTTGATCGATTCGGCCATTAATAATCTGAAACGGTTTACCGATGCACAATTTGCCCCTGAACCTTATCAGGTTATTCCTTACAATCAGAATCAGTTAGTTGTTATTAATCGATATCAGGATTTACCCGTAGAGCATTTACTATCGCTTTGGGCCAGCCTGAACCAGCAAATCTTATTTGTAGCGAATGGTGCTTCAGCCGAAACACTAGACCGGAAAATTAAACCTGGTAATGATAATCAAGCGACCGACTCATGTGAGATTAAAACATTAGGCTGGCTAATTGAAGACTATGTAATCCACCTGGAACACCATCTAAAAACGCTCTTGTAACTTTTACACTATAGCTATAAATTATAGTATTATGATCCAATAAGTTCAACACGCCCCATACATATATTCTTTTTCCCCATTAGTAGTAGGAAACGCACATTTCAAGTAATAAAACCTCTCGAATATGTCGTAAAAAAAATTAATATAATTTTTTACTACTTCAACAAATTAGGCATAGTAGTTGCATTTGATACCAATAATATCAAATCCGACTACTTGCACTATGATAACCTCTACTTTCGTTCGACCAAATTTCCGAGTAACGGCCACCGGGTTGCACCTCTATGTTCAGCGTTATAATGAATATGGATTGGTATTAAGTCAGTACGTTTGCTCGGCTTTTTACAATTAGTGCTTTATCTGATTCTTGGAACTAGCCCAGTCAAAACAGATTGGGCTTTGTAATTTCCAACTTATATCAACACTCACCAGAAGACTAGCTGTTTGCTTATTGAGTATTCACAGTTCGCGTTATCGTATTCTGTTTAAAATCAACAATAGTCAGACAGTCAAAGAGTTGACCTTTGGCAATGCGCTCTAGCGTCATTACCAGATTTGTATCCTGTTTATTGTATTCCTCAACAGCGATCCAAAGACATCCTGTTTCGATTTCTTTTATGCCCTCACAGCGCATACCGGCCTCGTTTAAGCGATTCCTTATTTCACTTTCTGCAATCTGTATATGTTGCTGCCTGGTGTGCAGATCCGTTTTAGTGGTTTCAGTATTGGGTTCCTGCTGTTTTTGCTGCTGAATAAAGCGATTAATGCTTGGTCTACTAAATACCAGAATAATAAAGGATAAGCTGACAACGAGAAGAATAATCGTTGATTTCATGCGGAAACAGGCTGTTCGTTAAATACATATAGTACGGTAGTTTTATAGGTTTATGGGTTAACCCTTTCGGCAAATTCCCTAATAGTTATCAATAAAAGTAAAGATTAACATATTATTTCCTAGAAAATCAATATATATCTTTTCCATTAATATATACTAGCAGAAGAAAACAAACTTACATTATTTAAGATCATCATACAATAGATTTAGGACTGATAAATCACAAAAAAAGGGATCTTTTCGCGCCAAAATCGCGGATTGAATAATTGGGATAAAACCAAATGATTAAGCCAGTTGATGATAATTGAATGGCATTCAGATTAGAAGAATAGAAATTATCAGGAACCCAGTCAATGCGAAGATTAGTTGAGGAAGCTAGTAAACATTCTGAAAATGGCTATGTTTACCCACTTAAAAGCAATATGTTTAACCAATGTGTTTTACTATTGTTAATCGACAAACAGCAAAAAAGCATCTAATCCCTTGGTTATGAGCGCAAAACCTAAAATAGGCATATTGTTTGGCCAGGAAAATACGTTCCCGCAGGCATTCGTTGATCGAGTTAATGAAAAGCAGAGTGCAATCCCGGCTGAATTCGTTAGTATCGAGCAGGTTGAACAAAGTGTACCAACAGAATACGCCGTTATTATCGACCGTATATCACAGGATGTTCCTTTCTACAAGGCATTCCTGAAAAATGCGGCTCTGACGGGTACAGCTGTTATTAATAATCCGTTCTGGTGGAGTGCCGACGAGAAGTTTTTTAATAATGCTCTGGCCGTTCAGCTCGGTGTCCCAGTCCCTAAAACGATTCTACTCCCCTCCAAAGAACGTCCCGACGATACGAACCATAATTCGTTCCGTAACCTAAAACACATGAACTGGGAGGGAATTTTTAACCATATTGGTTTCCCTGCCTTTATGAAACCCCATGCGGGCGGTGGCTGGAAGAGCGTCTATAAAGTGGACAATCCAGAGCAGATGTTTAAAGCTTATGACGAAACCGGGCAACTGGTTATGCTCTACCAGGAAGCCATCGACTTTACTGACTATTTCCGGTGTTATTGCATTGGCGGTAAAGATGTACGTATTATGCCGTATGAACCTCGCAATCCACATCATCTACGGTATGCAGCCGAGATGAAAACAACGGGCGATGCAGGAAAGAAACTACTGGCTACCATGACCGATTATGTACTAAAATTGAACCATGGCTTAGGTTACGATTTCAATACGGTTGAATTTGCGGTGCGAGATGGCATTCCAATCGCTATTGATTTCTGCAATCCTGCTCCAGACGCCGATGTTCATTCCGTCGGTCAGGCCAACTTCGACTGGGTTGTTGAAGCGGCTGCCAACATGGCTATCGAACGAGCTAAAAAGGTACAAAAAGGAAAAGATAATCTGACATGGGGAACATTTGTTCGCGGTTCTGTAACTGCATCGCAGGAAGCTCCAGTCGAAAAAGCAAAACCCTCAAAAGGCGCTAAAACAGAAGAATCACCTAAGGCTGACAAGAAGTCAGAAAAAACAAAAGAAGAAAAACCGAAAAAAGGTAAAAAATAGGGAATTTATAGTCCTATATAAATAATGCCATGGCAAGATTTTGTCATGGCATTATTTATGCACAAAATCCAAAGTGAAAGGACTAGTTTTTTAATTACACCGTAACTACATGAGTAAACAATTACCTATAATTTTACTTTTTAGCTTATTAGTAACTCTTACCGCCTGCGATACACCCAATAATCAACCAAAACCTGTACTGATAAGCTCAAATCAGGTTGTTTTTTACAATAATAGTATCCTGAAATTACTAAGCACAAGCAATGATTCGCTGGCCTATCAACCTGGCGATTATCAGATTAGTATCAATAAACTTATTTATCAGACGACGCTTCAGGATGGCACAAGTATTACAGCTTCAGGCATAGTGTATTTGCCTAGTCAGATAAATGCACCCGGCAAGCAGTATCCATTATTGAGTTTACAGCATTCAACCGCTTTCTCGAATCAGGAAGCCCCCTCAGGACTTAACTTTAGTGCCCTTAATTTCTCGTACCCAATCTATTTTGCGACTCACGGCTATATAGTGGTTTGCCCTGACTACATCGGCTACGGAGAATCGGAGGACTTCCCTCACGACTACGAACACCGCCAAACGCTGGCTCAGGCCACTGCCGATATGCTACTGGCGACGAAAGCGTTCTTGAAAAAGAAAGAGCTTCAATGGACGAACAAGGTTTTCCTGGCTGGCTATTCAGAAGGCGGTTTTGCAACGCTGTCAGCGCAACAGTTAATCGAAGACAGGTACAAAGATGAGCTTCCCCTGGCCGGGTCGAGTTGCGGAGCTGGGCCTTATGCGATGCCTGCTTTTTTCAACTACGTAACGCAAAATAAGACGGTCGGCGGAATCGCTAATTACATTTATGCGTGGGAAATCCTGAGTTACGATCGTATCTATGGGCTGAATAAACCCGTCAGCTACTATTTCAAATCACCTTATGCTGAACGCATTAGCCAATCATTGGATAGCGCCCGATCGATTACGCTTAGCTTCGACAAGATTTGTACAGACCAGTTTCGTGCCGATATCAAAAACCCAACATCGGCCTTCGGCAAAGCCCTTGCTGATAATGATTTGACTAACTGGAAAACCCAAACCGCTACCCAGCTGATTCATAGCGAAGAAGATGAAATTATCCCGTTTCTGACCTCACAGCAAACCTACACTGCGCTTCGAAAACTTGGCTCCACAAAACTTAGTCTGGAAACGATTGCCAGGGGAGGGCATACCCCCACAGAAGTCGTATTTATGCATCGAGCCCTCGCCTGGTTCGACGGCTTAAAAAATTAAGTCTATCATTCATTTGATTAGCCCTAATTTCCAACTGTTTTCTATTGAAAGGAGTCTACAACAGTAAAGCCCTTTCTATGCGCACATTATTTACGCTTCTGCTAGTTGCCTCAGGATTTATGGCCTGTCATTCATCGGATTCAGTTACCCCTCAAACGTTAACGGGAGCATGGGTCGAAATTTCAGCCAGGAGAGACACAATTATTTTCAACCCGACATACAATGGGAGTTTGTTGGAAAATACAATACTTGTCAATCGTGGTAAGGAATTGAACGCCGGAGGTTATCTCGTTCCGAAAATAGGGAGTGGACTTTATCAGTATGAACTACAGGACTCTATGATTGTGGTGCAGAACCTGCTTTCCAGCTCTATGCTGAAGACGGGTTATCGGATTGAGCGCAATGGCAATCAATTACGGTTAGAGAACTTTTTTGAATTAGGTTTCAACAAACCGGCTACGGCTACTCGGACTTTGGTACGGCTGTAATCTTTTCCATCTTTCTAAGGCCTAATTGCCAACTTTGTCAAGTAAAAACCAGGGATTTTATACAGCTAATCTTTGCTTATAGTCCAACTGATTTTGGATCGATACCGGTGTCGCGGGCGGAGGCTCGCAGGATTGCCAGCATTTCGCCGTAGCTAACTAATCGCCCATCGATATAGTCGTGTTCATCCGGATCAGCAAACGTTCGTTTTTCTTCCAAATCGCGGATGTTGGCGTATATTGTTATCAATACATCCTGAATAAACTCCTCAAATCGGCTTTCCTGCATAATTCTATATCGGTTGAGTTGAGAGGCTAAATTCCTAATAAATCAGGTGTATATAGGTATTTTTACCGAATTTTATTAGGTAAAGCTGTTCACATACCGTTTACGATTCTTTATAAATTAACAAGTAGATAGTGTCGCTTCGCCATTTTTTAGGATATTCGTGTTTTCCTACGCGTATTTCTGAATCATCAACGAATAATTCTACAAATTAATCAATCAATGCAAAGACGAGATTTTATCCAGTTGTCGGGCCTGGGGATTGGCGGCCTTCTGACAACCGGGATTCCTGTGTACGGTAGTTCCGTATCGGCTGAGTATTTGCACGAAGCATCGGGCCGGGGCGTAGGCATCGACAATGCGGCAAAAAAACGATTGGCAGACGTTGCCCTTAACACAGCCAAAAGTAAAGGGGCAACTTACACCGACGTTCGGATTGGGCGGTATCTGCAACAATTCATGTTTACCCGTGAAATGAAAGTGCAGAACATTGTCAACGCTGAATCGTTTGGGGTTGGTATTCGGGTGATTGCCAACGGTACATGGGGATTTGCGGCTACCAGCAACGTTACGCCAGATGGCGTTGCCAAAGCTGCCCAAACCGCGGTAGCCATCGCTAAAGCAAACTCCAAACTCCAAACCGAGCCGGTCCAACTTGCCCCTCAAAAAGGCGTAGGCGAAGTAACCTGGAAAACGCCCATCAAAAAAAATGCGTTCGAAATCCCGGTTCAGCAAAAGATTGAGTTGCTGATGAAGGTCAACGGTGAAGCCATGAAAAATGGAGCCGCCTTTATGACCTCGAATCTGTTTTTCGTCAACGAGCAGAAGTATTTTGCGTCTACTGATGGTTCATACATCGATCAGGATATCCACCGGATATGGCCAACCTTTACGGTATCCGTAGTTGACCGGGCTGCGGGAAAATTCAAAACTCGCGATGCCCTTAGCTCGCCTATGGGCATGGGCTACGAGTATCTGGAAGGGCTAGCCTCTGAAAAAATTCCGGCTCCAAATGGGCTGGTTGGCTATCGTAATTCGTACGACATGGTCGAAGATGCCATCTTAGCGGCCAAACAATCGAAAGAAAAATTAACAGCCAAAACCGTTCAGCCAGGCAAATACGATCTCGTCCTCGACCCTAATCACCTCGGCCTGACCATCCATGAATCGGTCGGTCACCCACTCGAACTTGATCGTGTACTGGGCTACGAAGCCAATTATGCCGGAACCAGTTTTGCCACCCTCGATAAATGGAAAAGCAAGACGTTTAATTATGGCAGCAAACTGGTTAATATCGTAGCGGATAAAACCCAACCAAATACACTCGGTACCGTTGGTTACGACGACGAAGGCGTTCCCGGCAAAAAGTGGGATCTGATCAAAGATGGCATTCTGGTGAACTATCAGGCTATTCGCGATCAGGTGGCTATTCTGGGTGAGAAAGAATCAAACGGCTGTTGCTACGCTGACAACTGGGATTCGGTACAATTCCAGCGGATGCCTAATGTATCGCTCCAGCCGGGTACTGAAAAACGCTCCGTATCCGACATGATCAAAGGCGTTGATAAAGGTATTTATATCCTTGGTCGGGGTTCGTATTCGATTGATCAGCAGCGCTATAATTTCCAGTTCGGCGGTCAATTATTCTATGAAATCAAGAATGGCGAAATTGCTGGCATGCTAGATGACGTAGCCTATCAATCGAACACGCAGGAATTTTGGAACTCGTGTGCCCAGCTCTGTGACAAAGACGATTACCGTACATTCGGTTCGTTCTTCGACGGAAAAGGCCAGCCTTCACAGGTCAGTGCTGTATCGCACGGATGCCCCACTACCCGCTTCAACGGGGTAAATGTCATTAACACCGGACGGAAAATATAAGGATTAGTCGAAAGTCGTTACTCATCAGTCCAGAGTGTCTGGTGCAATCTACTAACGACTTTCGACTCTTGACTATCAACTAAATATAATGGCCCTCCTAACTAAAGACGAAGCAAAAAAGATCATTGATAAAGTCCTCTCCTATTCAAAGGCTGACGAGATGAGCGTCAACCTGACGGGCGGACGTACGGGCAATATTCGCTATGCCCGCAATGCAGTATCAACCAGTGGCGAAAGCGTTAATCAGTCACTGTCTATAACGGCCGTATACGGCAAAAAATCTGGTACGGCTACCGTCAACGAGTTTGACGATAAATCGCTGGAAAAAACGGTTCGCCGGGCTGAGGAAATTGCTAAACTGGCTCCCGAAAATCCAGAATACATGCCTATGCTTGGGCCACAAACCTATCTGCCAGCTGATCCATATGCCGAAAGTACCGCCAAGATCGACCCCGATTTCCGGTCTCAGGCAACTTTCGACAGCATTGATCCCTGCCGGAAGAAAAATCTGGTAGCCGCTGGGTATATGGAAGATACGACCCGGTTTACAGCCATTGGTAATACGAAAGGGCTATCAGCTTACAACCGGGAAACGTCGGTTGAATTCTCCATCACCGTCCGTACGTCCGACGGAATGGGTTCAGGATACGCTACCCGCGATGTGACCGACGTTTCGAAACTCAGCACGAAAGACGCGACCGAAATCGCGATGCAAAAAGCGCTGGCATCGAGCAGTGCCCGCGCTCTGGAACCAGGAAAATATACCGTAATTCTGGAACCAGCAGCTCTTCTAGCGAACGTCGATGCCTCGCTGATGGCCGCCATGATGAATTCGTTTGACGCCCGAAGCGCAGAAGAAGGCCGGAGTTTCCTAAGCAAAAAAGGTGGTGGTACACGACTGGGCGAAAAGTTATTCGATGAGCGCGTAACGATCTATTCCGATCCGACGAATCCTGAAGTTCCTTCGGGTGCTTTTGGCGGTGGCGGAGGTGGTCGCTTTGGGGGTGGCGGTAGTGATGGCCGGCCACAAGAGAAAGTAACCTGGATCGAAAAAGGAGTCGTTAAAAATTTATCGTATTCGCGCTATTGGGCTGATAAAAAAGGCGTTAAAGCGATTCCACCTCCGGGTAATTTCATTATGGAAGGCGGTACGCAATCACTTGCCGACATGATCAAAAGCACGGAAAAAGGGATTCTAGTCACGCGGTTTTGGTACATCCGCCCGGTCGATCCACAAACATTACTTTACACGGGTCTTACCCGCGACGGGACATTCTATATCGAAAATGGGCAGATCAAATTCCCAGTAAAGAATTTCCGATTCAACGAAAGTCCAGTCATTATGCTCAACAACCTCGAAGCGTTGGGCAAACCCGTTCGGATGGGAGGCAATCTGATTCCCCCAATGAAAATTCGGGACTTTACGTTTACCAGTTTATCGGACGCCGTATAGTAGCCGTCAGTATTACTCTAGTATTCATCGACTTATAGTTTAACCAATTACATGAATCGTCGAGATTTTAATCAACTATTAGGCATGGGTGCCGCTGGGATCATGATTCCTTCCCTGCCTGCTTTTTCCAAGACTGTTCCGGCTGAAGCCCTTCTGGAGCCCGGTCTGGATGTGTCTATCAAAAAGCGTCTTGCGGACGCTGCACTCAATGCCGCTAAAGCGAAAGGCGCTACCTACGCTGATGTACGTATTGGTCGCTACCTAAACCAATTTGTACTTACCCGCGAAAACAAAGTTCAAGGCATCATCAATTCTGAATCGTTTGGTGTTGGCGTTCGGGTTATTGCGAATGGTTGCTGGGGATTTGCATCGGTAGGCGATGCTCGTGATGAATCGGTAGTGGCCAAAGCCGCCGAAACCGCCGTGAAAATTGCCAAAGCGAATGCTCGTTTACTAACAGAGCCTGTCCAATTAGCCCCGCAAAAAGGCTACGGTGAAGTGAGTTGGAAAGCGCCTATTAAACGAAATGCGTTCGAAGTACCCGTCAAGGAGAAAGTAGATTTGCTTCTGTCGTGCAACGCGGCTGCCATGCAGAATGGCGCAAACTTCGTCAACAACGTATTGTTCCAGATTAACGAACAGAAGTATTTTGCCTCGACTGATGGCACCTATTCTGATCAGGACATCCACCGCATTGGACCAAACTTCACCGTAACAGCCGTTGATCCAGCAAATGGACGGTTTGCGACTCGTAACTCACTAAGTGCCCCAATGGGCATGGGTTACGAATATTTACAAGTCAATCCCGCTGATAAAGTAACCGGCATAACTACCCGCTACAATAAAGGGTACGATATGCTGGAAGATATCACGTTAGCGGCTAAACAGGCTAAAGAAAAATTATCAGCCAAGTCAGTAGAAGCGGGTAAATACGACCTTGTTCTCGACCCTTCGCATACCTGGTTGACAATCCACGAATCGGTCGGTCACCCACTCGAACTCGACCGCGTGCTCGGCTACGAAGCCAACTACGCCGGAACCAGTTTTGCCACCCTCGATAAATGGAAGACGAAAGACTTCGCTTATGGTAGCAAAGCCGTGAACTTCTTCGCCGACAAAACCCAGGTGGGATCATTGGGAGCCGTTGGTTACGATGACGAAGGTGTAAAAACGAAGCGTTGGGATTTGGTAAAAGATGGTATTCTGGTTAATTATCAGGCCATTCGGGATCAGGTACATATCATCGGAGAGAAAGAATCGCAAGGCTGTTGCTATGCCGATAACTGGAGTTCGGTACAATTCCAACGCATGGCCAATGTCTCATTGGCAGCCGGGAAAACGCCTTTATCCGTAGAGAACATGATCAAAGATGTCAAAAAAGGCATTTACATCATCGGCGATGGCTCGTTCTCCATTGATCAGCAACGCTATAACTTCCAGTTCGGTGGTCAGCTGTTCTATGAAATCAAAGACGGTCAAATTGCCGGAATGCTCAAAGACGTTGCTTATCAGGCTAATACCAGAGAGTTCTGGAATTCCTGCGTAGCTGTCTGCGACGAGAGCGATTACCGACTTGGTGGGGCGTTTAACGACGGTAAAGGTCAGCCTTCGCAATCGAGTGCCGTATCGCACGGCAGTGCAACCGCCCGCTTCAATGGGGTAAATGTGATCAATACAGCACGAAAAATATAAGAATTAGTCGATAGTCGTTAGTCATCAGTCGAGAGTGGCTGGTGTAATCGATTACTAACGACTATCGACTCTTGACTATCAACTAAATATAATGGCACTTCTAAGCAAAGACGAAGCAAAAAAGATCATTGATAAAGTCCTCTCCTATTCGAAAGCCGACGAAATGAGTGTCGGTCTGTCGGGTAGTCGAACAGGTAATATTCGGTACGCACGGAACTCCGTATCGACAAGTGGCGAATCTGATAACCTTGGTTTATCAGTAACGGCCGTATTTGGCAAAAAATCTGGTACGGCTACTATCAACGAGTTTGATGATGCCTCTCTGGAAAAAACGGTCCGCCGGGCCGAAGAAATTGCTCGACTGGCTCCCGAAAATCCAGAGTACATGCCCATGCTAGGGCCACAAACTTATCTGGAGACGGGCACCTACTCCGAATCGACCGCTAAAATTGACCCGGAATTCCGGGCTAAAGCGGCTTTCGACAGCATCGATCCCTGTCGTCAGAAAAATCTTACGGCCGCTGGCTACATGGAAGATTCAACCGGTTTTTCTTCAATTGGCAACAGCAAAGGATTGTTCGGCTATAATCGGTCAACGGGCGTTGATTTCTCGATCACCGTTCGTACTGCTGATGGTCTGGGGTCAGGCTATGCGAATCCAGATGTAAATGACATTAGCAAACTGAGTACGAAAGCGGCTACCGAAATCGCGATGGGGAAAGCCCTTGCATCGGTAAATGCACGCGCGTTGGAACCCGGAAAATATACTGTGATTCTGGAACCAACGGCTTCTGTCGAACTACTGCAAAATATGATGCGGAGTATGGACGCTCGAAATGCCGACGAGGGCCGGAGCTTCCTAAGTAAGAAAGGTGGTGGCACACGTTTGGGCGAAAAACTCTTCGATGAACGCGTAACGATCATCAGCGATCCGATGAATGCCGATCTACCTCTATCGCCATTTGGTGGTGGGGGCGGTGGTGGTCGCTTCGGTGGGGGCGGTGGTGGAGATGGCCTTCCACAGGAAAAACGCACCTGGATTGAAAACGGTGTCGTTAAAAATATGACGTATTCCCGTTACTGGGCTGAAAAAAAAGGAGTTAAGCCTATACCAGGTGCTGGTGGATTTATTCTCATGGGCGGAAATCAGTCGTTAGCCGATCTGATTAAAAGTACAGATAAAGGCATTCTGGTTACCCGTTTCTGGTACATACGCGCTGTTGACCCGCAAACGCAACTGTATACGGGTCTTACCCGCGACGGGACATTCTATATCGAAAATGGGCAGATCAAATTCCCGGTAAAGAATTTCCGATTCAACGAAAGTCCGGTCATTATGCTCAATAACATCGAAGCGCTGGGTAAACCCGTTCGGGCAGGTGGCAATTTGATTCCCCCGATGAAGATTCGCGACTTTACGTTCACGAGCCTTTCCGACGCCGTCTAAACTCGTCTATTCTCAATAAGTTAAAAGCATCTGTCTTCTAAGCAGATGCTTTTTTTATGGTCTGTGATTAACTCTTATCATGAGGTCAGCGAAAGTGACAAATTGATAATCAACCATCAATCGCACCTTTTATAACTAAACAATCAATTATTTATCCATTATTAATAATTTAAAATTTAATATCTATAAATCATTGATTTTTAATTTTATATTTTTCATTTTCAACTTATCACAATATAATATTAAAAAAGCTTTTCCATCTATTAGTTGGCTTCTTTCTACACTGATTGCTGAACCGTACGCGTCATTTCACCCAAACTAAACAGGAGGATCACCCCTTGAATCGTCGACAATTTAACCAACTTTTGAGCGCGGGCGCTGCCGGGATCTTATTGCCCTCAATGTCCGCTTTAGGCCGAACCGTCACGGCTGAAGAATTACTGGAACCCGGCCTGGATGTCTCTATTAAGAAACGACTGGCCGATGCGGCTCTAAATGCCGCCAAATCGAAAGGAGCCACGTATGCGGATGTTCGAATCGGTCGATACCTGAATCAGTACATCATGACTCGGGAAGACAAAGTACAGAACATCATTAACACGGAATCCTTTGGCGTAGGCGTCCGGGTTATTGCAAACGGCTGTTGGGGATTTGCAGCTATTGGCGAAACCCAAAGCGAAGAAGATGTAGCCAGAACTGCCGAAAAAGCGGTTGCCTTTGCTAAGGCTCATTCCAGGTTGCAAAAAAAACCTGTTCAGCTGGCCCCGCAGAAAGGGTTTGGCGAAGTAAGCTGGAAGACCAAAGTCACGAAAAATTCGTTTGAAGTGCCCGTTAAGGAAAAAGTTGATTTGCTACTGACGGCGAACGGCACCGCGATGCAAAACGGGGCTAATTTCATTAATAATACGTTGTTCATGATCAATGAGCAAAAGTATTTTGCCTCCACCGATGGCTCCTATATTGATCAGGACGTACACCGTATCTGGCCTAATTTCACGGTTACAGCGGTAGATAAAGCAAGTGGTATCATGGCTACCCGCGACTCGCTGAGTGCACCTATGGGTCGGAGCTACGACTATCTGCAAACCAATCCTTCCGATAAACTAGCAGGTGTCACGACGCTCTATAAACAAGGGTATGACATACTAGAAGATGCAGCCGCAGCTGCCAAGCAAGCGCGTCTGAAACTCAAAGCAAAATCCGTCGAAGCTGGAAAATATGATCTGGTTCTCGACCCTACGAATACATACCTCACCATCCATGAATCCGTTGGACATGCTACCGAGCTGGATCGGGTGTTGGGGTACGAGGCAAATTTTGCGGGCACTTCGTTTGCGACGCTGGATAAATGGCAATCCAAAAAATTCAACTATGGCAGTCCCGTAGTCAACTTCTTTGCCGACAAAGTTCAACCGGGTTCATTAGGCGATGTGGGATGGGATGATGAGGGCGTAAAAACCAAGAAATGGGATATTATTAAAGATGGTATTTTGGTCAGCTACCAGGCCATTCGCGACCAGGCCCACATCATTGGGGAGCAAGAATCGCAAGGGTGCTGCTACGCTGATAGCTGGAGCACCGTTCAATTTCAGCGTATGGCTAACGTATCACTGGCTCCTGGTAAAGAACCGCTTACCGTAGAGGAAATGATCAAGGATGTAAAAAAAGGCATTTACATCATTGGTGATGGCTCTTATTCGATTGATCAGCAACGCTACAATTTCCAGTTCGGCGGTCAGTTGTTCTACGAAATCAAAGATGGTCAGATCGCGGGTATGCTCAAAGACGTTGCGTATCAGTCGAATACGCAGGAATTTTGGAACTCCTGTGTGAAAGTTTGCGATGAACGCGATTACCGTATGGGTGGCACGTTCTTTGACGGAAAAGGCCAACCTTCTCAGATCAATTCCGTATCGCATGGCAGCGCAACCGCTCGCTTCAACGGCGTCAACGTACTTAACACAGGACGGAAAATATAACTAGAAGTATGGTGTATGATATAGGATATATTTTCAATTCACGATACATACATCCTATATCATACACCATACTTCCTACATCAACGATTACAAAGATGGCCATCATATCAAAAGAAGAAGCAAAGAAAATTCTGGATAAAGTATTATCTTTTTCCAAAGCGGATGAAATGAGCGTCAGCTTGAGCGGGGGCCGGACCAGCAATATCCGGTATGCCCTCAACAGCGTCTCGACCGGGGGCGAAGCCGACAACATGTCGCTGGTAATCACGGCAGGTATCGGCAAACGTATGGGTTCAGCAACCGTTAATGAATTCAACGATAAGGCTATTGAACGGACCGTTCGTCGGGCCGAAGAAATTGCCCGACTGGCGCCAGAAAACCCCGAATACATGCCCATGATTGGGCCACAAAACTACCTCGAGCCTCCAATGTATTCAGAGAGTACGGCCAAAATGGACTCTGAAACACGGGCACAAATAGCGTTTGATAGCATTGATGTTTGTGAGCAGAAAAACCTGACCGCATCTGGTTATTTACAGGATACAACCGGTTTTAGCGCCATTGCCAACAGTAAAGGATTATTCGGTTACAACAAAGCCACGTCCGTCGATTTCTCTGTTACGGCCCGAACTGCCGATGCGACGGGATCAGGCTATGTGACCCGTGACTTCAACGATATTTCGAAATTGAAATCACGTTCCGTAACAAGCATTGCCCTGCAAAAAGCCATGGCCTCAACAAATGCCCGAACGCTGGAACCGGGTAAGTACACCGTTATTCTGGAGCCTACGGCCATAGCGACGTTGTTACAGAGTATGATCGGTGGCATGGATACGCGCCTGGCCGACGAAGGTCGAAGTTTTCTAAGCAAAAAAGGGGGCGGAACCCGTCTAGGCGAAAAACTCATCGACGAGCGAATCACTATCTACTCGGACCCCATGAACCCCGAGGCCCCAAGCGACCCCTTCTCCACCGACGGTGGTAGACGTACTGGTTCTTTTCTGGGCGGAGGTGTCACCGGCGATGGACGTCCTCAAGAGAAAATCACCTGGTTCGAGAAAGGGATTGTCAAAAATATGAGTTGTTCCCGTTTCTGGGCGGCTCAGAAAGGACTGAAAGCAACGCCCCCTCCCACTGGATACATTATGGAAGGTGGGAATCAATCCCTAGCCGACATGATCAAAAGTACAGACAAGGGTATTCTGGTAACACGTCTTTGGTACGTTCGGATGGTCGATCCGAAAACGCTGTTACAGACAGGCTTAACCCGCGATGGGACGTTTTACATCGAAAATGGGCAGATCAAATTCCCGATTAAAAATTTCCGATTCAATGAAAGTGCAGTCATTGTTCTTAATAACGTTGAATCGCTGGGAGCGCCGATGCGGATCAATGGTAACCTGATTCCACCCGTAAAAGCCCGCGACTTTACGTTTACCAGTTTATCGGACGCGATTTAAAAAAGCTAGTTAGCTAGTTAAGAAACTGATTTCATAGGAGCTGTACTATCTGTGCAGCTCCTTTATTATTGAGACTATTTATTCGTTTGCTAGTAAACAATACTTTTGTCCTGCTGACGAAGGAAGCATCTTTAGGCATCCTAATGCCCGAACAAGGGAATTTTAAGATGCTTCCTTCGTCAGCAGGACAAAATGGGATATAGCTGAAAACAGTCGCCGTTCACATGCTTCTTTTACCGCTCAAAATTTAACACGAGCAATTTATACCCATTTGGCTTTTATTCGTGATTGGTCTATAATCGTTGGCAATGCAATTAATTCCTGAGGTTAAATTCCATATTATAAGCCTCAGTCCATATATTGCTTTTTGTTACGCTTCATTTAATTCAATAAAATAGGAGAACCAAACCTTGAATCGTCGAGATTTCAACCAACTCTTAGGCATGGGAACTGCTGGTATCCTGCTGCCTAACCTCCCCGCCTATTCCCGGCCTGTCAGTCCCGAAGCGCTGCTGGAACCGGGCCTCGATGTGTCGGTAAAGAAACGGCTGGCCGATGCTGCCATGAACGCAGCTAAAAGCAAAGGCGCATCTTACACCGACGTACGCATTGGGCGCTACCTGAATCAGTTTGTGGTTACCCGCGAAGACAAAGTGCAGAACATTGTCAACACCGAGTCCTATGGCGTTGGCGTTCGGGTAATTGCGGATGGATGCTGGGGATTTGCGGCCGTAGTCGACGCTAAAAACGAAGCCGATATGGCTCAGGCTGCTGAGAAAGCCGTTGCGATTGCCAAAGCGAACGCCAAACTGATGAAGCAACCTGTCCAGTTGGCACCTCAAAAAGGCTACGGCGAAGTAAGCTGGAAAGCACCGATTCAGAAAAATGCGTTCGAGGTACCGATCAAAGAAAAAGTCGATCTGCTAATGTCGGTCAACGGAGCAGCTCTGAAAAATGGCGCTAATTTCGTCAACTCGGTACTGTTCATGGTGAACGAGCAAAAGTACTTTGCTTCGACCGACGGCACATACGCCGATCAGGATATTCATCGCATATGGCCAATTTTTACGGTTACGTCTATCGACGCGAAAACGGGCAAATTTGAAACCCGAAACGCCCTGAGCGCCCCCGTTGGCATGGGTTATGAATACCTGCAAGCAAATCCGGCTGATAAAGTTACTGGCATCACCACCCGCTATAATAAGGGTTACGATATGCTCGAAGACGTGACGGCTGCCGCCCAGCAAGCCAAAGCCAAACACGGAGCCAAATCTGTCGAAGCCGGAAAATACGACCTCGTGCTCGATCCATCGCACCTTTGGCTAACCATCCACGAATCCGTTGGTCACCCGCTCGAACTCGACCGTGTGTTAGGCTATGAAGCCAATTTTGCTGGTACCAGTTTCGCTACGCTGGATAAATGGAAGACAAAAACGTTCAATTACGGCAGCAAACAAGTAAACCTCTTCGCCGATAAAACGCAGGTTGGGTCGTTGGGTGCCGTTGGCTATGACGATGAGGGTGTACAGACAAAAAAATGGGATTTGGTGAAAGATGGGGTTTTGGTGAACTATCAAGCCATCCGCGATCAGGTACATATCATTGGCGAGAACGAATCGCAAGGGTGCTGCTATGCCGATAGCTGGAGTTCGGTTCAGTTCCAGCGCATGGCCAATGTATCGCTGGCGGCTGGTCAAACGCCTTTGTCGGTTCAGGACATGATCAAAGATGTCAAAAAAGGCATTTACATCATCGGCGACGGCTCATTCTCGATCGATCAGCAACGCTACAATTTCCAGTTTGGTGGTCAGCTGTACTACGAAATCAAAGACGGACAAATTGCCGGAATGTTGAAAGACGTTGCCTATCAGTCGAATACGCAAGAATTCTGGAACTCCTGTGTAGCTGTCTGCGATGAAAAAGACTACCGGCTCGGTGGCTCATTCTTCGATGGCAAAGGGCAACCGCCACAATCAAGCGCCGTATCACACGGTAGCTCAACCGCTCGTTTCAATGGTGTTAATGTGATCAATACAGCAAGAAAAATATAAATGGCTATCATCCTAACTGAATCCGAAGCCAAGGCTCTCCTGCAAAAGGTATTGAGCTATTCGAAAGCTGACGAATGCGAAGTCAATCTGCTGGGCGAAGAACGGGGCAATCTGCGTTACGCTCGCAACGAAGTATCGACCAGCGGCTCCCTGATTAATAAGAATTTAGCAGTACAATCAGCCTTTGGCAAAAAGGTTGGTGTGGCTACCATCGACGAGTTTGACGATGCGTCGATTGAAAAAGTCGTTCGGCGTTCTGAAGAATTAGCGCGTTTGGCACCTGAAAATCCTGAGTATGTGGGTGTATTAGGGCCACAGCAATACGTAAAATCGAGTGGTTTCTTTGATTCGACGGCTAAAATTACCCCTAGCACCCGAGCTGATGCCGTTGCGAAAAGCCTGAAATTATCCCGTGATCAGAATCTGGTAGCAGCTGGTTTCTTACAGGATCAATACGGCTACACGGCCATGATGAATTCGAAGGGGTTATTTGCCTACTATCCCAGCACAAATGTCAATTTTTCGCTGACAGTCCGCACGGAAGATGGTAAAGGCTCAGGCTATGTCGCTCGTGGATATAGCGATTTCACGAAGTTAGACACCGAAGCCGCTACCCGAATCGCGATTCAAAAAGGAAAAGGTTCAGCGGAAGCACGCGCTATCGAGCCAGGTAAATATACGGTTATTCTGGAACCAACCGCAGCAGCCGTATTGCTCGAAAACATCTATTTCAATCTGGATGCTCGGTCAGCAGACGAAGGTCGGTCATACTTCAGCAAAGCAGGTGGTAAATCGCGGCTGGGCGATAAAATCGTGGATGAACGAATAACCATTTACTCCGACCCAACGAATCCAGAACTCCCCGCTTCGCCCTGGTCGGGAGATGGGCGGCCACAGGAAAAAACGATGTGGATTGAAAAGGGGGTCGCTAAAAACCTGGCTTATTCACGATTCTGGGCGCAGAAAACGGGCAAAAAAGCAACTCCTTTTCCGGGAAACCTAATCATGATGGGTGGTAATTCGTCGCTGGAAGACATGATCAAAACCACACAGCGTGGTATTCTGGTCACGAAGCTCTGGTATATCCGAACCGTCGATCCGCAAACGATCTTGCTTACCGGCCTTACTCGCGATGGTACTTTCTACATCGAGAACGGAAAAATCAAGCACCCGATTAAAAACTTCCGGTTCAACGAGAGTCCGATTATCATGTTGAACAATCTGGAATCGCTAGGCAAACCAGAACGCGTTGTCAGCACCGAAACCGACCAGAACTATCTGATTCCTCCGATGAAGATTCGGGAGTTTACATTCACAAGTCTCTCCGACGCCGTTTAGTTTTAATTATCATAAGTCGGCCATTTTCGAGGTAAAATGGCCGACTTATTTATTGATAATCAGTAGCTAACTACTAAAATGGTCAGTATTCGAAAAGCAAGGCCGAACGATAAAAATGCAATTATGGACTTGCATCGGTCAGTTGCCCGAATTAGTCAGGGAATCGCCCGGACAGAAGCTGAACTTACTGAAAGCTATTTCGACACGCTGTTTAGGACTGTAGATATTATGCTGGTTGGAACCAACGAAGCGAATCAAGTCATTGCCGAAATTCACGCTTCGAAATATGGGCTCCGCATTTTCGACCATATCCTAACTGGACTTACCATTGCAGTTCATCCTGATTATCAGGGCAAAGGAATTGGCAAAAAACTATTCCAGGCATTCCTCGAAGAAATTCAGCAAACCTTTCCCGAAGTCATTCGGATCGAATTAGAGTCAAGAGCATCGAACCAGAAATCGATTGGGTTGTATCGTAGTATCGAATTTGTAGAAGAAGGCCGAATGAAAAATAAAACCCGGAATATAGATGGATCTTTTGAAGACAGTCTATTGATGGCCTGGACCAAGCCCAGTTTTGATTTTACAAACTAACAAATGATTACCATTACAGAAGCGACTGAAACTGACTTACCGATTATTCAGGATATTGCGCATCGCACCTGGCCTACTACATTTGGAGAAATCCTGTCGCCCGATCAGATCAGTTATATGCTGAAAATGATGTACAGCCTGGATTCGCTCAAGACACAGATCGCTGACAAACATCATGTTTTCCTACTTGCCAGAGATGAGTCTACTCAGGAGTTTCTTGGCTATAGTTCCTATGAGTTGAATTACCAAGGCCTCCCCATCACCAAGATTCATAAAATTTACCTGTTACCCGCCAGCCAGGGGAAAGGCGTTGGTCGATTACTAATTGATCATATTGCTGAAATCGCCAAAACACACAACAATGACCGACTTGGGTTGAATGTAAATCGGTTTAACAAAGCGATTCAATTTTATGAACGCATGGGCTTTTCAGTTGTTAGCCACGAAGATATTGACATCGGCGACGGTTTTCTGATGGAAGATTTTGTTATGGAAAAACCATTGTCTTAGTAGCGAATTAGCCATAGAAAATGTATTTTTAAGGGTAAAACGCCAATTTTCCGTTGGTTTTACGAGCCAAACGACAAAATTCTAAAATGAATATAATATTAACCGTCAATAGTAATATCGAGCTAATTTTTTAACAGAATCGATTACCCTATTGATTTTTTGACTTCTCAACAAACCAGTTTGAAACCGTTTTTTTTCACCCGACTCCAATACACCTCCGGCGATTGGGATACTGACCAGCGAATGCCATCGAATCTGATGCACTCTCTGGTTGAGTATACGACGTTGCCGGTCGACCAGAAGGAGAAGGTCGTTCAATTGAGTAGTCCGGATTTATTTAAAAGTCCGTTTTGCTACCTCAGTGGTCACAAGCTGGTTGAATTCTCAACCCAGGAGCGTGATCATTTCAAACGCTACGTTCAAAACGGTGGCTTTGTGTTTGTTGACGACTGCAATCACGATATCGACGGGCTATTTGCGAAATCGTTCGAACAGGAAATGGCCCGAACATTTGGCGCGAAAACCCTGCAGAAAATTCCGAATACGCATCCAATTTATACCTGTTTCTTCAAATTTGACGAAGGCCCCCCAACCACGTCTTTCGAGTTGAATGGCTGGGGAGATGACCTGGTTCATGATTACCTGAAAGCCATCACCGTCAACGGACGAATTGGTGTGCTTTATAGCAACAAAGACTACGGCTGCGAATGGGATTACGATTTTCGGAACAAACGCTTCCTGGCCGAAGACAATACCAAATTTGGTGTCAACATAGTAACGTACGCATTAACAGCGTGAATTATATATGATGTAATCATACATCTTCATTATACAACCTGACTGAAAGTATTTTGGAATCAACAGACTTAACCCGCTACAAAAAACTGGTGGCGAAGCTGCCCCAGCTACGAAACGAAATTGGTAAAGTAATCATCGGTCAACAGGAAGCGATCAGCGAAGTACTTATTGCGCTGTTAGCGGGTGGGCATTGCTTGCTTGAAGGCGTACCTGGTTTAGCTAAAACGCTGATGGTTAAGACCATGTCGGATGCACTGGCGATGAAATTCAAGCGTATCCAGTTTACGCCCGACCTGATGCCCGGCGATATCGTCGGTACAGAAATTCTGGAAGACGACCATGAAACTGGCCGTAAAGTTTTCGTCTTCAATCAGGGACCAATCTTCGCAAACGTGGTGCTGGCCGATGAAATCAACCGGACTCCGCCCAAAACTCAGGCGGCCATGCTGGAAGCCATGCAGGAATATAAGGTTACGTACGGTGGTAAAGATTATCCACTGCCCAAACCGTTCCTGATTATTGCCACCCAAAATCCGATTGAACAAGCCGGTACCTATCCCCTACCCGAAGCACAATTAGACCGATTTCTGCTTTATATTAAATTAAGCTATCCCGCAGAGAATGAAGAATTAAACGTGTTAAAAAGCACGACTGGCACAAGCCGTCCGGTTTTACAAACAGTATTATCCGATCAGGAAATCACTGAGTTACAATCCCTGACTCGCCAGGTACACATCAGCGATGAGTTGATCGATTATATTAATAAACTCGTACGGGCTACTCGACCTGATGGTTCTCCATCAGCTTTTGTGAAACAGTGGAGCCAATGGGGAGCGGGTCCTCGGGCTGGTCAAGCGTTGGTCTTGTGCGCCAAGGCCAGAGCGGTACTCAACGAACGTTTCTCGGTTATTCCTGAAGACATTCAGACTCTGGCCTATCCGATCCTTCGCCACCGAATCGCGCTGAACTTCCGTGCCGAAGCCGAAGGCATCACTACCGACCGAGTAATCAAGCAATTGCTCACGGAACTGCGTCTTGCTTAACATGTCAGGTTGGCTACTGCATCACAACATGACGCGTCCGTAAACTTGACATAGTAAACCTGGAACCGCTCCGGCGGCCCGGCTGAAATTATTAATTATGCTCACCACCGATCTCATCAAACTAAATAATTTACAACTGGCTGGAAAACTAGTCAGCGATGAGTCGTTATTGGGTATTCAGGCGAGTCAACGGTCGGGAATTGGAACTGAGTTTGAGCAGTTTCGGCATTATACGCCGGGCGACGATCCGAAGCGGATTGACTGGAAATTATTCGCCAAGTCGAACCAATATTTAGTACGTGAATCGGCTACGGAAAGCAATCAGCAGATTCGGTTTGTGATCGATTTATCTGGCTCAATGAATTATTCGGAAGCGGGAGTTAGCCGATTACAGTATGCGAAAATTCTCCTGGCGTCCATGGCTTATCTGGCCAATCGGCAGAGTGATCAGATAAGCTTGTATAGTTTGCATGATGGGGCTGTTCAAACGCTGGTTCCAGCGGGTAAACAAGCTTTTTTAAAGATTGTCGCTACGCTCGAAGCGGCCAAAGCATCGGGGCCTTGGTCTAGTAATGCTACGTCGTTTCCGGAATTTAGCCGCAAGCAAAGCGAGATACTCATTATAGTTTCTGATTTTCTTCAGGTCGATGACGAGTGGGTGAACTTGATTCAACGAGTAGCGGGACCTCGGCGGGAGATTGTCATTTTTCAATTGCTGGGCGATCAGGAGATGCAATTCTCGATGAGTGGATTCTACCGATTTCAAGACTTAGAAACCGGTAAAGAGCTTGAATTGCAAGCGGATGCGATTCAGGATATTGTGCGCCAACGGGCATCGACGTACCTAAGCGAGCTGGAAACCAATTTACGGATTCCTCACGTCCGACTGATCCGAGTCCTATTGAGCGAACCGATCGCACTCGTGTTAAAACAGTTTTTCTTGAGCTAATGGATATTAATCTTTGTTTGCTGACGAAGGAAACATCTTAAACTTCCGTAATGCACAAACAAGGATAAGCCAAGATGCTTCCTTCGTCAGCATGACAAAAAATTAGTAATGTCAAAGAATTAACTAATGCAGTTCATTGAGCCATATTTCTTGTGGGGAGCACTGGCCGTTGCGATTCCGGTCGCGATTCACTTCTGGCACCAGAAGCAGGGAAAACCGTTGCCTTGGGCCGCTACACAATGGCTTCTCGAAAAAGAGCAACAGCAAAGCCGTGGGATTCGGCTTGATAAACTTTGGTTGCTAATTGTTCGTTGTTTGTTGCTCGTTGTTTTAGCCATTTTATTAGCCCAACCGCTTCTGCAATGGGCATCCCAAACACCAACTATTCAACGGACGCATCTCGTACAACCAAGCTCAACCATTGTCGATAATTTCCGCTTCGAATTGACGGAAGCGCTCAAAAAAGGGGATCGGGTAGTTTGGGCAAATGGGACATTAGACCCCGCAACCACCGACCTGAAATTACCAGAAAGATTAGCTGTATTAGGACCTTTATCGCTACAAACAGCAGTGAATCAGGCAGATGCACCAAACACTGAATTGCATCTGTATATCAGCAATAACCAGAATCTGGCAGATGTTCCGGCTATCACGGTTCCAGCTCTATTTCAATTACACGTCACTATTGATTCAATCCGACAATCAAGTGCTTATCTAGATGTAAAAGGTGGACGAAAATTATTTATTAACCGACTCGGTCGATTAGTCAGTGCTCCGACTCTAGATCCAGGTCTGAAATTTGGCACAACACCGGTGCATTCAGGTCCCATTCGAGCGCTGATTTCGTATAAAAATCCACGGGAGCAGCAAACGGTGAAAGCGTCGGTAGCCGCGTTGACCGATGTTTATGGACTTGATCTTCAGATCGATGAGAAATCCATCCCTTCCCAAACCTATGACTGGGTATTGACGGATCAGCTGCCCCAGACTCCATTATCTCAAACCTTATACGTCGTTTCGGGGGCATTGCAACGTCCTGCTTATGCAAACGTCATTGGTACGGATGAATCGCTAACTCCTCAAACGTCTACGCGAGTGGCAAACGGAGAATTGCCAGAGTGGTTGGGCGAGCAATTACTGACACATTATGGTCTGGATCGGTCGATACAACCACTCAGTCGCCAGGATTTGAACGCACTATTCGTCCCCGTCACGAAACCAAAAACCGAGCAGCAGGCCAGTCTGCAAAATGGACTTTTTCTGTTGTTTATCGTTCTATTAGTAATCGAACGCTGGATGGCTTTAACCAAAAACGCATGAACGAACTAAAACGCCTTATTTCGTCGGTCACGTACCAGCTGTATGCCAACGCGCTACTGCGCTGTATACTGCTTGCGGCAACGGCTTATTTGCTGACGGCTACGTTTATGGGCTCAGCAATGTGGTCAGCTCTGTTAGGGTTGGCTGGATTTGGAGTTGGTGCTTTTATCAACAAGCTTTATCAGGACAAAAAACCACAGGCTATCCGACTCATCCACCAAACCGTCGGCGACACGGAATACAGTCTACCTCTACTGACCAAACCCGAACTTAATCTGGCCGAGCAGCTTCAGCTCGATCGGCTAAACAGTCAGATACAGCAGGTTCAGATACCGATGGTTATCCTGTCGAAAGCAGGAATTTATGGCTTGGTTTGCTTGCTGGCCCTAGTCATTTATTGGGGCTATCCAAAATTGCAAAGTACGTCAACCGGTGACCCGAAAAAGAAAAGCTTTCTAGCCTCCATTCTCCCAGAGAAAAAAGCAGATACCCCACCTACGTTTGAATCGGCATCATTGCGCATTCAACCACCGGCATACACGCAACTGCCCGAAATCAATTCCCGTAATTTAAATGCATCGTCGGTAGTCGGATCTACGCTTACCTGGCAAGTTGCGTTTAGTGATCAGGATCGGTTATCAGTACGGTTGGTCGGTAGTCGCGGACAGGAGTTAGCGTTCAAGAAATCAGGAGGATACTTCTCCTATCAGGATCGACTAATTAATTCGGGGCTCTATGCGATTAAAGCTTATTGGCGTACAGAAGCCGGACGCGATTCGATTGTCTATCAGTCTGATTTCTACCGATTGGAAGCTCGCCCGGATTTAGCGCCGAAGATCGAACCGGATTCAAAAGAGCTATATAAGTATCATTACCTCAAAGATCCAAAAACGCTACATATTAGCGCGCATTTCTCCGACGATTTCAGGATTACTCAAGCCTATATCGTTGCAACGGTTGCGCGTGGATCGGGGGAAAATGTAAAGTTTCGGGAAATGAAACTGCCCCTTTCACCGGGCAATTTCAAAGAAGCTAAACTGACCAAAAGCATTGACCTTAATGCGCTGAGTTTTGCGCCCGGCGACGAACTCTATTACTATTGGGCCGCCTTCGATAATCGCCAACCCGAGCCTAATTTTACAAAATCAGACACCTATTTTGTAGTTTATAAAGATACGACAAAGGCTGAAGAGAGTGAACTGGCAACGATGGCGGTGAACATCATGCCAGAGTATTTCCGAAGTCAGCGGCAGATTATTATCGATACGGAAAAGCTGATTGCCGGTAAGAAAAAACTAGCTGCTCAGGCCTTTAAAAGTCAATCGAACGAAATCGGCTTCGACCAAAAAGCCTTAAGATTACGGTATGGGCAGTTTTTGGGCGAAGAATTTGAAAAAGCAATTGGAGGTGGTAGTCCATTACCAACCAATGGCGATGGGGCTGTCGTATCGGGAATGGCGGCTATTCAGGCCTACATGCACAAACATGACGAGGGCGAAGGCGATCATAGCACGCCAACTCCCCCACCACCAACCCACAGTGCCGACGACGGCCATAATCACGGTGGCGGAGGAAACAGTGACGACAAAGACCCATTAGCTGCCCTGATGGAACAATATGTTCACAATCACGACGATGCCGAAACAAATACGTTCCATGAGCAATCGACTCGATCGTTGCTAAAAATGGCGCTGGAAAACATGTGGCAGTCGGAATTGCATTTGCGGCTCTATGAACCCGAAAAAGCCCTCCCTTTTGAGCAGGAAGCACTTAAATACCTGAAATTATCACAGCAAAAAGCGCGGTCATACGTCAAGAAAACTGGTTTCGATCCCCCACAAACGAAAGAGAAAGAAACCCGGCTTACAGGCGAGTTTAAGAATGTCACAGAAGGTTTCAAACTGGAGCGAACGTATAGTCAACAACGTCTCGAATCGTTAGTTGCTGCCGTGATTGGCTACCTGGACCTTCCCAAATTGACTAGTCAGCAGCAACAAACAACTCAGCAACTTGGCAACATGCTGACCGACCGGGTGGTGAGTAGTGGATTGGCGAACTGGTCGGTGCTGGCGACGTTACAGAAATTGATTACGGGAAAACCGATTTCGTTAGCGGAAAAGTCAGCACTTAAAACCCGTTTGCACACACTTGTGGGCGCATCCGAACGAACGGGTTCGGCTTATGTAAGCGACCGTAAACTGCAACAAGCTTTCTGGCAACATCTGAAGTAAAGAATCACCCATGCATACAAACGTTAACTGGACGAGTCCGATTAGCTGGTTAATTGCGGTAGCCCTAGTCGCTTTATTGCTGGTTCAGATCTGGGTCATTATCCGAAACCAGTCTCTATCGCCGATCCGAAAATGGGTACGGGGAGGCTTAAATGGATTGCTTTGGCTTTTGGTGGTAGGGTATTTTCTTCGGATTCAATGGACAGTCGAAAAGCCATCGAAGCACGCTCTTCTGGTTGACGATGATGTTCCTTCAGCCACTGTTCGGCAGGTGAAAGACAGTTTGCACATTCAGGAGAATTTTACGGCTCGGAACGTCAACGCGAAGTATGATTCGATAACCTTACTTGGCCAGCGTTTTCCGACAGAACTTTTGGCAAAGTTGAGTAATAGCCACATTCAATGGATTCCATACAATCAAGCAGATCAACTGCACGTGATTCACTGGGATGGAATTGTGCGACAGGGGGAGATGCAGCGAGTGAGGGGACTTGTTCAGTCCAGTAAAGAACAATCGCTTCGGCTACGGTTTGGTGGACGAACCTTGGATAGTATATCGGTCCATGAAGGCCATAACGAGTTTGCACTCCAATTTCCTGCATTTGCACGGGGACGTAGTCAGGTCGAGTTAATACTTGGCAACAAATTACTCGATACTCTTCACTTTTTTGCCCGCCCAAGCGACCCTATTACGGTTCAATTCCTATTGAACAGCCCTGATTTTGAAAGCAAAACCCTAGCTGACTGGTTTGGGAAACAGGGGCATACAGTAAATCTCTCCGCTACATTATCAAAAAATATCGGTAGCAGCGTCAGCATCAACAAAGGAGGAAAAGCAGTGCCTGATTTGATTGTGACTGAACCGGCTAATGCGGCTAATACCGCGATCAAGAAAGCCGTAGCTGACGGGAAAGCCGTTTTATTTATCAATCTGACAAATCCGGAAGCCGATCTGCGGACTATTAACCTAGCCTTAGGAAGTCGCTGGCAAGTCCGTAAAGTTTCGAACGAGCCCTTGATTCCAGTGAGTAATGGACTGAATTCGCTGCCGTATCGTTTCGCTGAAACTGTTACCCAGTTCACTGTTCCAAACTATCCGGTGGCCGTTCAGCGAACTATTGGGCGCGTAGGTGTCAGTTTGCTGAGCGAAACGTATCCGCTGTCGTTAAGTGGTGATAGCTTGACCTATAATCGTCTTTGGACATCAGTTTTAGCGCGTTTATCGTCCTCCAATCTAAATACAGTTCAGGTTGACGCTCCCGTTTATAGTGGCATTCAGCAAGCGATTACGATCAACAATCCGTCTAAGCGATTAGCAACCTTGAAAATTGGTCAGGATACGCTTCGGCTAACCTATTCACCGATCAACGAGCGTTCGGCTACTGGACAGTCGACGTTCAGTAAATCAGGGTGGCAAACAGTGCAGGATTCGTTAGCCATGTACGTTTCGCCCATTAAAGCTGATGACCCTACGGCCAGTAGAGTGCTTGTTAGTCAGTTTATGCTTGCTCATTCGCTGGCTGAATCAGCGGCCGGAACGATTGAAAAAGCAACTACCGCCCAATTGCCTGACTGGGCCTGGCTAGTTTTGTTGGTTGCCTGTTTTACCGCTTTATGGGTGGAACCAAAAGTGTAATTGCTCCCCCAATCACTTCGGAAGCATTGTGAGCAACAATTCGGGTTCGTTGGTTGTGATGTAATCAACCTTCTGCGATAACAACCAATCTAGCTCGGCTTTGTCATTAACAGTCCAGACGTTACTTGTCAGCTTCAGTTTTTTGGCTTCCTGAATCCAGGCTTCGTTTTTACGAACGACAGTCTGATGATAATCAAAGCCATCTAAATGATCGGCAGCCAATTGTTCTGGCGTTTTATTGCCGGTGAGATAGGAGACTTTCGCTTCGGGGCTTAACTCTTTTGCCTTTTTACACACATCGTAATCGAAGGCAATGTAATCAACCCAGGCTTGTGCTTTCAGGTCGTGAACCATCTTCACCACTCGCTCCGTCAGGGCCAGTGAACGTTCTTTCCCAACGGTAGAGGTTTTTATCTCCAGTATCAGGCGAGTGCGCGTCTGTTTCATACCTTCCTTAAGATAAGCCTCCAGCGTAGGCATCGATTCGCCATTGCTTAATTTTAATTTGGCGAGTTCGGGTGCCGATGTTTTTTCGATCGCTAGTCCCTGAATAGCTGGATCGTGATTTACAACCAAAACAGAATCGGATGACATGTGAACATCGAACTCGCTTCCCATGCATCCCAATTTGACAGCGTTCTGAAGAGACGTTAGCGAATTTTCCGTTGTCCCCGACTGTTTCCAGGCTCCCCGGTGGGCAATGACCTGATTCCGAATAAACGTATCTTTTACGACCCGAAACGTATCCCGAACCGCCCCATTACCGACTGTACCCGTAATGACAACATCGAACCAGGGCAAGTCGGAGTTAGCGGCTGCGGCACTGATTATAAGTTGATTTGACTTATCCAGTGAGAACATTTTGGCATTAGGTCCCTGTACAGTATATCGTTTAACAGGCGATTTAGTTTGTACTTTGCCAACGGTCAACTGGGTAGGTGTATAGGTATAATTCGTAAGCGACAATATAGATTGCGACATAACCGATTGCGTTTCTAAACAGGCAACCAGTACTGAACAGACAAAAACGATAAAGTTGCGTTTCATGGATAAATACGAACGTTGATTCTGATAAGAAAGTGGATTCGCCAGGGGAGTTACTTGATCTATTGTTTCTGATAGGCGCAAAAATAGAAAAAGGTAATCCTTCGTGGATTACCTTTTTATTATCATTGACTTTCGAACCGCCAATGTTTTACTGAAACGAACTAGTGTCAGCACGTTCATTTGTCCGATCACTTTTACGACTATCGCAGTCACCGTGGTGGTAACGATGCTGGTGACCGTAATGGCCATGTCTTTCCCAGCCATAATGTTCTAAGCCATGATAGCCATAAGAACGAGGACCAACGAAAGCCATCAGACTCCCGAAAGTTATGGCAGCGGTAATCACGACCGCCCAAGGGTTTAAGCGCTGTCTCATAAGTATTTATTGTTTAGATATTCGTTGTTTCTGACGATGTTTCGTTCACTGATTTATCAGCTGGTTTCGGCGATTCATAACCACCACAGCGACCGTATTCGTACCGCTGTTTGAACTGACTGTACTCTTCATCGCTCATTTGCCGGATTCGGTCGGCAAACGCAGGCATGTATCCGTAACCCCGGCCGGGTCTCCAGCCACCTCGACCATATCGTCGTCTGCCAAAGAGTCGGAACAGAGCGCCAATAATCAGGAAAAAGACGAGCACGCGGAGCAGGAAAAAGGGCATAATAAACAGGGCTGCACCTAGAAGAGCGCCGGCTAAAATGGATCTTAACAGGTTATTGTTCATTGGGTTTGTGTTTTTATTGTTCGTATATATGGGATGACGAACAATTTCAGAAATTACTTTAACGATTTTCATTTTTTTTGCACAGCCCTTAATCGCATTTCATGATCAGCTGCTCCGGGCCGGTCATTCAATCACGGATACTGTGTATCTGGTGGGCTTTGATAGCCCTGCTTATTTCACTAAATGTTTCCGGGAAGTTTATCAGCAAACACCGGGAAAATTCGCTGCACAGCGTTTGTAATCGTCATTTTTTACGGATTTTGGCTTATCTGGAACATCCGTTATAGTATTTGGAACATTTGTTATAGTCCCTTCCGTCATCTAAGGCCAATTTTGTACCGAGTTTGTGACACACAAATTCAGGTTGCTTTCACCGATATAATTTAGGTTGATTTCGCAGTACAGTTTCCTTTTTAACCAACTCTCAAATCATCTATTTCTACAGCCTACTTCCATCATTACATGAAAAAATTCGCCTTCCTCGTTCACATGCGTAGTAGTTACAGTTTCGATCTAAGCCACATGGCGTCACCGCTCGGCTGGATTCCCGATTCTGCTTACCGCTACGCGTTTCGAAACCGCCCTTTCCCTCCTTTTATCTGGAGCGACGTTACCCTCACTCCGGGTGCGACAGAACCGGAAGGCTATATCATCATGTTGCCTTATACCGGTCGCCAGCTTCTTGAGCAACAAAAACCCATGTTGCCCTTAGTTGAAAAAGCGATAAAACTTGCCGCCAGTAAAGGAGCCGAAATCTTAGGGCTGGGTGCTCTTAGCTCGCCTATTACGCTTGGGGGGAAACTTGTCGCTAACAATCCTTATTTGTCTGTTACAAATGGTAATGCCTACACAGCCGTGATTACGCATGAACGTGTTGCTCAACTAATCGAAGAATCACCGGCTTATCGACCAGTTGTGGCGTTAGTAGGTGCTACGGGTAGTGTTGGCACGTTGGTTAGCACCATGCTGGCAAAGAACAATCCTGAAGCGGAATACATGCTGGTCGCTCGGAATGAACGTCGGCTGGTCAATCTAGCGAACGAAATGAAGCAGACAAATTATGGTGTGCAGGTCAGCACGTCGCAAAATATTGATGACATCAAACGAGCGGATATTATTGTATTACTCACGAGTGCCGCTGATTGCCTGCTTGAATCTCACCATCTGAAAGCGAATGCTATTGTTCTGGACGATACTGTTCCCCGCAATACTCACCCTCGCCTGCTCACTCAACGTCCCGATGTAAAAATTATCGACGGGGGAATGGTAAGTGTACCAAACCTGAAAACCAACAGTCGCGGTATTGGCTTACCAAGAGGTCTTTCATACGCTTGCTTAGCTGAAACAATGTTACTGGCCAAGGCAGGTTACAATGGCGATTTCAGCGTTGGCAATCCAACGTTAGAGCAAGCAGAATATATTCGTTCGGTTGCGTACCGTTTTTCGCATCTGGGCTTTGACGTCGCTCCTGACCATAGCTTTGGCCGACTCCTGACCAACACCCCTGCTTCTTCCGCTGAGTTAGCCGAAACACTGGCCGTTTAGCTCCCAATAAATCATCGACTTTCAACCAACCTCTTTATGCAATCGTCCCCTATTCAAGTTGTTCTGCTCGGCGGTGGCTACGTATCCGTTTGGGCGTACCGTTCACTAGTCAGCAAACTTCGCTCCCGGATTGATTCGGGTCAGGTTGTACTAACAGTCATATCACCCTATCCTTACCATTGCTATCATGGCTGGACCGCCGAGGGACTGACAGATATCATCGATAACCAGAATCGTCTTAGCCCGTTAACCGAGATCATGCCCAAAGCCAAGCTGTTACTGGCCGAAGCAGAAAGGCTTGACTCAGAGGCTCAGGTCGTTTATATACGTACCAAAAACGGCGAACGGCAGGGCATTCATTTCGATCATTTATTGCTGGGCATTGGGTCATTTGATAGCGAGTCCGTCGAAGGAATTCTCACCTATGGCTATCAAATAAAAGCCCCGGAAGCTTTTCAGCGTACACAGGAGCACATGCATGATCTGGTGAAACAAGCCGCCCAGTCTGATCCAGAAACGGCTCGTCAACTATTGAGCTTTACGGTCGCCGGTGGTGGTTTTGCAGGTGTAGAGCTGGTGACTAATCTTGCTGAGTGGGTCGAGATGATGAAGAAATCCTATCCGAATCTGCAAAACATTCAACCACAGATTCGTCTGGTTAATCGGGGGGCTCAGGTACTGACAACGCTTCAACCCGATTTCAAACGACTTATCCATTATACGGAAAAAGTCATGCATCGGTATGGAATTCAATTACTTAACAATGTTAAGTTAACAAAAGTAACACCACAAGGTGCTTACTTAAGTGATGGCACGTTTCTGGAAAGTAGCTTGGTCTTGTCGACGGTTGGGCAAAGCCGGTTTGTTTTATCGGGAACCGAGCAGATGCCTCGTGATTCGATAAAACGTCTGCTGACCAATGCGTATCAGCAAGTGAACAACATTGCCAATATCTGGGGAGGAGGCGATGCCTGTAATGTGCCACATTATCAGTCTGGTTTGCCGTGTCCATCCAACGCTTTATGGGCTATTAAACATGGCGACTACGCTGGTCGAAATATTGCCCGCGCTATCAAAGGTAAACCCCTCAAACCATTTACGTACAGAGGATTAGGACAAGCGGCCAGTTTAGGGTTAGGCAAAGGAATTTCCGAATTGTATGGCATTCAGTTTACCGGAGTCATTTCCTGGGTAATGCGCTGGTTTTTCTTCCACTATTTCATGCCTTCCCGTCGATTAATGATGAATTCCGTTGGCAACTGGCTCCATCTGGCTTTCCGCAGGCAACGAAAACCAGTGGCGTCTTCACTAGAGGGAGTCCAACCAATAGTTGCGCAAACGGTGTCAACGGTCTGAATTATTTATGATCGCTTCCATCCTCGGCTTCGCCATTCCCGCCATTCGTTTTTGAATTTCGCACGGTCTTCCTCGCTCATCTGATGCCACTTTTCCCGCCAGTTGGGGCCGCCCTCAAACGGAGGTCGCCCCCTCGGTGGACCAAATTTGAATCCGCCAAATAGAATGCGGAATAGCACCAGTATTCCCATTGCCTGCCAAAACGTAACGGCCCGAACAGAAGTAACGGGTACCAATACATGATTCCAGAGCCAGTAGACTATATACGTAATACCCATCAGGGCTGCGAGTATAACCACCGGAAAAAATAGTCTAAATCGTCTTCGTCCGTAAGGCCTTCTCATCGTTTTAGAGGTTATCAAGTTCGTCGTATAGATTTTTGAGTCGTTTGCGCAGGTGCTGAACAGCGTACCGTTTTCGGGAAATAATAGTTTTCAGGTTCTCGCCCGTTTCATCCGCAATTTCCTGTAAGGTGCGATCTTCCAGCTCATTCTGCACAAAAACCGTACGCTGATTTTCGGGAAGTTCGTCAAGGGCTCGCATAAGTTCCTCCCAGAAAAGCTCTTTAAAAAACTGATCATCTGGCGTTTGCGGATCAGACAACAGAATGTCTCGAAAACCACTATCTTCTTCGTCTCCTTCAAACATCAACTCGGAGAGCGGATCTTCTTTTTTCTTCCGGTACGAATCCGTTATTCGATTTCGGGCCACCTGAAACAGCCAGCCACTTATACTTTCAATTCCATCCAGATCCACTACTTTACTCAGCTGATACCAAACGTCCTGTAAAATATCTTCTGCATCTTCGTCGCTTCTTACTTGCCCACGAATAAACCGCGACAGCCGACTGCCGTACTGCTTAACGGTTTCAATAATATTTCGTTTGGGCGTGTCAGCCATATATACTATCCTTAGGGCTTATCTTCAGCTTCGCCCGACGTCAGGCGATCAAAGGCTTCAAATATCCTGACTTTGGCTGGATTGTCGTGTCGAATAATGATAGAGGTCAAATAAAGCTCGCCAGACGGATCAAGGATGTTACGAAAATGATGCTATCCTTTAATTTTTTGTCATTCTTCACTTCGTTCAGAATGACAAAAGCGCCTAGAATTTAGGGGTAATAACAAGGTTTAATATTATCTAGTCGGCCTTTTTCGGCATAGAAAAATGAATAGGGTATCGACTTCATTCCTGAGTGATAGGCAGTACGTTTTTCTTCACGAAGCTTTATAATTTATTTCATACTCCTCCTCTATACGCTTCTGTTCAGCGCATTTTCGAGCCATCATCCGGCGTGCCCAGGCAACGGCCCGTTCGTTGCTGGCTTCAACTGATTTTTCGGGATTGGTTTCCTGTACCATGACTTTATTGGTTTTAATTCGTCAAAACTATTGGTATTTGTGAAACAAAAAAATGGCCTGACTGTGCCAAGTTTAGTGCGTCAATCGAAAAAACTAGTATATTCCATTTTTCGTTTTCCAACTGAACAGAAGCTCTATTTTTCTAACCCGCACGACTAATGCCTGTATTCACCCTCGGTATCGAAGAAGAATTCCAAACCATTGATCCCAGCACCGGCGAGTTGCGTTCACATATGTCGAAGATTGTCGACGGTGGCCAAATAGTCCTTCAGGAGCGCGTAAAGGCCGAAATGCACCAAGCCGTAGTTGAAGTAGGTACTAACATTTGTAACACCATTCAAGATGCTCGCCAGGAGGTCACTTATCTTCGAAAGATGATTATTGAACTGGCGGAGAAACAAAATTTAAAAATAGCCGCTGCCGGTACGCACCCCTTTTCCGATTGGCAGGAACAACTCATTACCCCCAACGAGCGGTACGACCGACTCATCGAAGAGATGCGCGATGTAGCTCGTTCCAACCTGATTTTTGGCTTACACGTTCACGTAGGCATAGAGAGTCGGAACGAAGGCATTCAGATTATGAATGCCGTACGCTATTTTCTCCCACATATCTACGCCTTGTCGACCAACTCACCCTTCTGGCGGGGACGAAATACGGGGTTCAAATCCTACCGTTCAAAAGTATTTGATAAATTCCCACGAACGGGTATCCCCGACTTTTTCTCGTCGGCGGCCGAATATGACGAATACATTAATCTGCTGGTAAAAACCGGTTGTATTGATAACGGCAAAAAAATCTGGTGGGATATTCGGCTGCATCCGTTCTTCGATACAATTGAATTCCGCATTTGCGACGTGCCTATGCGAGTGGATGAAACCATTTGTTTAGCCGCTATTATGCAGGCACTGGTCGCCAAAATTTACAAGCTACACAAACAAAATTTAAATTTCCGCCCGTATCGACGCATACTGATTAATGAAAATAAATGGCGCGCTGCTCGGTATGGTATTGAAGGAAAACTGATCGATTTCGGGAAACAGGAAGAAGTACCTACGCACCATCTAATCCACGAGTTGCTCAGTTTTATCGACGACGTCGTTGATGAATTAGGTAGCCGGGCAGAGTGTGAGTACGTCCTGAAAATCCTGGAAATGGGTACGGGTGCCGATCGGCAACTGGCTGTTTTCCAGCAGACCAGCGACTTAAAGCGTGTTGTCGATTATATCGTGGAGGAAACTTCTTTCGGCATCCTGTAGTTATTTTTAACCACCGTCATCAACAAATAAACTGTAATACAACCACCTATGAACTTAATTAAAATTGCGGTATTAGATATGAATAACGGCCATCCGAATGAGGGTATGCGCTGTATTCTGCAAACGATCAGAAACGTACAGGGGGCTGATTTTGGAGCCGATCTTCACGCTGAACTTTCTTTTGATGTTTTTAACGTTAGAGCTAACAACGATCTACCTGATTTGGAGTACGATATTTATGTTTCGTCGGGAGGACCGGGCAGCCCCTTAGCGTCGACCGATGAATGGGAAGCTCGCTATTTTGACCTCATCGACCAGATTATTGAGTGGAATAAGCACAATGACCGAAAGAAATTTGTTTTCCTGATCTGTCACTCGTTTCAATTAGTTGTTCGGCATCTGGAGTTAGGGTTATTGAGTCGACGAAAGTCAACGTCGTTTGGTATTTTTCCGGTACACAAAACCGAAGAAGGTGAGCATGAATCGCTTCTGGAAGGTTTACCCGATCCGTTCTATGCGGTCGATTCGCGTGATTATCAGATTACGGAACCGAATCAGGAACGTCTGGATGATATCGGTGCTACAATTTTGTGTCTGGAAAAAATCCGTCCTCATGTGCTGCTCGACCGGGCTGTGATGGCCATCCGGTTTTCATCTGAAATGATAGGAACCCAATTCCATCCGGAAGCCGACAACGAAGGAATGTTACGTTACTTTCTAAAGCCCGAAAAACGGAATCACATTGTTCTGAATTTCGGTCAGGAAAAGTATGACGCCATGGTTTCGTATCTGCAGGACCCCGATAAAATTGCATTAACTGAGTCAGTTATTCTGCCAGGATTCTTGCGGCAAGCTATTCAGGCATTAACCAGTCAGCTTGAAGAACCTCAGGCAGCCTAATCAATAGTTAAAAATCGTTTTGTTATGCTGACGAAGGAAGCATAACAAAACGATTTAGTAGATAATTCTGAGAAAAGTCTCTTAACGTTCTCACCCATTCCAGCCCACACGATACCTAAGTTATGATTAAACCTGTTCGTCAAGCCTTTAATGAAGCTTTTAGCCCGGAGCGCTACCGGGCTTTTTTGGATCAAATCCACACCGATTTTCCGGATCAACTGGATTTTCGGGTGGCCGAAACACCCGTTTTCGTTCCGAAAGCACTTACTGATAAGCTTTTAACTGCCTGCGATGATATTGTAAAGGCAATTACGCGTCCTAATTTTAAGATACTCACCGAACGGTCAATTCCGAAGGGGCAGGAAGTACCAAACGAAGATGCGCATACGCAATTTCTGGCTGTCGATTTCGCCGTTTGTAAGTCCGAACTTAGCGGCCCTTCTTACGACGAGCTAACACCACAACTCATTGAATTACAAGGATTCCCCTCGCTTTATGGGTTTCAGCCTTACGTAGCCAATCTATTTCGAACAAGTTACCCCATTCCTGATAATCTTACGCATTTGTTTAACGTAGATACCAATGCGGATTATCTGGAAAAGCTCCGGCAATTGTTAATTGATGATTGCCTGCCGGAAGAGGTTATACTACTGGAAATCTTCCCCGAAAAACAAAAAACCCGAATCGATTTCACACTAACGGAGATCGCGACTGGCGTTCGGGCAGTTTGTCTGACGAAAATAAAAAAAGAAGGTCGAACTTTATATTATGATCGAGATGGTCGTAAGGTTCAAATTAAACGTATCTATAACCGACTGATATTCGACGACTTACGCAATTTTCCGGATCTTGAAACGGAATTTCATCTCACTGATGATGTCGATGTAGAATGGGTTGGGCACCCTAACTGGTTTTTCCGGATTAGCAAATACACATTGCCACTTCTGAAAAGCCCGTATGTACCCGAAAGCCATTATTTGTCCGTACTCAGCGAGTATCCGGACGATCTGGAGAATTACGTGCTAAAACCCCTCTTTTCATTTGCCGGTAGTGGGGTTAAACTTAACATTACCCGCGAGGATCTTGATGCCATACCGATTGATGAACGAGACGGCTACCTACTTCAGCGTAAGGTTCGATATGCGCCCATTATTCAATCGCCGGATGGGCTGGTAAAATGTGAAATCCGGATGCTATTTATCTGGCCTAAAGGCGATCCAAAACCCACTCTGATTACCAATCTCAGTCGATTGAGCCGGGGCGAAATGATTGGCGTTAATTTCAATAAAAACAAAGATTGGGTAGGTGGTTCAGTTTGTTTTTTTGAAAAGTAAATAAATAGTTTGACGTTTGATGTTCGAACACTAAACGTCAAATTATTTATCTGAATGGAACCCACTACCCCACTCGTAGCCGAAAAAGCCTTATTTAACCTTAGTGGAAAAGTCGCCATCATTACTGGTGCCAGCAAAGGCATTGGCGAAGATATCGCTCGTGTATTTGCTCGCTTCGGCGCTAACGTGGTGATTAGTAGTCGTAAACAGGATGCCTGCGACGCATTAGCTAATGACATACGAGCCGAGGGTGGTGAAGCAACAGGCATCGCTGCACACGTTGGCGATTTAGAACAACTTAAACAGCTTGTCGATAAAACCATTGAAACCTATGGTGGCATCGATATTCTGGTCAATAACGCGGCCTCCAATCCTGTTTTCGGTCCTTCTCTTGATTGCGACGGACTGGCTTTCGACAAGATTATGCAGGCAAATGTTAAAGCGCCGTTTGAGTTAAGTAAACTCTGTTATCCAAGTATGAAAACACGGGGAGGTGGGAGTATTATTATGCTCAGCAGTATTGCTGGCCATACTCCCGACCCAGGCTTAGGTATTTACAGTGTCAGCAAAGCTTCCCTAAACATGCTTACGAAAGTACTAGCAAAAGAATGGGGGACGGATGGTATTCGGGTTAACGCAATTTGCCCCGGTCTGATAAAAACCAAATTCAGTCAGGCGCTTTGGCAAGATGAAAGCGTTCTATCCCGCTTCACTAAACATATACCTATTGCTCGAATGGGCACCACCGACGAAATCAGCCCCCTCGCCCTATTTCTAGCCTCTGATGCTTCATCGTATAGCACTGGAAGTTTGTTTTATGCCGATGGCGGAACTGTGATTTAAGTTGCTATCAGCATTTATGGCGAATACTAGTCAGCATTCAATAAGCTTCATATTCCAGAGTTTGTATCAGGCTTCCATCAAAGGCAGAATTAATTTTCGTTAGTAAACCATTCGCATCATAACTGTATAAATAGCTATTAACCAAAACGTTATTTTTGCTAAAGGTTCTAATTTCAGGCTCGCCTACAATTAATCCATAATAGGGATTTGGCTTATTATCATATTGAAACGTTTGTATTGAACTACCAAAGTCATACCCTGCATTATCAGTAATTCGTGTTTTTGTCTGAATAAGAGAGAAAATGATTAAAAAGAGCAATAAAACTCACGCAGGCGGCAAAATTGTTTTCCATAAAGAATAGTTAAATAAGTATACAAATTCGACATTTTTAACTATATATACCTGTACTAAAAAAGGTAAGTAAGAACCTGAAAGATTTTTTATTTCTGCCTTATTTCTATATCTACTATATAACGAAAGCCTATCAACTTCGGCATAAAATGACTAGTTGATAGGCTTAAGATGGTATTCCTTTAACAAATTGAATTAGTTACGCTGTTTCAAGAAGTGCGTTCTCATACATTCCGTTACTACGCGTTAAGGCGCTATTGCCGTAAAGGCTATTACTTTTCACAAGGCTATTCCCAATAAAGCCATTTACGTAGCCACTACCTGGCGAAGTGCCCCCTTCTTTTAGCTTTGTCTTTGCGCGTTTATTACTGATGAATTTATAAATCCCGTAGCCAGCAGCGGCCAATAGTGAAGTGCCTAGTGCGATTCCCAGGCTCGTTGTCAGTTTCTTATCCATTATTCATTCGAGGCTGTTTGCAGAAGTAACCCACATTCGATAAAATAGTTTTTATTTCCCCCTCCCGATAAACCGGGTAAAACCGACAACTTATCTGACCGAGCCTGGACCCAATAATAAATTTGCGCTCCAGTTACTAAGTTATCCATCCAGATTTCTAACTCTCTGTGTAGCTTTTAGCCTAGCTTTATTAACCTATTTAACTGATCTATAATACTCCTCTTAAAAATCCAATTTACTAATACATAAAGCCCTATTTAACCAATTTTACATCTCGATGAAAAACACCTCCTCTCCTTATTTGCTGACTTTACTAGTCGTCGTCAGCCTTCTTTTAACTGTTATAGGTTGTATGGTACAGGATCACCGCATCCCCACGCCAACTTCCTTTTCAGCTGCTCAGGGACCACCTTTTGCTACTGGCCTTCGCTCGCCAATCGGCCTAACCGATGACCCAAAAGGCAATGTTTGGGTTACGGAAGCGGGCAGTGGCACCGTCAACAATGGGCAAGTTTCGGTTATTACACCCACCGGAACGGTTTATCCGGCAATTACTGGTTTTGTCTCAGCGATTAGTCCTGAAAACTCTCCCGAAGGATTAAATCATCTCGTTTATAAAGAAGGAAAACTCTATATCCTGCACGGCGTTGAGGAGAAACTATACATCGTTGATATTTCGGGCTTTGTGCCTGGGGTCAGTTCACCAATCGCAGCCAGTACACTTACTGGGTTTGATATTGGCACGTTTGTGCGAAATGCCCATCCAAACGCGCCAGATCCGAAAGATTCGAACCCGTATAACCTCACATTTGGTCCGAATGGCGATCTGTTTATTGTCGACGCTGGAGCCAACGCCATTATTCGTCGGGATAAAACATCTGGTGCATTGAGCATTTTCGCCGTTTTCCCAGACGTACCTAATCCAACGTATCCGGGTACAGTAGCGAATCCGGCAATGGGCCCTCCAACGATTGATGCTGTACCAAGTGGGATTGTCTTTGATGGGTCGAACTTCTTTGTCAGTACACTGTATGGGTTTCCATTTCCTCCGGGTATCGCCAAAATATATCAGGTAAGTGGCGCTGGCACCCCACCGCTTAGTCCTTCGGTATACAAATCCGGTTTCTCAGGCCTTACCGATTTAATCTTTTCCCCCAGCGGCAAACTGCTGGTGACCGAATTTGGATTTACTCCTCCCGGACGCATTGCGAATGGCGACGATCCAAGCGCAACGTTGTTCTCACCCGCTATTACGCCTGTAGATATTCATTTGAGTACACCTTTCGGAGATACCTATTATCTACTGTATTATGGTCCAGGCATCGTGGTGAAATTAACGGCGAACTGATCTCTTATAGGACGCTGATTTCATGCCCTTTGACAATCAGCGTCCTATCGGTTAAATGAAACGATTTCTCTTAAGACCGTTACTTTTCAATAGCCTGCTCGTATAAAGTAGATAAGCCAGATCGAAAACTGGCACGCTAATTGAATAAGACAGGGCATGACGAATCGTAATGTTATCAGCGCGGGCATCAGTTTGGGTATGCTTCTTTTCTCGGTGGCCTGTTGGACAGTTGTATTCAAACTGTTCGTTTGGTAGTTACCCCTTATTCCACCTAGGATTACTGGCGGCTGTCAATTTATTCACTATTTCATCAGAAATGCTTATTTTTGGTCAATCCAGACCGGGCCATTTTAGCCCATAAACCGGCTTTTACTGGGTCTGCTATGACCGAACGAGTTGCTTTTTTCGATACACCTCTCCTTTATCTCAAGGGATTAGGCCCTCAACGGACAGAATTGCTCAACAAAGAGTTAAACCTGTTCAGCTACGGCGACCTGATTCAATACTACCCTTTTCGCTACGACGACCGAACCCGTTATTACACGATCAGTGAGTTGATGGACTCCATGCCCTCTGCACAAGTTCGTGGTCGGCTCCGCGACTGGTACATGGAAGGAGAAGGCCCCAAAAAACGCTTAGTGGCCAATTTTCAGGATGGAACAGGTACGATGAGCCTGGTTTGGTTTCAGGGGATAACCTACATCGAAAAAATCCTCCGGCGAGACGGCGAATACATAGCCTACGGCAAGCCGCAATCGTTTAACGGTCAGTTCAGTATTATTCACCCCGAACTGGAAAACACCGCAACAAGCACCGAACATGAAGCTGGTTTTTTTCCGGTCTATAACCTGACTGAAAAACTTCGCAAACGCCACATGGATAGCAAAGCCATTGGCAAAGTGATGCGAATGCTGCTGGAACAATCGTGGCCACATATTCGTGAAACGCTACCCGATTCGCTGATCCAACAGTTTCGACTGATCGGTAAGCGAGAAGCGATGTGGAATATCCATTTGCCACAAAATCAGGCCTGGCTCAAACAGGCGCAACGGCGATTGAAATTCGAGGAGCTGTTCTACAATCAACTCCGACTAATCAAAAACAAGCTCATTCAGAAAGAGGAGTTTCCGGGGCAAATTTTCCGGGATACTTCGCTGATGAAGCATTTTTACAACGAGCTGCTTCCCTTTGAATTGACACTGGCGCAGCAGCGAGTGATTAAAGAAATTTACGCTGATTTCCTGACGGGCAAACAGATGAACCGACTCTTGCAGGGGGACGTAGGAAGCGGCAAAACGATTGTTGCGTTTATTGCCTGTCTGATGGCTATTGGCAATGGCGCACAAGCTTGTTTGATGGCGCCAACCGAAATTCTGGCCGACCAGCACTACAACGGCCTCAAACCCTTTGCCGATGCGATGGGCCTGAATCTGGGCATTTTAACCGGCTCCACGAATAAAAAACGCCGACTGGTTCTTCATGAAGAATTGCAATCGGGGAAAATGCATATTCTGGTCGGTACGCATGCCCTGCTTGAAGATGTCGTACAATACAAAAATCTTGGCCTCTGTATCATCGATGAACAACATCGTTTTGGTGTAGCGCAACGAGCCAAATTGTGGCGTAAAAACGAAGTCGTTCCGCCCCATATTCTGGTCATGACCGCAACGCCCATCCCACGAACGTTAGCCATGACACTTTACGGCAATCTCGATGTATCGGTCATTGACGAGTTACCTAAGGGTCGAAAACCAATCAAAACGGTGCATAAGTACGATAAGCATCGTTCGGAAGTGTTTGGCTTCATTCGCCAGCAAATCGAACTGGGTCGGCAAGTGTACGTCGTTTATCCGTTGATCGAAGAATCTGAAAAGCTGGATTACAAAGATTTAATGGACGGGTACGAAAGTATGCAACGAGCATTTCCTCGTCCGAAGTATGAGATCGGGATTTTGCACGGGAAGATGCTCCCTTACGAAAAAGACGACGAGATGAAGCGGTTTCTTAAAAACGAAACACAGATTCTGGTTGCGACTACCGTAATTGAAGTAGGTGTAAATGTACCGAATGCGAGTGTTATGGTCATCGAAAGTGCCGAACGATTTGGCCTGTCGCAATTGCATCAGCTGCGCGGACGCGTTGGCCGGGGAGCTGATCAATCGTACTGCGTAATGATGACGGGCTACAAACTCAGCACTGATACACGTACCCGGCTCGAGACGATGGTACGTACTAATAATGGCTTCGAAATTGCGGACGTCGATCTACAACTACGCGGTCCTGGTGATCTGTCTGGTACGCAGCAAAGTGGTGTCATGGATCTGATGATTGCCGATTTAGCGAAAGATGGCCCGATTCTAGCTGCCGCCCGCGATTCGGCTCAAGCCATTCTAAACGAAGACCCTGAACTCGTACTTCCCCAACATGCGCCCATCCGAAATCATCTGGATGGCATCAAACAAACCGATAGTAACTGGGGCCGCATTAGTTAGTATCCCTTCCCTATAGCCAAATCCACCATCCATGTAAAATACATTCCATTGGATTTTACTGGCGTCTATATTTCTACCGCTCAGTGTATAATCTGACCTCAATGTTTAACAATCACCTGATGATCAGCCTTATACTCAATTACAATCGTATTCGTAAACCGTTATTCGATCCATGTTCGGCAAGAAATCACCAACTACGCCAAAGCCTAAAAAATCTCCCCTACGGGAATGGCTCGACTCCATACTATTTGCTGTCATAGCCGCAACGCTCATTCGATTTTTGACCTTTGAAGCGTTTGCCATTCCGACGCCCTCAATGGAAAGCGACTTGATGGTGGGCGATTATTTATTTGTCAGCAAGCTGCATTATGGAATCAGAACTCCCAAAACTCCTCTTCAGGTACCACTGACCCATCAGAAAATCTGGGGAACGAATATTCCTTCCTACAGCACGGCTATCCAGCTGCCTGTCTATCGATTACCGGGTTTTACGACAGTGAAAAATGGGGATGTGGTCGTCTTTAATTATCCGCCTTTAAAACCGGGAGAACCAGATTATCCAACCGACCTAAAGACCGATTTTATCAAACGATGCATTGGCATTCCTGGCGACATCGTCGAAATTCATCAGGAAGAGGTGTCTATCAACGGGAAAGTATTTCCAACACCTGATCGGGCCCAAACCACCTATTTTGTCAAGACTACCGAAGAACTAGACGAACGGTTCTTTCGCAAATTCGATATTGTAAACGATTATAAATCGGCAGAAGGGCCGTTCATCAACTGGCAACCACTGGCGCAGTATAACGATACCACAAAAACATACAGGTTAGTTGGCTATCGAGTGAATACGACCAAAGATGTAATTGCCAAATTCAAAGCATTTGACTGGGTCAAAGGCATTGAATCACAGACGGAACCCGCAGGGCAGACCGAACAGGGCATTTATGGCAGCTCTGCTTTCGCCTGGAACAAAGACAATTACGGACCATTGACAATTCCCAAACAGGGCATGACTATTCCTATCAATAGCCAAACGATTGCGACATACGGGCCTGTCATTGAGCGTTATGAAGGAAATGAGAATGTGGTTATAAGCCCAACTTCGATTCAGATAAACGGAAAGTCTATTCAGTCATACACCTTTAAACAAGGCTATTATTTCATGATGGGCGATAATCGTCATAACTCCGAGGATTCGCGTTACTGGGGGTTTGTGCCCGAAGATCACATCATCGGGAAAGCGGTTTTCGTATGGCTGTCTGTTGATCCCGTTCCGGCTGATATCTGGCACAAAATCCGCTGGAATCGTATATTCCGATTGATTGATTAAGCCAACCAAACATCGTTTAATCCCTCCACCCTTCTGGCTTAAACGGTGTTTGGTTATCGGTTTGCAAGCAGGGCGCTAACGGTGGCCGGTCAGCATTAGGCCAGAGCCGGACTTTGGCTTTTGCACGCTCGCCAATATAAGGTGGTGAAGGTTCTGGAATCGGTTGGCGAGAATTGATCGCATAAAAGAGCGCATCTCCAGCTTCATTATACGAACCAGTCGCACGTGTAGTATCAACAGGTCCGGTTGCTCCATAAGCCACAACGCCCTGCGTATCCTTGCGATCCAGCCAGTAATGAACCAGCGAAACGGCGGACGCGGTAAAATAACCTACTACGCGCACCCTCGATTGCCCAACCTGACGAATATTTCCGACTAAAGCTGTTGGAGGTGTGTCGGCCAGACCACCCGAATGTTGAGTCTGTTCCTGAAAGAGTTTAAAGTATCGGTAAGCGTCAGGCGCCAGCGAACTCTGGCGAATATCGACTAACCCCGGACCGGAATCATAAAACGGTACTTGCGCGACCCGTTGTAAGCTAAGCAATCCACCATTGATATACTGATCGTCAAAAACTTGAATATCATATCCGTAAATGATCTGCCAGCAAGGTGTTCGGCAACGATAATCATACAGCCAATCTCCGCCGGGAACTTCAGGAGCTTCTTCGCCTGCTTTACCCGGCGATGGACTAAAACAATCTTCATTAAGTTCGTTACCCGTTACAAAATAATCACGATCCTTATACACACCCGGCAGTACTTTATTGACCGCATATACACCCTGCCGACAGGTATGACACCACGCCTGACGTTCCCAAAGTTTCCACTCCCAACGGTAATAATTATGCGTTGCCGCCGGGTCCTGCGTATCAATAAAGATGTCGTGAGCCGCCCGATACCCCTTTAGCTGCTGTGCCGATAAACTGGTTGGATTAAACTTGGCGCGAACTTGCGTTATAGGAGGAACATCAAGCATTATCTGCTGTGTAGATTCGTAACGAGTTCCATCGGTAAGCGTAAATCGAAGTTGATACACATGCCCCACCTGTCCTTTGAAATCATTCGGCAACTGATAACTCCCATCAATGGTCTCGTGACAGGGAATCACCTGCGATGAATCCATAACTACTTCCACCATGGCTTTCGTGATGGGATTCGTGCTGAATTGACCCGTCAACCGATCTGTAAACGCTCGTTTAAGCTTAATTACCTGTGCCTCAGCCAGGTTAGTAACAGTACCATCTACAACAAGCAAGTCAATTGTACCGACGGGGCTGGAATTATCAGGATCAATGCAGGCAGATATGCCCGCGAGGAGTAGAATTAAAACTAGTATCTGTAATGGAATAGCGCGCATGGGGGACTGTTGAGTACACTACAAAGCCTTTTACGCCATCACTTTACTACCAGTAATCATGTATGAAACGCGGATTTTAATGATTTTTTATAATAGGCACTAATCATAATTATCATTAAAACCCGCGTTCAATTTATTGTTTTACCCGATTACGGAAACTTCGGGAATTTGCTAAAATCCGGTTTACGCTTTTCCATAAAGGCATTTTTGCCTTCCTTGGCCTCTTCCGACAGATAATACAATAGTGTAGCGTCGCCCGCCAATTGCTGAATACCCGCCTGTCCATCAAGTTCAGCATTGAATGATGCTTTGAGCATTCGAATAGCAATTGGACTCTTCTCAAGAATTTTACGGCACCAGCTAATCGTAACTTCTTCCAGTTGATCCAATGGGACAACTTTATTAACCAGACCCATATCTAATGCCTCTTTTGCATCATACTGATCGCAGAGGAACCAGATTTCACGGGCTTTTTTCTGACCCACAATCCGCGCCAGATACGACGAACCAAATCCGCCATCGAACGAACCCACTTTCGGACCAGTCTGACCAAAACGAGCATTTTCGGCCGCAATCGTCAAATCACACACAACGTGTAACACGTGTCCACCGCCAATCGCATAACCAGCGACCATGGCAATAACAGGTTTTGGAATACGTCGGATCTGCATTTGTAAATCCAGCACATTCAGACGCGGCACCTGATCTTCACCTACATAGCCGCCATGGCCACGAATCGATTGATCACCACCGGAACAGAAGGCCTCTCCACCTTCACCTGTCAGAATAATTACACCGATCCGTTCATCCTGCCGGGCCAGCTCCATCGCTTCCGACATTTCCTTGACAGTTAAGGGTGTAAATGCATTCCGTTTATGTGGTCGGCTAATACTAATTTTAGCAATTCCGTCATAATAGCCGAACAGAATTTCCTTGTATTCCTTAATCGTTTCCCAGGGGTAATTGCTTTGCATAGTTAGTAATAAGTGATAAGCGATGAGTGATAAACGATAAGTTTACTGACGCTGGCATTTACGTAGTGCGTCAGCAAGCTCATCGTTTATCATTTATCACTCATCGCTTCATAATTGGTTTCATGATATTCAACATCCCACGTATGGTCGGCCATCATGCGGACAGTCGCTAAACAGCGCTCAAATGGGAATTTGCGCCCCCATTCGTGGGGACCGACCATTGATAATAAATCGGTGCCGTTCTTTCGCTGGTAAAAATAGTAGGTGTGCCCAACCACTGGCTCAAAACTCATGTGAGCGGAGTAAATACGCTCCGACACCTCGACACGATGACGGATAGCCGTAGCCTGTTCGGCCAGCAACTGCATTTGTTTATACAACTGGCTCAGTTGCATATCGGTTTGCTCACGCATGGCGGCCACCGCCCGGCCTGTGATTTTACCTTTGTCTTCGGGGCGAATGACTGCCCCGCCGGCCGTGTGTGCATAGGCGAGCAGACCTGGCGATTCGGCCACTTTATCCGGCGAAATCGGATTAATGAATACTTTCGCTTCTTCCATAGTTGTTAATTTGGGATACCGCCCGGCGAACATCCGGTTCGCTGTCGTTGAATGACAAAAAATAACGCATCTTTACACCGTATGAATTGGTGTGATGCCACAAAAATACGCGAAAACCTTATGGAAACTACCACGCGCCCATCAGATGGCTCAACAATGTCGCGTCAGGACTTCTTTCGCCTTGTTGGAATCAGCATCGGTACCATTTTGTTGACAGATGCCAGTACAGCCTGTGCAGGGCATACTACCGAGGAATTATCACCGGATAAAATTCCCACAATTGACTTTACTCTCCAACTAGACGCAAAAGCCAACGAAAATTTAACGGTGAAAGGCGGTTATATTGTGACGAATAACATTATTGTCGCCCAAACGAAAGATGGCCAATTTATAGCCGTAGCGGCCAAGTGTACGCAGGACAACACATTGTTAGTTTTTAAATCGGCTTCCGGCGAATTTTACTGCCCACTTGATCTGTCTCGATTCGACACGACTGGCAAAATCGTTTCAGGTCCAGCCACTACTCCACTTACCAAATACGTTGTTGAGGCAAATTTGCCAGCGGGTACAGTGAGGGTACATAATTGATTACTGTATGATTATCGATCCCGTTGATCCTGATAGTTGGCCCGACCCAAAAACGCCGTACGAAGCGGAAGCATTAACCTTTTGCATTGACTGGTTAAGTGGTCAGACTGTATTTATGCTTCATACATCGGGGTCGACGGGGACGCCGAAGCCCATTCGATTGACACGCTCGCAGATGCAGGCCAGTGCGCAATTAACTGGTCAGACACTTGGGCTTCAGACTGGCGATGCGGCTCTAGTTTGTCTCAACATACGCTACGTGGCAGGTATCATGATGCTGGTGCGTGGATTAGAACTCGGTTTGCCGATGACGATCATCGAACCGACAAGTAATCCATTAGCTCAGTTCGAAGTCGACAAAACTCGATTTGCCTTCACTGCATTCGTGCCTTTGCAACTTCAGACGATTTTAGAAACATCCCCCGATAAACTGCCAATCCTGAATCGTATGCGGGCAATTCTTGTTGGTGGAGCGGCTACGAGTCCAGTGTTGGAGCAAGCTTTACAGATAATTACAGCCCCTGTTTATGCCACCTACGGCATGACCGAAACGGTTTCTCACATTGCGCTTCGGCAACTAAATGGACAGACTAAAACAGATTCCTATACGGCGCTCAATGGCGTTCAACTGGGCACCGACGAACGAGGTTGTCTGCATATCATTTCAGCAGCTACCAATTTTGAACCTGTCCAAACGAATGATGTAGTTGATTTGCAGGACGATCGGCATTTTCGATTACTTGGCCGGGCTGACAACATCATCAATACAGGCGGAGTGAAGCTACAGCCAGAACCGATCGAATCACTGATTAGTAAAGAGTTGAGTAACTACGGATTCTCGTATCGTATTCTGGTTGTTGGGCTGGCTGACGAGCAATTTGGCCAGCGCGTTACGGCCTTTGTTGAGGCATCGGATTCTGTTGATAATAGACGTTTTTCAACTGCATGGCAAGCCGTTCAGAAAGCAGTCCGGGAACGGATCGGACCGTACGCTGCCCCCAAAGATGTTTTTATTGTTCCTACCTTTGTCGAAACGGCTACAGGTAAAATCGACCGTCGGGCAACAGCAGCCGCTTATAGTTCAGCCATATAGCTGATTTCTTACAACAGTATGTTTAAAACGCTTCACATTCGCTACCAGACGGCCCGTTCCCTACCGGCACCATACGCTTATTTTTACACACTTACAGCCCACCCGATCGGTACGAATGCATTACAAGTCGAACTCGCTATTACCTATCCTGATCGGGAGGATATCGACGACGATGAATTAATTGCGGAAGGATACACACGGGATGATGATTTCACCTGGTCGGGCAAATTGCCTAAAGCCTGGCTGGAAAGTTTCGCCAATTTACTGTCAAAAACCAGACTACAATTAATTGACGAAGAGAGCCTTGGTGAAGATGATGATTTTTGGGAAATGAGCATTGAGTCGGATGACAAAGGAAGCAAAACAGGGACACCTGCCAACGCTGATCTTTGGCAATATCTGGTGCAGGAGCTTATGCAGGCAGCTTACGAAGCAACCCATCGGGAGCGACCATTCGAGCTGATTTACCTGGACTCAAACAATAGTCAGGGAGATATAGAACTACATTTGACCGCTTCATTCGCGGAAAGGAATGTAATCGTTCGGCAAATACAAAACCAGCGAGAGAAAAACCGAACACTGCCCTGGTCGACACTTCAGCAGGTAATGAGTCAGGTATACAAGCACGATTTTTCGGCTGATGATGCGCAGTTAAAACGACCCAAACGGGATGGGCAGTGGCTGAATCTGGGCAGCGAAGAATGGTATGATATTCGTAAGATACCGGCCTTAATCAGGCTTTTAAACAAGTTATAACAATGCGCAATTCGGTGTGCTTGTTCCTGATCTGTATATCGACTGCTCTTATGGCACAATCGACACCTAAACCAAGAGGACGCGATCTTGGCATTCCTTTCAATGGCAAACCTGGAAAATTTAACGCGATTACCGATGTACCGGGTGTATTGGTTGGCTATACAACGAGAATAGAAGGGGCAGGTGCGTGGAAAGTTGGCGTTGGGCCTATTCGAACAGGAGTCACGGTCGTGATGCCGACGGGGAAAACGGCGAAAAGTTATCCGGCTGGCTACTTCATTTTCAACGGAGATGGCGAACTGACGGGTATTCCAGCTATCCACGATTATGGAGTAGGTTTCGGACCGATTGGCATTACCAATACGAATAGCGTCGGAGTCGTTCGCGATGCCATCGGTGCTTGGTGCTACCAGAAATTTGCGTCAAAAAATCCACTCGATTTCGCGTTTGGGTTACCTGTCGTTGGTGAAACCTGGGATGGTGTTCTGAACGATATTAACGGCTTGCACATTCAGAAAGAGCATGTCGTAAAAGCGCTGGACGGGGCTGCTTCCGGGGCAATTCAGGAAGGAAATGTAGGCGGTGGTACAGGTATGGTTTGCTACGCCTTTAAAGGCGGTACAGGAACTGCTTCCCGTATCATTTCCATTGGAAATCAGACCTATACAGTTGGCGTTTTAGTCCAGGCAAATTTTGGGAGACGACCTGATTTGTTGATTGGTGGATTACCCGTGGGTCAGGAAATTACGGATATAATGCCTATCATGAACGAAAAAGATGGGTCGATTATCGCCATTGTAGGTACAGACGCACCGCTGGTTTCAGCCCAACTAAATCTAGTAGCCAGGCGAGTTACGCTGGGCATTGCTCGCACAGGAACGTATGGTACGAACAGTTCGGGCGATATTTTCATGGCATTTTCAACACAAGCCCCAGAATCCGATCAGGCGACGAAAATAACTCGCTATCAAGCAATTGACAAATCCAGCCTTGACCCACTATTTAAAGCTACTGTTGAAGCGACAGAGGAAGCGATCATCAATGCGCTGGTAGCGGCCGAAACGATGGAAGGGATCAATAACAATAAAGTGTACGCCCTCCCCCACGACCGACTCCAGACAATACTCAAAAAATACAATCGACTTCAGAAATAGTCAGGTTAAACTTCCTTTTCCCAAATTTCAGCAGAGACCATCCCTCCTACCTGCTGACTTTGTTGTTTTAATACAAATCCGGCTTGCTTCATACACTGCTGCCAGTCAGCTAATTCCTTCGCTTCGATTGAAGAAACAAATCTGAAAAAGCGAATCATCACCCAAAGGACCGCCTTTTGACGCCAGCTGTTCGTCTGTACAAAGTCTGTGATAATCCATAAACCGTTTTCTTTTAATGCGTTCCGAAGCGGTGGTATAAACGCTGTTGTTAGGGTTTCTTCTTCATATAAATCGAGAACGAAGGGGGTTAGTATGACATCAAAATGTTCGTCAGGCATTAAAGTACCCCAATCACCCCTTCGAAAATCTACTGAACCTGTGATTCTCTGGTTCAGTAGTCGTTTACTGGCCTGAGCAATCATTTGAGATGATGTTTCGAGATAAACAACTCGCTTTGGCCGACAGCGACTTAAGACCTGTTCAAGTAGCCAACCCGTTCCGCCCCCAACAATAAGGATAGACACATTAGCCGAAATTCGATCCAGCCAGACAAGTTGCGCTCGTTGCAATTTTTGACCAAAAACAACCCAAGCCAGTGCGTCGTAAAACGGAGCGATTCCGTCGAAATTCTCACCTGAGTATGTTTTCCTGCGCATTTAATGGTTCATCTCCTTTCACAATTGATGATTTACCCAAAGCCCGGTTATAAAAATAGGCTTTCCCCTGCGTTCATAATGACAAAAATGATTGCTTTCTACTTCTTTGTTTCTTCGCCAAACAATAGAAAATCATTGTACATAGCGCACTCACGAATCATTTCCTGATGGAACATAGTACGTGTGTGATTATTGACATACTCATTGAAGAACTGACTATACTTCGACTTTCGTAACGCTTGCATCTTCTTTACGAAAGTTGAATCTTCATCGTACACATACCCATTGCGTGTCTGCTCGATTGATTTTTGCAGATTGAAAGCATTCTCTTCACAACGAGCCGCCATGTAGGCCGATCGGTCGGCGATTGATTGGGTTTTAGCCGCTTTTGCAGACTTTTCAAAGTAAGAACGAGCGTAGGTTGTTGTGTAATAGTCCGTATTCGCCAGGGCCTCGAATCGCTTTTGCTTTTCGGTTGGATCAGTGGGCAGATCATACAGAATTGGCTCAGCACCACTCCAATACGCCCTTTGTATGAGCCACGCATTGCCGTACCAGCTTAAATTCCAGGCACCGCAGCCTAACTGATAATATAACTCAGCCGCTTTATCGCCCGAAGCCGTTTTAGCCTGCTGCTCCAGTTCGGCCATTCGTTTTGCAAACGTGAGTGGGGTATACGGATTCTCTTCTGGCTCAGCCGGAAAGTTTACGGCTCCCGCCATATGCTTTGTTTTTTTTGTCGCATCCGGATTGTCCTCCACCTGCTGAGCCGATGCCGACAACTGAGGCATTTTTACTGCAAATGGATTTTTTCCGAAAAACATGGAAAAATTTTCGTTCTCCCAAGTTTTAGGATCGACCTTGGCAAAGGCGTCGGCGGCTTCCGCATAGCGATGTTCCGACATTAATCGACGGCCAAAGAGCAGATTCAGGTAATCATTGGTTAAGCCGGAAAGTTTCAGCAATCGTTTGTCGAAATCTGTTGGATTGGTTTGCGTCGCGTAGGCAATTGTTTGCTGGACTACCACCGGCGCGAGCGTATCCTGAATCGTATTGGGATCGGCGACACTTGCAAAATATCCGTTTTCTCCGCCTTGCGTTGTAAGCATCGTCAGTAAATACGCTTTGGCTAAATTCGGTCCCTCAACTTCGGGTGTTTTCGACCGGCTACACCCGGACAACCACCCACCTTTCGATGCCGTTTTTTCCTGATACAGATCAGCAAACTGTTTACAGGTAGCGACGAAGGCATTATTCAGTCGAAAGTTTCCGGTGGTATCAAACTCTTCCAGATACCCAATCAGCTTATTTTCAACCTCTGGCGTAATCTTGTCTGTTTGTGCAGCTAATAACAACATCCGCTGTACGGCAATCTGTTTTTTTAGATTCGGATTCTTGGTAGGTAACTGAGATGCCTGATCCAGATGTTTTTGAGCCGTCTCGTAGTCTTTGCCAATGTAATCGAGGTATGCACCCGCCGTATACCAGAATGCGCCATCACCAAGCTCCTTATTCTCAGCCGATTGAATAGCGAACTCCCGCAGTTTATCAAAATAAGTCAGGGCTTCAGCTTTCCGCCCAACAAACCCCGATGAATCCATTGTCGACATTGTTCCATCATTATAATAATTCTCGGAAGGAGTAAAAAAATAGTATTCATTCCGGTTGATTTCGCGCGCCATCACCAGTTCGACAAGTGGGTTTTTAGGCGATAAATGCACCAACGCTTTCAATAAATCCAGCCCATCTTGACCTGGTTGAATCGCGCAAAGCGCATACACAGCCGCACGTTCCTTGTCGGTCTTTGCGTATTGTAGGGATTCATCATGAAACTTGATACCATACTTGCGTAAGCTGTTTTCGGCCGCAATTCGTCGCGATGGACAACGATCAAATACCTGCGCAAATTCATAAATAGCCAGTGCCGTATCGCCCAACGATAGTGAAGCGCCTGCCCGTCGGCACAACGCCCAATCGCTGATGAACGACTTACTGGACAGTGGATTTACCAACTGGTCATAAAGCTTTTGGGCCTGTTTATAATCGCCCAGTTCACTGGCTAACTTGACCGTTTGAAACGCATATCGCTCTTTCAAAAAAGCATCGCTGGTGGTTTGATAAGCATTTTTTGCGTCATTAATTAATTGTGGAAGCCTTGTGCTATCAATCGGTGCAGCATCCGCCGACCACGGATTAGACTGACCATCATCGACGGTCCAGGCAAATTTCAGATAATCAATAGCGGCTGTTTTCGTAGGCTTCAATGCCGATGTTAATTTGCCGACAGCATCAGGTTTTTCTCCATAAACTGCCTGGCTGACAACAGTTTCCGATATATCCCCACCCGTATATTTTGCCCATGCACGAACATTTTCATCGACTACAATTGTATCTTCTTCATCCATAACATCCCACTCCGAATCGGCATAAAACTGCGGGGAGAACATATATGGACGATCGCTCTGGGGCGTATTTGCCGATTCGGGCAGGAAAAAGCTCATAAACTCATTCGGATCGAACGAGGGTCCACAGGCAAAACCAAGCAATATGGCTACAGAAAAGGCTATTTTACGGAAGCGGACGGAGAAGGGTTTGGATGGTTTCACGGGAATAGGACGATAGAACTATTGAATCGAGGTGGTATAAAGCAAATGTAATCGACGGGTTACTAATCTGATTGAGTACCTTCTTTTTTTCGGTCAGCAAGACCGAAGCCGATACAGCCTCAGCCCGAAACAAATCACCCCGACGAATGGAAAAACCAAAGGCTGACGTATCCCGACTGGCGATAAATCGGGAACTATCTGATTGAGCCGACAGGAAATTTGTTTTAGCTAATGCAGACCGATCTACATTATTGAGGAAAGTAAGGAAACGATTGTTTCGATACACGACCGTCCAGCGAAAGAGTGGCATCACCAGATCGAGTGGCAATGGATACGTAGATAAATACGATAGATAGCTATCAGCGATTTTGGCATCGTAGATTGAGTTGCGCGTATCAGCTCGTTTCCAATCCGCTACATTGTAAAGCATCAGCATACCACGACTAACTGGCGGAATTCCCGTCTGATCCGTGTATTTAATCTGATGCAATCGAATTGTTGCCGAAAGAGGGCAGTTTAATTGAGCCTTTAATAGTGTTAGCAGTTGAAAATAGCGATCGCGCGTCTGTAAACTCCAGTCGCAGTCAAACTGCACTTCCTGAAATTTAATAGACTGTTTTTTAGCCAGTTGCTGAATAGCCTCCGTAATATGTCTGGCTAAATCAGGTAAGGCCGATGGCGTTAAATTCAGGAGCGTACGGTTGGTGATAAAAACTACGGGGATAATATTTCCCAGCGGTTTCTGTCGGAATCGAACCAGAGCTTTGGGAATGGGTTGACGGGTTTTAGGGTCCCAGTCCACGTCAAAAAAGTGTAAATAAAGTTTGTTAACGTTGGCGCTTTCAAGCTGTACTTTCTCTGATGGGGAGGGATCATACGTAGCTTTCCAGTGGTAAAAAGCAGGCAAAATCTGTTTGGGCTTTTCGTTGGATTGGCAGGACAAAATAGCTACCAGTAAGCCTGCCATCAGTGCTATACCCTTAACTCTGTCTGTCAATTGTGTCATTTACTGTAAATATAGATGACCAACCGTTGCCTGGATGAAACTGCTCAGAATCTATAGTTCAGAGATGGATTTTCGAGATTGTTGATCCAGTGCTGCACCTGTGTAAGTGTCCCCACAAAGGCACCTGGTTGACCACTCACTTCTCCTTTATTCTGGTCAATGTCCAACGTGACAGTGCAGGATAATAAACCTGGATATAATCTGAGTTCCATCATGACTGTCGATGCATTGAGCCAATCGATATCGGAGGCAGACCACAAGCTATTTAGCGTAAATAAGGTTGCATCATCACTTATACGGGTCAAATAGGGCGAATCAATCCAGTGACTCATTCGTATTTCATTACTAGCCAAACTTACCTTAAATCGATTATCAGGCGAAAAGTACTCTTCCATTTTTACCGCTTTTAGTTGACCAAAAATAGGATGGTCCTTACCAACGGTATAGAAGCAGTTAACAGCTGGCGACTATGCATGAACAATAGGCAGTCGAGAGTTTATAGTTGGCGGTTGGCAAAAAAAGAATCCTGAACGGCCAGCCATTCAGGATTCTTGAACACGACGATCAGAAGTTATCGACCAAAGTTCACGCCATAGGCAAAATTGAACGAAAACAGGCCACTCCCCTGTCCGAAACTCGTAATGAAACTCGTGCCCACATCTATATAATCCCGGTTTGGCAGTCGAATGGCGTATCCTGCCCCTGGTTCAAATCGGAATGAGGTGGCAGCCAGTTGACTTACCCCGATATCGACACCCAAATTCAATCCAACGTGCAAACCATCAACGATATAGAAACGGGGACCAAACGTTATTGGAATCGAAATACCCGAAGCGGTATCGAAATAGTATCGATAATACTCTTTATATCGCCCTTTGACCAGAAAAAATTCCGCACCTGTTTTCGCCGTGATCGTAAATTTAGATCCTAATAGATGCTGGTATCGAAAATCCAGTCCCGTCTGGAAACCGGTTCCATTATATCGGCCAACGCCTACGCCAGCCTGTGTTCCGATGAATAAAATCTGATTGCGTCCCTGCGCGTGAGTCATTGTTTGTACGCCGGAAACTATCAACAGCGTAAACAGGCTAAGAAGTGCGTAGCGTTTCATAGGAGTTTATTTTGATGCGTTGAATTTTAAAGCTAATGTCTCGCCAGATTGTACGTCGGTTTCCGACAAATTGAAGATGATGTTGTTACCATCGGCATCCGCAACGAGTTCGCCATCGACGTAAAGTCCATACGCTTCGCTGCTTTTCTGGACCTCCACATTGTCGATCTCGATCGAGGAATCTTTCTGTCCCGTTACTTTCAGCGTCAGCGTAAGGGTAACATTATCGTCGGAAGTGGAAGTCAATCGAACCGTACCCGAAATGGTTTGGCCGCCCTGGGTGTAGGGCATTCGGGGGAGATCAATTTCATCGGAACCTGCCGCGTAATAAAATGACGTAAGCTTGTACGACCCCTCAACTGCCTGAGCTGGCTTCCGTGGGTTGATATCGTTTTCACCTTTTTTGCAGGCACTAAAGGCCACAGATACGAGCAGGAAAAGAAGTAGCTTTTTCATGATATTGTCTGTTTTTCGAGTGATTTCCGTCAATCACTGAGGCAAAACTACCGGCTCAAATCAGGCCCGACAATACCACATTTGTATGATTTTTCAGGATCAATTTTGAATGAGTGAATGATAGAATGTGTGAATTATTTGCGTCAATCTATTCTACTATTCTATCATTCACTCATTCAAAATTCATTTCCTCCCCAGATACTTATTAACAGCCTCCACCTTAGAGTGTACCTGGAGTTTTTCGTAGATGTTGAAGATGTGCTTGCGAACTGTAGTCGGGCTAACAAATAGTTCGTTAGCCACTTCTTTATGGCTGTGCCCTTTGGCAAGTCGGTCGAGGATTTCACGTTCGCGGGGGGTTAATACGTCGAGTTCGCTGGTGGCCGTGGGACTGACGTGAAAGGAAACGGCAATTTTACGCGCAATGGTGCTGCTCATTGGCGCACCTCCTTCGTATAGCTCATTTATGGCTTCAAGGAGTTTATGCGGTGGACTACGTTTTAGGATGTAGGAATTAGCCCCTGCTTTCAGGGCTTCGAAAACGGTTTCGTCCTCGTCGTACATCGTACACATCATAAACTGCGTACTGGGGCAAAGCCCTTTCAGATGACGAACGCAATCAATCCCATTCATACCTGGTAAGTCGATATCCATCAGCACGATATCGACACAGTGGCCCGGCAGATAGTCGAGTGCAGCTTCGGCGGTTTCGAACGTAGCCTGACAGCTGAACCCATCGGCTCCGTCGACCAGAATGGCTAACGATTGACGGATAGGCTCTTTGTCTTCGACAATGGCGACGGTGATCGGGGTTTTCATCCGGCAATATTGACCGTTTTTTCTATGGAATGCTATACTACGTTTGTAGTATTTTCTTAACTGCGATTGGCGGATATGGATACGTAATTTTCACACAAGTACCTGCCGATGACGAAGAAATTTCACAATTACCCCCCGATTCGGCAATGCGTTGCTGCATATTACCGAGTCCGTTTCGTAGCGATGTTTTCTCATTTGGTGTAAATCCGCGCCCATTATCCCGTACTTCAATCACCAGCTGATCGGTTTCGGGGCGAATTGTGAGTGCAATCTGGGTTGCCTGCGCGTGTTTGACGGCATTATTCAATGCTTCTTTTACCGTCAAAAATACGTTTCGGCGATCAGCCCCCCGAACAGCAATTTCCTGAGCCGATTCTTCTACATCGGTTTTCAGAATAAGCGATGTATTGTCGATAAATTCACTGGCATAAGCTCGTGTATAGGCGATCAATCCGTTCAGGCTGTCGTTTTTGGTATTCAGCGACCAGATGATTTCGTTCATGGCCGTGACCATATCCGCTGAAATACTCGAAATTTTCTCGACTTCGGGGGTTGTGTTTGGCCCCATACGCGTTTTCACAACTTCACTGAGCAGACCGATGGCCGTCAACGACGCACCTAAATCATCGTGCATTTCTTTTGATATGCGTAATCGCTCCTTCTGCTGCCCCTGCAATTCTGATTGCACAACTGCCAACTCACGTTCTCGCTTAGCGATTAATAACGCATTATCAGCCGTACGCTGACGTTGGCGCGTGTATAGATAACCAAATGCCAATGCCCCTGCCACACTCAACGTAATCAAGCCCGCAATCAGTAGCCACAAATTCTTGCGTTGATGTTCCTGTTCCAGCCGGTCAATCTGGCGCTGTTTTTCAGCTAGTTTCTGGCGAGCTTCGGCTTGCTTGATCTGGAGTTCATAATCTTCCAGCAATTCTTTTGTTTGCTGATTATTGAGCGAATCATCGACGCCGATGTATTTATCGAGCCACTCGGCTGTGGCTTTATAATTATGAAGTCCTTCATTAGCAATCGCATATTCGCGATAAATATTCCGAAACTCCGTTAAGCCAACTTTATTTTTTTCTGCAATGGCGTGCGATTCATCCAGTAATTTTTTAGCCGCTTCATATTGCTTCATCTGGCTTCGGGTCTGCGCTATTGTCATCAAAATATGCAGTTCATGGCGAGCATTCCCCAATTGCCGACTGAATCGGAGTGCTTCATTCCGATAATACAAAGCCGAATCATAGCGTTGATCCAGGCTGTGTTCAAACCCTATATTGTTGTACAGATTGATCATAAAATCCAGGTCATTTTTCGGATCAATCCATCGTTTGGCTTTCTGGTAATAGTCCATCGTCTCGGTACGTTTACCCTGATCGCTGAAGACGACACCCATGTTAAAATAATCGGAAGCGATGGATCGTCGGTCGGCTTTATCTTGTGTCCAGGTTGTATCGATTGCTAAAGCTCTTCGGTAATACTCAAGCGCTTGCGGATACATTTTCTGTTTGCTGTATATGTATCCCAAATTCTGATTAACAGCCGCCACATTTCGTAGACTTCCTATTAATTGCATGTACCGGGCGGCCTGCTTGTAATTTGGAATAGCCTCCTGATATCGGCCCATGAACAGCGCGGTGTTGGCCAGTGCAAAATAACTCAGTCCCAGGTGGCGCTTCGAGGTGTCTTGTTTGGCCTTTTGAACAGCATTTTGCGCAATTGTCCGGGCTTCTTCATGACGTCCCATATTGTTCAGTTGATACGCAAGCAGTCGGATACTTTCAAAATAGCCTTTAGTAAACTCTATTTTTTTTGAGAAGGCGTAGGCTTTCCGATAATAGTTCAGGGCATTTTCCGCCTGCTGTGTTTCAATGGCTTCTCCTTTTTTCAGCAGGCTCAACACGTAGCTGGTATCCGTCGGATTTGGTTGTGACTGTCCAAAGCAGGTAACACCGTTTAGTCCTATGATTAGCCAGAATCCCCAAAGCAATTTAGACGGCATAGTATAATTCGTTGGCTTAACGCACTATCGATTAACAATTGAAAATCAAAAATTCTTTGCTTAAGTAAGCTAAAATCTACATGTTCACATCATCATTAAAGCCCCTCAACTTATGAAACAACCTTTTCTGCTTGTCTCGATTCTGTTGATTTTCATTCCGACTGTAGTTGTATTCGGTCAGCGTCAGGAGATTTCTATTTCGCCCGTTGGCCTTTTAAATCTAAGATATCAATTGGTTCATTATGAACACTATCTGGACACGAAACAAAGCCTGACGTTTTCATTGGGCTATAACGGACATGACAATACCGGGCGTAATCTGGGCATCTTATACCCTCCTCGTACGGATCGGTTCACCAATTCACGGTTGGCAATCGGTTATCGCTATTATATACCCGGTTTAGGTATTGGCAACGATCTGAAATTATTTGTATCTGCACGCGCTGTTGTCGATTACTCCAACTTGCAGCTTTCTACTGATTCCCGATATACAATTTCTCCCGACTCATTAAAAGCTGGTAGTTTTTCACTGGCTCCCGAATTGCTATTCGGTGGAAAAGTGACCTTTCTAAACCGCATTACTTTATCAGGAGCGGTTGGCGGCCAGTATTTGTTCAAACTTTTCTCTACTCAACAAATCACTCAGAATCAGCCCTATTGGGACGCCATTTACTGGACAAATGATGGTCAGGATTGGCAACGTAAACGGAGTGCTACGACCCATTTTCGCCAGGAATGGTATCCGTCTGTACAGATTACACTTGGTGTTATTTTAGGAAAACGGTCGAGATTAGTTGACTAATAGTTTGACCTTTTGTTATAAATCAGAAATTGCGTGTTTTTGTCCTTCCGACGTTAGAAGGAATCTCAAGCCTCTTAATAGCTAAACATGAAATTTCTCCTAACATTGGAATGATAAAGACGCTGTTCATGTAGCGAGAAAGGTAACCCAAGTCTGTTATTTTCGATCCGAGTGACCAAGATCTTTTTCTGGATTGACGATATCCCGAACGAGCTGTTTTAATTCCTTAATGTCGGGGAAACGCCCAGCCACTTTACGGTCGAAAATTACCTCTTCATTTATACGAACCGAAAATCGACCGCTGAATTCTGAGGGGTGTAATAAAACACCATATACATCATCAGTAAATGTAGTCAGTAATTCCTGTGCCATCCAGGCCGATCGCATCAGCCACCCGCATTTCGGGCAATATTCTATTGTAACTGTTGGCTTCATAAATAGTATACTCTCTACTCGGCTAATGGACCGTATTTTCGGTTGATTAGTTCAGCGATTAAGCCTGTCCAGCCAGTTTGATGGCTGGCCCCTACGCCCCGGCCGTTATCGCCATCAAAATATTCATAGAACAACACATAATCGCGGAAGTTCGGATCCTGGTACTTGGGATGCTGCCCCAACGCAGGCCGTTTGCCATTTCCGTCTGTTGTGAACAGGCTTATCAATCGATTTGTGAGCTCACACGCAACCGTTTTGAGCGTAACCTGCTGGCCTGATCCTACTGGATACTCAACCGTAAAACTGTCGCCGAAATAGTCGTAGAATCGTTCCAGGCTTTCGACAATCAGATAATTCGTTGGCATCCAGACGGGTCCGCGCCAATTGCTGTTTCCCCCAAACATACCACTATCGCTTTCCGCAGGGGTATACGTCAAGCGAAACGTGGTGTTGTCTAAGGTAAATTCGTAAGGATGATCGCGGTAATATTTGGATACAGCCCGAATGCCGTGTGGGCTTAAAAATTCAGCCTCATCCAGCATTTTCGACGCCAGCGATTTCAGTCGAAAACCGCGAAGTAAACTTAAAAGCCGTTTTTCATCAATGCCCGTTTCGGTGTAACGGGAAACCTGATTATATAAATCGGGCCGATGACTCTGAAACCAATTCATTCGACGCAGAAATTCTGGATTTACTTTTAACAATTCGTGATCCAACACCTCTACAGCAAATAGTGGAATAAGCCCAACTAATGTCCGTACGCGCATGCGCTCAACACTGCCATCGCTCATCCGGAGCTGATCGTAAAAAAACGCATCTCCTTCATCCCAAAGTCCCAGATTGTCTTTTCCAATGTTTGTAATGGCGCCGGCGATGTAGAGAAAGTGATCAAAGAATTTCGTGGCGAGTTCGTCGTAAACAGAGTCATTTCGAGCCAGTTCAAGAGCGATCCGCATCATGTTCAGTGCGTACATAGCCATCCAACTCGTGCCGTCTGCCTGTTCGAGATGACTGCCATCCGGGAAAACCGTATTCCGATCAAAAACACCAATGTTGTCCAGTCCTAGAAATCCACCCTCAAAAATATTATTGCCAACTTCATCTTTTCGGTTTACCCACCAGGTGAAATTGAGCATCAGTTTGTGAAAGATTCCCCGTAAAAACGTCCGATCTTCCTCTCCTGGCGGTTTTCGCTCCAATTCCTGATGATAAATTCGCCAGGCAGCCCAGGCCTGTACCGGCGGATTCACATCTGAGAAATTCCATTCATACGCAGGCAATTGGCCATTCGGGTGCATGTACCACTCGTTGGTCAGCAGCATCAGTTGCTGTTTGGCAAAACCGGGATCGATTACCGACAGTGCCACACAATGAAAGGCCCAATCCCAGGCGGCATACCACGGATACTCCCATTTATCGGGCATAGAAATTACCCCAGCATTAATCAATTGCAGCCAGGTGTGATTACGCCCTTTTAATCGCTCAGGCGGAGGAGGGGGGCTATTTTGGTCCCCTGCTAACCATCGGGAAACGTCGTAATAATAGTATTGTTTGCTCCACAACATTCCAGCAAAGGCTTGCCGCTGCACTAATTTCTCATCAGCAGTTGCCTGAGCGGGTTGAATATGGGCGTAAAATTCGTCAGCTTCCTCCTTTCGCTTCGTCAAGATCTGTTCAAAATCCACGAAAGGTGTCAATAATTCCGCTCCAAGCGGGCCGGGAGCTTCTAATCGCAATCGGATTTGGATAGAATCTTTTGGCTCAACGACCAGCCGATAATGGGCTGCGGCTTTTGTTCCTGTATGTTTTGGATTAACGGTCTGTGCCCCGAACACAACGTGGTTATGAATACCATCTTTCGGGTATTGCGATCCAGTATGGATGTTATAGAAACGAATCATATTGGTCTCATTATCACAAAATAACCATTCCGGTTGACCCTCCGCATGAAGCACATACCGACCTAAATCTGAATCGTCTACGGATACCGTTCCGGCAGGTTGTAAAACAAGAGAAGGCCGATAATTGGGTACACCGTCGGAATCATCACCAAAAATCCAGGTATTTCGAAACCAGAGCGTTGGCAGCAGGTGCAACTCAGCGGCTTCGGCCCCTCGGTTGTGCACCGTAATGGCCATCAGAATATCCTTTGGCCCCGCTTTGGCGTATTCGACAAACACATCGAAATACCGATCCTCATCGAAAATACCCGTATCGAGGAGTTCAAACTCAGGATCTAGTCGGCTACGCTGGCGATTTTCTTCAATCAGTTGCTGATAGGGATACGCAGCCTGAGGATATTTATAGAGCATTCGCTGGTACGAATGCGTCGGCGTGTTGTCGATATAATAATAGAGTTCCTTGACATCCTCCCCGTGATTTCCCTCCCCGTTTGTCAGGCCAAAATAGCGTTCTTTCAGAATTGGGTCTTTTCCATTCCAGAGCGTTAGTGCGAGACACAATTGTTGTCTATCGTCCGATATTCCAGCAATCCCATCCTCTCCCCAACGGTAGGTATAGCTGCGTGCCATGTCATGCGTGACATAGTTCCAGGCATCACCATTTGCGCTATAGTCTTCCCGAACCGTACCCCACTGTCGGTCAGAGACATACGGCCCCCATTGACGCCAAGCCGGATCTTCCAGACGTTCTTGTTCGATAGTCAACTTATGATTGTTAAGGATGAATACTAAGTGATGAGATATGAATGATGAGTGATGAATTTACTGACGCTAACAATTATTATAGTGCGTCAGCAAACTCATCACTCATCGTTAATAACTTACCCTCCAGTCGCAAATCCCTCAAATACGGTCATGCCACCGTCGATGAAGATGCTGGCGCCGGTAATATAATCGGATAAATCAGAAGAAAGGAAAACGGCGAGATTACCGATGTCTTGCGGTTGACCAATTCGATTGTATGGAATCAGCGTCATCAGGCTATTCAGTGCTTGCGGAGTTTCCCAGGCAGCGCGGTTGATGGGTGTTTGAATGGCTCCTGGACAAATGCTGTTTACTCGGATTTTACGGTCGCCGTACTCCTGCGCCAGCGACTGCATCAGCATCTTAATGCCTCCTTTCGATGTCGCATAATTGACATGACCAGCCTAGGGAATCAACTCATGCACAGAACTCATGCAGATAATTTTTCCGGTAGCAGCAGACACTTCCGGACGCGGTCCCCGGCGCAGGAATTCTCGAATGGCTTCGCGGGCACATAAAAATTGTCCCGTCAGGTTAACGTTAATTACGGTATTCCATTGATCGATCGTCATTTCGTCGAACTTCGCATCTCGTTGAAGTCCAGCATTGTTAATCAGAATATCGACTGTTCCATAAGCGGCTACAACATCGGCAAACATCTTGATTACCTGCGATTCCTGACTTACATCGCACTGGGCTACCATGCCATTTCCCCCCGCATCGATAATTTCTTTCAATACTGCATCGGCGGCTGGTTTGCCCGATTCGACGGGATAGTTTACGACAACCGTAGCTCCGGCAGCTGCCAGCGATTTAGCTACCCCGGCACCAATACCACTACTGGCACCGGTAATAATGGCAATTTGCTCTTTTAGTATTTGATCCATGAATCGTAAAACAGAATTTGATGAATAAATGGATGTACCAATTCGACCCCACCGGATCCAAACTACAACCTATTGACGGTTACTCCTGTTTGAACTCGCGCAATTAAATGAATTTAATATTGGGCTAATTATTTCTAAGCAAAACGATAAATTAACATAAACTTCTTTTTTAGTGACGTTAAAATTCAATAGACTTACAGCTTTAAATCAGCCCAAACCACAAACCAATGGCTCAGACAACCCTTAATCCCTATCTTTTCTTTCCGGGAAATTGCCGGGAAGCTATGGAATTTTACAAGCATATTTTTGGTGGCGAACTAACCCTGAATACGTTTGGCGATGGCCCACCAGATGCACATGCTGATCCGAAGGCAAACAGCGAAGATGTAAAATCAAAAATTATGCACGCTCGTCTTTCTGGCGACATTGTTTTGTTAGCCAGTGATGATCCCAATAGTACAGAGTCAAACAAGAAGGGTCATTTCAGTTTATCGCTGGAAGGCACAGACAATGCTAAACTAACCGACTACTTTGAAAAACTGTCTCAAAATGGAACGGTACAAGCACCACTCGTCAGACAATTCTGGGGCGATGTTTTCGGAATGGTAACCGACCAATATGGTGTCAACTGGATGGTTAGCATTAATGCATCAGCAGCTTAAACACTTCGTAAACTGGCCAGGCTAAGCTCGGCCAGTTTTTTATAGCCACCCAACGACAGCGTCACTTCAATATCAGCCAGCTTATTTTGAAGAACCATTCCGACTCCTCGTTGCCATCCTAGCGCTAAACCATGTACATGCGACCGCCCAAGGCAACCGGCTTTAACTGATGTGAATTAGGCTGAATAGTGTAAACTTTCCCGGTGAATCCGTTCAGATAAATTTTCCGTTGCCAGTCTAAAACCCGCATTTTCCTGTATTAATCACCCATAACACCAAACACGACTGTAATTACCGTGTTTGCGGAAAAATTTTGCCATTCTACTAAAAGCAACGTCTTAGAAAAGTATAAAGAAATCTTATGATGCTCATTTTGCACATATGACAAAATCATACACTACGTTTCCCTAATTAACTAATGTTATATAAAATTGCGCTTACCGTTCATAATAAAATATATAATAAATTATCTTTTTCAAATACAGCATATCTGATCTTATCATTCAAAATATCTATTTTCAATCGGTTATAAAAAGGGGTTTTCTAATGTAATTGTACTATATAAATAAAAAGTAGTTTCCCAAACGTATATAGTACAATTATTTAGAATTATTAGAAAAATACAATCCATGCGCGATTTTCATGGACTTGTTGTACTTTTCCAATAATCACCCTATTTAACAAATAGGCAATTGTACAAAAAAAAGAATATTCACCTTCAGAATGCTTTACAGGCGCTTGTCTATTGCATTAAAGCTAGTTAACACCACACCTTTGTAGCGGTTAAAACAAAAAAATATTTCAAACCAATGAAACAGTTCCGTTTATCAATTGCCGTACTTTTATCTGTATGGGGTCTGGCAGGCATGGGAGATGTCAAAGCAGACAATGGATCAGGAATGGGTGGTGTGAAAGTTGAGAAGTCCGAACAAAAGAAAGTTAAAGTTTATACAAAAGCTGGTGCTTCTGTTGACGTGGCGATCATCGACGCTGACGGTAACGTGCTCTACCAGGGATTCATCGCAAAAAACGCTAAGGGTGCTACGTCGTTCAACCTGAATAACCTGCCTGACGGTCAATATTTTCTGACAGCTGGTAATAATTCCTGGTGGATGTCGCAGGGGATTACGATTAAATCAAACAGCGTTAATATTGATGAGCGTAACATTCAGCAAATTGCTGAGCCAACGCTAACAGCATACGAAAAAAACAAAATTGAAGTATCGCTGCCTGCGAAAAACGTAGAGGCATCTACGGTTGCTATCTACGATACGCAGAATGTTCTGGTACAAACTGACACATTCAAAGGTGCTACTCGTCGATTCGATTTATCAAGTCTGCCTGATGGAGCTTACACATTTATTGTAGGTTCAAGTCAGAAACAATTTGCACAGCGAATCGACGTTCGTCACTAAGCCATCACTAGAGAAGGGCTACCTGATATAGCGTAGTTCATTACACTCCTCAACTTTTGCGGCCAGTCTTTTCGGACAAGCCTGGTTGCCCACCATTCTGCCCGCTGCTCAGAGAGCAGCGGGCTTTTTTGTGTTATATGAATGCGGCAATGGCTGTTTGTGGATCCATTACATCTGTTTTAGTCAATTTATCAAACGCATTTTGCTTCTGTTTCGGGCTATCCGAGACGGATACTGCTGGCTGATGAAGTAGTGCACCATTTTTACGGCTTCAACGGTTGACACTGGAAAAAGGATCGAGCAGTTGACCCCATCTGCCTTACGGGGATTATGGTGATTCGATAGCCGGATCTTGCCATTCAGGCAGCCAATATACAGTGAGCCAGTGGTGGCTTTCTTAACAGAATAGATTTTGATATTGTAGGCAAACAGCTGGTTCAGGACAAGCTGCTTGAGCGCGGCTACTGTTGTAATACGATCTATATCCTCCATACGTGTTTATGTGAGGAATAGTATTTTGTTACAGAGTAGGGAAAGATTTATTTTTCTTTCACGGAATCCGCCGGAGTGGTGGCCAGGCAGTAATCTCAGAGTTATTACTACTATTTATCACTAATACTGTGGTACTAGTTTTTTCGGCTCTTCTGAATACTATTCATATGGAAGGAACATGGATATTAGGTAAATTAAAGCTCGTACCTGCATCAATACATCAGAAACGGGTTAACCAGGACGGTCAATGAACTGACGACGAATATAATCCAGACGGGTAATTTTAAAAACCACTTTAATTCTATATCAACTCACTGTCAATCAATCTCCTAACAGCCAGATCCTTCATCTTACATTCGAACACAATATCAACCTCTTTCCCGTACGTGTTCGCTGGTGTATACAGCCAATCCGCATGAGCTTCCCGACGGGCTTTTGGATCTTCGTACACTTGTCGTGAGTTGGAATAGTGGAAAACGGGACGGACATCCCAGGTATTATAAGCCGTCAGAAAAGCTTCTTCCTCCGTTTGAGTTCCCGGATTGAGCAAATGATGGAAATAATCGAAGACAATCGGAATCCCCGTACGCTCATAAACCGACACCAGGTCAGCCACCGTATACAAACTCACCCGATCATCATTTTCAACCGTTAACCGAGCGCGCAGATTTTCAGATAGTAAGCTAAAGTTCTGGACAAATCGAGTGAGTGTAGCGGCTTTATCGCCATACGTTCCGCCAACGTGAATATTAATTTTATTCCAGTGCGACGGCGTCAAACCCATTAAATCAAACAACTCTGACTGATATTCAAGATCAATCTGTGTATTGGCCAGTACTTTTCCTTCACCAGCCAGTTTATTGAACGGGCCGGGGTGAATGGTCAATCGGATCGGTCGGCTGCCGATTTCTTCAAGAGTTGCCCGAATGTCTGGAAAATCAGGCAGATTCGAAATGCGGTACTCGGACGCCCAGGGGAACAAATCCGACGAAATACGAAACAGGCCAAATCCATTCCCGATATTCCAGTCGACGATTTTCAGTAAATCTTGTACGTTTTTCAGGGCCAGCTCCGAAGCATACGCCAGACCTCGCTCTGTAAACGTTCTCCTGATCATTCCCCGGTTTGTCGTGATTTTCTCTGCCTGAAGCGTTAGGTTAATACAGGCGTATCCAATGTTATATGGCATTTGATTCATTGCCTCATAACAGGAATCTCAACCTTGAGGTTTTACTATTTTGACCGTTTGGTCAAAAGTTAAACCTTAGTAAAGAGTCAGTGACTTATTTTACCTGCGCAAGACACACCCTTTGCCAATGTGAGCTGATTCAGCATTGAATCTGTTTATGGAAGATTTTACGCCTGACCAAATAGTTACGATTACCAACGGTTACTGCAATATGGCTCGTGCACTAAACGCCTATCAGGCACAGCATTGGCTTGAGCTTTCGCATGAACAACAGTTGGACCTGAATGCCTATCAGAATAGTTTATTGAATCGTTCGCACGATCTCCAGACGAATGCAACCCGACCTGCGTTTTCCGATGCGATTTCAATGGCCGCCAGCATTCAGCAGGCCACTACCAGCGCCCAGGATAGTCTACGTTATATTGACAATACGACGGTTGCCCTGAATGTAGGAGCCGCCACGGTCGCCCTTGCGGCCTATGTTGCCCGAGCCAATCTACGCGGTATCCAAACGGCCCTGCGCGAATTAAGCGATTTGCTGGTGATAGCGAGGGAAGGGTAAATCAAAAAAACTAAAAGCGAACAACCGTCAGTCCTGGTTTGGTCTAACGGTTGTTCGCTTTTAGTTTATACAATTAAACAATCAATCCTGAAGGAGATTTAACTCCGACGAGTTCGACTTCAAAGGTAAGCTCCTGGCCAGCCAATGGGTGATTGGCATCAAGTGTAACTGTGGTATCGGTTAGATCACGGACAATCACGGGAATAGGTCGTGGATTACCGTCTTCGTGCATATTGAGAGTCATTCCCAATTCGAGTGGAATATCATCTGGAATATCCGTCCGATTCAAGGTAAAAATCATATCCTCATTCGTCGGACCGTATGCATCTTCTACAGGTATATTGATCCTTTTCTTGTCCCCCTGATTCATACCAGCGACTCCTTCATCGAATCCCTTAATCACCTGACCGCTACCCACTGTAAACTCCAACGGCGTGCGTCCTTCTGACGAATCGAATATGGTTCCATCGGTTAGCGTTCCAGTATAATGTACCTGAACAGTATCACCTGATTTTGCTTGTGCCATAATACAAATAGTTTTTTGTAATGATGCTGCAAAAATACCGGAACTTCCGGCTAGAGTTCATTACGCTATTAATTTTTAGCAACTTGTTAACCTACCGAAAAGTTTACGGTCTTCGGTTTACAGTTAGTTAACGTCTTTTTCCCATTTGCGTAACTCATCTGTAAACCGAAGACCGTAAATCAGGTAAACTACTGATTAACAGAGTCTAAAAATTTAATACTCGATACCGTCATAAGCGGCTGAATCGCTTTAGCTTTATCGTTTTTAAAGACAAAATATACATCGTGAACTCCTTCGGTATCTTTCAGATTCATCTTGACGGATGGCACCGGACGTCGGGGTCTTGGCGGGGGTGCAGCGGCAGTTCCTGCGGTTGCTGATGTACTAGCTGGTGCTGCTGATTCCATTTGAGCCATCAATTTAGCCATATCAACTTCTGGCGCTACGTCAACATTAGTTTCCCCAATCAACGGTCCGGTCGGTGAATCCAGCCTGACTTCAACAGTACCACCTGCACTGCCTTCCCGTCGTTGTGCCGATGCATTCATATCCAGTTTCTTGATCCCGGTCAGATCGAGTTTGTGAAAACCAATATATGAATTGGCGAACGGAATCACGTTCATGCCTGCCCCCATACCACGACCTTTCAATTCAGCTCCATGTACGACAGCCGCACTCGATGCATCTACCTGGGCACTACGCAAAACAATCATTTGTTCAGCTGTTTGCGTCGGAATTCCTTTAGCGCCCCGGTCGGTATAAGCAGCCCGAACCAGCACTGACCCCTGGCCATTGTCACCTTCCGGCAATTTAAGACTGTAGGTTCCTTTGGTTGGCAACGTACTAAATGTTTTCTCGTTGATGTTCAGAATATATTTCACGATAGCTTCTGCATCCGCAACAGACATAGCTGGGTGGCCGGGCATGGCGACATCGCCCCAAACACCTACTCCTCCATTGCGAATTTTCTTAACTAACTGATCCATAGCTCCGGCATTGCCTTTGTATTTTGTAGCAATAGCCGTAAACATAGGTCCAACTGATTTCGCGGCTACCTGATGGCATACCTTACAATCGCTCTGAGAAATAAGCGTTTGGGCTACGGCATATTGAGTAGATGCATCAACGCTACGCTGCCCCTGCATAACTTCAGCATAGTCGAATCCCTCAGAAGTATAGTCGATACTCATCGCCACTTGCGACGGAGAAATTTTACCATTAGTCAAATTACCGTCTTCTTTATCATCTACACTCACATTATATTGAATGGGTTGATTTGGAAAGAAGAACGTTTTGTTACTGGTCAGATTTAGTGCTACTGCAGGCGGTTCATTTCCAGCAATAATTTTTACCGACTGACTATTGGCAGCACCTTTCGAGTCAGTTACTGTCAGCGTAGCCGTGTATACGCCCGCTTTGTCGAAAGTCACGTCTGGGTTGGCTGTTGCAAACGTTTTTGGCGCAACGCCAGGAGCTGTTACTTTCCATTGGTATTTGAGTTGATCGCCGTCGAAGTCTTTCGACCCATCCGCTAATAGTGTTAATTTAAGCGGAACAGTACCTCCTTTTTTACTGGCTGATGCCTGAACAATTGGTTTTCGATTTCCTCCATTATACTCAATCCGAACCAATCTGGAGTTGTTACTCTTGCGGAACCAGTTGCTACCATATTCCAGTACGTACATATCGCCATCGGGACCAAACTTCATATCGATAGGCTCGACTGGATGGTAGCTGGGAAATACACGTTCCATCGATTTATAATTTCCTTCGGCATCCATCGTAATGGCCATAATCCAGCCACGCGAGAAATCCGTTGCGATCCACTTGTTTTCGTAATATGCAGGCCAGGGACGCTTGGCCCCTTTGAAATCGGCCTGGTGATAAATCGGCCCACCCGTTGCCGAACGAGAGCCTGTACCAACCAACGGAAACTCCTCCGATACACCATACGGATAATATATAAAGGAAGGCGCAACGGGGGGCAACTCGCTTAACCCCGTATTATTTGGCGACGTATTAACCAGTTTATCCGGATCTTTTTTGGCTAGTGGTTTCTTTTCGGCGTAATCATACACTGGGAACGCCTGCCGATTTCCGACAAACCACGGCCAGCCAAAGTTACCCGGTTTACGTGCCTGATTCAATTCGTCGTAGCCACGCGGGCCAATTTCTGAGTCTGAAGTGGCGTCTGGACCAACTTCACCCCAATATATATAGCCAGTCTTGCTGTCAATCGAAATACGCCAGGCATTGCGATGTCCCATCGAATAGATTTCCGGACGCGTTTTTTCGGTTCCTTTTGGGAATAAATTGCCTTCAGGAACGGTATATGTCCCATTCGATTCGGGATGAATACGGAGAATTTTACCCCGCAAATCGTTCGTGTTCCCCGCATGCCCCTGATCATCCCAACTGCTGCGGCCAGGTCGTTCGTCAGTTTGGGCGGCCTGCTGGTTTCCTGTATTATTCCCGACAGTCAAATAGAGGTTTCCGGTTCGATCCCAGGCCATTCCTCCGCCCGTATGGCAACATACTTCGCGTTGAGTTGGGACTTCGAGCATTACCTTTTCTGAGTTCGGTACCAGCTTACCATCGCGAAGTTCCCAGCGCGTAAGTTGGTGTTGCTTCTTTGTCGGATGCGCGTAATACAAATACACCCAATGATTTTGCTCGAAATTCGGATCGAGCGTAAGGCCCATCAGTCCTTCCTCAGCTTCAGTTACCTTTCCTTCCGCCGACGTATATTTCGTATTGACCGGAATCTCTCCAATCAGATCGACCGTTTTGGTGACCGGGTCGTATTTTTTGAAAGCGCCTTTCCGTTCAATAATGTAGGCCGTCCCATCTTTTGCCACTTCAAACACCATTGGCTCATCGAGATCCTGCGCTAATACAACTGGCGTAAACCGGCTCTCGTCGGGCTTCATGGGTGCTTCCTGGACAACGAATGAAGCAAGCCCAACGAGAAGTGTGGTATTGACTACCAGCGAAATAGGCCTACGCCATTTGCTGACTAACCTGTTCACGCCCATTGGCGATAGATAAATTGAAGAGATCATATTAAGCCTGTAGTTTCTTCAGATGTGTATAACTCGTTGCAATACTTTCGAAAGGTTCAGCGGCCATATCCTGCTCCACAAAGAAATATTTTAGCCCAGCCGTTTTTGCCGCAGCAAACGCATGTTTAAAATCGACAACCCCGTTGCCAACTTCGGTAATCGTTTTCATGTCCGCTTTGATATCCTTGATGTGCCATAGGGGGAATCGACCCGGATGTTGTTCAAAGAGTTTTACTGGATCTTTACCCGCTTTCGTTGCCCAGGCCAGGTCTAATTCCATCTTTACCAGATCTTTATCCGTTTGTGAGAGAATCAGATCGTATGGCGTTTTTCCGCCTTCTACTGAGTCAAATTCCGTGGCGTGGTTGTGGTACGCAAAGCCGATACCTGCTTTTTTACAAGCCTCTCCCGTTTTTTGAAATACCTCAATTGACTTCTGAATCTCATCAAGTGTTGCCACGGGCGTACTGGCACAAACCAGATACGACAATCCACCTTCTCCCGCTTCATCTACCAACTGCTGGTAATTATCTCGCAGGTTAAGCATGGGTGGCATTTTAGAAAAATCCATTCGCTGCCCTCCTCCCGCTGGAGCGGCTCCGGTTGCACTGGCCGGAGGTGTAGGACGGGGCTTGAATGGAGCACCACCCGCATGGTGGGCCCGCCAGATCATGCCATATCCTTCTACCAATTTTTTAAACTCTTTTGCGGTATAGCCATAATATCCGCTCTTTAAACTAAACGCCGATTCTACTTCCTTATAGCCCACTGCCGCTACTTTTTCAAGCGTTCCTTTCGGATCATCGCTCATAGCACGAAACAGGGTAAATAACTGTAAACCAATAGGTCGTGGAGCAATTGAACTAAAAAGCGAATCTGCATGACTAAGCTTCGGTAGTAATAGGCTACTTATAGTCAATGCGCTTGCATCGCGAAGAAACGTACGTCTGTTTGTCATAGGTAAAAAAGTAAGGTATATAGATCGAATCAAGAAACAAAAAAACGTCAGTCTATTCACTCGTGAAAATCGAATAGACCGGAAGCTCAAAAACGTCGGCAGATTCCTAATTTCAACCGATGAACGGACTCACCGAATATGTATATTCTACATACTGAAATTACAAAAAATAAAAGGCTAATTCTTACAGAATCTACGATTGATTGTAAGAATTAGCCTTTTATTTTAATCAAAAAACGCCTGTTGTTCAGGACTTTACTAACGCAATTTTAATACGCCCGAGCAAATACAACGCGTCCTTTTGACGGTTTTCCTGAATACACGCAAACGCCCTCTTCAGCCTCCTGGCTGAATGGAATACAACGGATAGTGGCTTTGGTAGCCTCTTTAATAGCCTCTTCTGTTTCAGAGGTTCCATCCCAATGAGCCAATACGAACCCATTTTCAATCTGCGTCTGGAATTCGTCAAACGTATCGGCGTTGAACGTGTGCTCTTCCCGAAACGCTTTGGCTTTGTTGTAAATGCTCTCCTGAATATCGTCCAGCAACGCTTTGATCCGCTCGGTTAATCCATCGAATGGCACCGTTTCTTTCGTTTTTAAGTCACGTCGAGCAATTTCGACCGTACCATTTTCCAGATCACGACCACCCATAGCTAGTCGAACAGGCACTCCACGCAGTTCGTATTCGGCAAATTTCCAACCGGGTTTGTTCGCATCCGAATCGTCATATTTAACCGAAATACCTGCTTTTTTCAGCTCCTGCACCAGTGGCTTGATTTTAGCTGAAAGCTGATCCAATTGCTCTTCTGTTCGATAAATAGGGACGATCACGACCTGAATAGGCGCTAGTTTTGGCGGCAATACCAATCCATCGTCATCGGAATGGGCCATAATAAGAGCGCCCATCAGTCGGGTCGAAACACCCCATGATGTGCCCCAAACGTAATCGAGTTGATTCTGTTTGTTCAGGAATTGCACATCAAACGCTTTTGCGAAATTTTGCCCCAGAAAGTGTGAGGTGCCAGCCTGAAGAGCTTTCCCATCCTGCATCATCGCTTCAATGCAGAGCGTATCTTCGGCACCAGCAAAGCGTTCATTAGGTGTTTTAGCTCCTCGAATTACTGGCACTGCCATCCACTCTTCCGCGAATGTTGCATATACTTCGAGCATCTGGCGGGTTTCGGCTTGTGCTTCTTCTGCCGTTGCGTGAGCGGTATGCCCTTCCTGCCATAGGAATTCGGCGGTACGAAGGAAAATCCGCGTACGCATTTCCCATCGTACCACGTTTGCCCATTGGTTCACCAATAGTGGCAAATCACGGTACGACTGAATCCAGTTTTTGTAGGTACTCCAGATTACCGTTTCAGAGGTTGGGCGTACGACCAATTCTTCTTCCAGTTTCGCTTCCGGATCAACAATTACACCCGAACCATCTTCAGCATTTTTCAGCCGATAATGGGTAACGACGGCACATTCTTTAGCAAATCCTTCAACGTGCGAAGCTTCTTTGCTTAAAAATGATTTTGGAATAAATAACGGGAAATACGCATTCGTATGCCCCGTTTCTTTGAACATATCGTCGAGCGCACGTTGCATTTTTTCCCAGATGGAAAAACCATAGGGTTTAATGACCATACACCCTCGAACAGCTGAATTTTCGGCCAGATCGGCTCGTTTCACTAACTCATTATACCACTCGGAGTAGTTTTCACTACGGGACGGAATCGCTTTAGCCATGTTGGAATGAAAAAAAGAGAGAAGAATCAGTAAGAAAGATGGCCAGTCAGTTTGCGTATATCTACTTACGTGACCCACTGATCTCCTGAAATCTTTGCTCTTTTTTCTAGAATGAATTAAACCTTAGTTAACAAAATGGAGTCTAATAGGTAAGAGCTTGCAAATATAGGTTTTTGCTCTATTTTTGTAATGAAACCAGTCAATCTTGTGTTATAGTGTTGAAAAGGCTAATATCATGAGTCGTTATTACTTTAATTCCCTTGCCAAATGAAAACGCAACGCCTATATTCTTACCTGACGTTGGCTGCGCTGATTAGCATCTGGAGCTGTACCTCCAGTCGCCAGACGGCACAGAACGCAGGTGATGTCGATGATCTGTACGGTAGTGCCGGCAGCTCGCCAGTTTATGCCAGCAATTCAGATGCTTATAGTGGACAATCGTCTCGTCCACAACAGTTTGGTCGCCAACAACGAACAAACCGCAACGCCAATCCTGACTACAACGATGAACAGCAGGGTTATAACTCCAATACCGACGAATATTACACTGAATTAAGTGCTCGTAAACTGAACCGGGGTCTTTCGCCTGATCCAGGTTGGAATGACGATAATTCATACAATTCCGGCTTTGTGAATGGTTACAATGCTGCTACGGCATCGGCCTATAGTTGGAACCGTTGGGGCTTCAACAACACTGGATTCTATAGCGGACTTGGCCTTGGTTTAGGCATGGGTGCTTTCGGCTATGGCTATCCTGGCTTCCGTCTTGGTTTTGGCAATCCATTCTACTCGCCATTCGGCTATGGTAGTGCGTTTGCCTATTCGCCATTTGGATACGGCAGTTTCTACGATCCATTCTATAGCTCATATGCATACGGGTGGGGAGGATATAATTCTTTCTATTCGCCGTTCTATGGATACGGTAGCTATGGTGGCTTCTATGGAAGCCCTGTCTATGTGAATAATGTTTACGTAACGGGTGCTGATCCTTATCGTAATCGGACATATAATAGAACTTTCGAACGATCGGCTGGTCGCTACACCTCAGGCTTCGACAATTCGACACGTACTTATAATCCGAACGGTGGACGAGCAAGCGCAACTACTTCGGGCGCAACGGGTAGCCGGGGTGATGGATATTACGCACGTCCTAGCAATGGCAGCAGCCGGGGTAATTACTATTATGACAATAGCTCGAGTGGAAACGGTCGTGTAAGTTCTGGTGCAACAGCACCAGCTTATAACAGTAACTCAGGTAGTTCTGAATACTACGCCCGTCCTCGTGAAAGCAGCCGGGGTAGTTATACTCCATCAGGTAGCTCAAGCGGTGGCCGGAGCAGTTATCAGCCAAATTATAGCCAACAAAACTCAGGTTATAGTCAACCAAACCGGGGTAGCTATCAGCAATCACAGCCAAGCTTTAGTCAGCCAAGTCAGCCGAACTTTAGCCAACCAAGCCGAGGTAGCTACCAACAATCAACGCCTAGTTTTAGCGCTCCTTCCGGTGGTGGAGGTGGTGGCTTCTCGGGTGGCGGAGGTCACTCAAGTGGTGGCGGTCGTGGTCCACGATAACCACTTATATAAATTAATCAATAAAAAATCCCCGCTGATTAGACAATTAGCGGGGATTTTCGTTTTGTATTATTGAATAGGTGGCGTATTTATATAATACTAATTAAACGTTTATACGTTACGATGTTCTAAGACGTATATATATACTAAGCGTTGTCCACCAATCGCTTTTTATAAAGCTTACTTACCATGAATAAGCATTTTTATTTTTCTGTAGCCTTCGGGTTGCTTTCGCACCTGACGTTTGGTCAGGGAGCTGCATTCGATTATGCGGATGATGCCTTTCGGTATTCGGATTTCAGTCAGAATGGTACGGCACGTTTTCGGGGCATTGGTGGAAACCATGCTGCTTTGGGTGGCGATGCCAGCAATTTGTCGGGCAATCCGGCCGGATTGGCTTTCTACAATCGTTCGGAATTGAGTATCAGCCCCATGTTTACATCGGCTAATAATCAAAATACCTTTCTGGGCCAAACGACTACCAGTAGCGGTGGCAAAGTGAGTATTGGCCAATTTGGGCTTGTTTTACCGGGGAGCAGCAATGGAAGTCGTCGCTGGCGTCGAACGGCTTTTGGCGTAACGTATTCGCAGTCAACCAATTTTTTCGACTACATCGATACGCGCGGGTTGAATAACAATCCCAATTCATCAATTGCGCAGACATACATCAACGCAGCAAACAATGCGAAGTATAGTGAAGCTGAGTTAAGTGACTCATTCTTCCCAAACAGCCGGCAGGCTGATTTCAAAGAAGCAGCGGCTTACGGTTTGTACTTGATTAATCCGACTAATTTAGGCGCTAACGGATCGGGACCACCATACACCCGTTACGACGCAACGGTACAAAAAGACCAACGTTCGACCATCAGCCGTTCTGGCGCTCATTCGCAATGGACGTTATCGTATGCCGGTAACCTGGATGATAAGTTTTACATCGGCGGTTCGATTGCCCTAACCCGACTTAAATATTCATCGGAGGTTATTTTTCTGGAAACACCTGTGAACGGTAGAGTCTTTACAAACTACGGCCAGACGAACCGACTTGATGTGAGAGGTAGTGGCATCAATGCCTCGTTGGGCTTTATCTACAAGATTGTTCCAGCGTTCCAGATTGGAGGTACATTGATTTCGCCAACGTTTAGCAGTGCTAACGAAACTTTCGGCCAGACGTTAACAGCCGTTGCCAAAGATCCAGCACTTCAGCTAAAAACGAATTATGTCGATGTAGTTGACCCGTCTAACGATTTCACTTATTCGCTGCAAACGCCTTTGCGGGCATCAGGAGGTGCTACTTACTTTCTGGGAAATGGTAAAATCGGTTTTCTGACGGCCACTGCGGAGTATGTCAATTACCAGGGTATGCGCGTTCGAACAAATGCCTTCACCAATCAGCAGGATAATAGCGATTTTAAAAACGACGTAAAACGTTTTGTTCAGGATACATATCAGAATGTAGTAAACGTGCGGGCAGGGGCCGAAATCCGGGCAGGGGTCGTACGAGTGCGCGCTGGTGTTGGTTATTTACCCAGCGCCTACAAACTCGACTTAGATCGGGTAGCTAAAGCGGATCGTAGCAAACTGTTGCTCTCTGCTGGATTAGGCATACGGAATGATAAATTCTTTGCTGATATATCGGGCTCTTATCTAACCTATAAATCAGGCTATTCTCCATTCCAGCTCCCTAGCGATGCCGATACGCCAACTGTTTTAACTAACAACCGAAGCACAAATTTGATGCTATCGATGGGTGTATTTTTCTAAGTGACGAGCGATAAACGATGAGTGATGAGTTTGCTGACGCATTCAATAATCGTTGGTGTCAGCAAACTCATCACTCATCGTTTATCACAACCACTCTCCTACTTGCCGAAGTATCTCCTCTTCGGTTGTCTCTCCCGAAACAATAATGTGCGCCTGATTATAAATTGGGAGTCGGGATTCGTACCGTTTTTGCAAAACGATTGGCAATTCAGGATCACTTGGATTATTGAGGGGTCTATCTTCCTGCGCGTGTGTAAGAATACGCCTGACTAACACGTCTACTGGTACATTCAGAAATACAGATACGCCTGTTGCATTGATATAACTGATATTGTCGTGGAAACAGGGCATACCTCCTCCGGTCGCAACAACAAAGCTGCCTCCGGGCTGAATCGTCCGCAAAATCCGACGCTCTGCTTCTCGAAAATACCCTTCTCCTGATTGCGCAAAAATATCCGCAATGGATCGCCCCTCTTCCCGAACGATCAATTTATCAGTATCAATAAAACGATAGTGTAGTTGGTCGGCCATACGCTTACCCAGCGTACTCTTACCCGAAGAGGGCATACCAATCAAGAAGATGTTCTTCATTTATTAAAAGAGTGAATGAGCGAATGAGCGATTAGATAAGCCGGATGGTTTCGCTCATTTACTCTTTCACTTAATATCTCTTCACCCTTTGACCACTTTTTTCACTTCTTCCGCGTCTGGCGTTGAATTGTAGTGCCATTTACCACGTACTACGCCATTATTCATCAGCCATGTTCCAGGATTGGAACGCATAATGGTTTTCAGGACGGTGGCATCCGCTTTATAATAGGGTACGTTTTCTAGCTGAAACTCCTTACGGAATGCCTTGATTTCATCATCACTCGTCGATGTCAGAATATAGGGTGAAATCGTTGAACCCTGCAATCCTTCTACCAACGCCCGAATCGCTGGCAAGCTGCCAGCATCAATATCTTTTGTATTTTTTATAATAATGAAGAGTTTAGCACCCTTAAAAGTCTCCTGCGTGAAATCGCCTTCATCATCCCAGACGCGATAATCTGTAATCTTTGGTTTGGCTTTTTCATTGATCAGCACCATTTCCTTGAATTTATAGCTCTGATCGGTTGGGTATTGCTCAAATTCAGTGGTTTTCCCATCTTTCTCCATGACATACTTATATCGCAATGGTTCGGATGGCTTCATCTGTGTCGGAATGCTCTTACCAACAGCGTACGGTAACATATCGATCGGTGGCAGAAATTGAACGGCGTAAATACCTAGGCCAAGGGTAAACACAATCGTTAGTGCTACCAACCAACCCGTATTTCGAGCGCGGAGTCGGTTGCGATGCCCGATAATAAAGAGGATCAATACAGTCAACACAACGTCTTTACTGAAGGATGTCCAGGGCTTAAGTTTGATCGCGTCCCCAAAACAGCCACAGTCCGTTACACGGTCGAAATAAGCCGAATAGAAGGTTAGGAACGTAAAAAAAATAATCAAAAAAAACAGTAACCAGACCGTCACTTTGGGCTTATAGGACGCTAACAACGCAACACCAAGAATCACTTCAGCCGCGCAGAACAATACTGACATGACCAGTGTGAATGGAACAAGCGCCATGAAGAAGTCGTGCATGAACGGGACATCCTGCGCGAAAACCTCGAAGTACTCTTCAAACTTTATCTGCGTGCCAACGGGGTCGTTGAGCTTGATAAGACCCGAAAAAATAAACACAATTCCGACCAGGATACGGGCAATCCGGGCCGCGATTAACATGGGTGGTGTACCTGTTTTAACTTTGGGTTGGGCAGTTGTTGATGCGCTCATTCGTCACTAAGTCGTGAGTTTTATTAAACAGAAAACAGCGTAGTTAATCATATCCATATAATTGGCCTCAACGCCTTCCGACACCAACGTATTGCCTTGATTATCTTCAATTTGCTTGGTTCGCAGCAATTTCATCAGAATAATATCGGTCATCGAACTGACGCGCATATCTCGCCAGGCCTCACCATAGTCATGATTTTTAGCAAAGAGTAGTTCAATAACCTGGCCAATTTGACCGTCGTAGAGTTTTTCCAGCTCATCAGTAGGAATATCGGTGCGCTTATCGTGCACTAACTCCAACTGAATCAGCGCCATAACGCAGTAATTAATTATACCAACAAACTCTGGCTCGATACCCTCTCCTACCCGACTCACACCCGTTTCCTGTAACGTACGAATGCGTTGTGCCTTAATAAAAATCTGATCGGTGATACTGGACAGCCGAAGAATACGCCAGGCAGTGCCGTAATCTTTATTTTTTTTCAGGAATAGATCTTTGCAGCGTTGGATAACCTGCCGATATTCGGACTCAGTATTGGACATAGTTTGACGTCTGTGGGTTACAGTTCGAGGTTATGTGAACGAAGTAATCTTCAGCTTCAAGCCACAAACTACAAACCTAACCATGTTCAAAAGTACAAAAAAAACACTGAACTGCCGGGGACGTCTGGTCGATTTGTCAAAGCCAGTGGTCATGGGCATCCTCAATGCGACTCCCGATTCGTTCTTTGCCGGAAGCCGTATTTCGTCAGAAAAAAGTGCCATTACAAATGCAATTGAAGTAGCCCAGCAGATGCTTGATGAAGGGGCTACGTTTCTGGATATTGGCGGATACTCAACCCGCCCAGGCGCTGCCGCTGTCGATGCGAATGAAGAGGCCGACCGAGTGCTTCCAATCATTGAAGCCATTGCCGCCACCTTTCCCGATGCCCTGATTTCAATTGATACCTTTCGTGCCTCGGTGGCGCGCCAGGCCATTCGAGCTGGAGCCGTACTGATTAACGATGTATCGGGCGGTACACTTGATTCGGCTATGTTCAGTACGGCGGCTGAGTTGAGTAAATACATGTCGGTTCCGTATATATTGATGCACATTCGGGGCACTCCTCAAACCATGCAATCGCTGGCAACCTATCAAAACGTGGTCACTGAAGTCATCGATGAGCTAGCGATTCGTCTGGCCGAATTACGATCTGTAGGGATAAAGGATATGATTCTAGACCCCGGCTTTGGTTTTGCGAAGACACCAATGCAAAATTTTGAGCTACTAAATCACCTCGATGAATTTAGCCTGTTTGACGAGCCAGTGCTGGTCGGATTATCGCGTAAAACGACGATATGGAAAACCCTGAATATCACGGCCGATAAAGCCCTAAATGGCACTACTGTTTTGAATACAGTTGCCCTGTTAAAAGGCGCTTCAATTCTGCGCGTACACGACGTTCGTGAAGCTGCCGAAGCCATAAATTTAACGCAACAACTAACTTTTTTTTAAGATGTGCTTGCGTTTAGGAAATTAAACTTCTACTTTTGCATTCCCAAACGACGACGACAAGTCAGACACAAGGGAAATGATTCGGTAGCTCAGCTGGTAGAGCAATACACTTTTAATGTATGGGTCCTGGGTTCGAATCCCAGCCGAATCACAAAAAGCTCCAAGCCGCTCAATTGAGCGGCTTTTTTTGTTTATGTACCTCAACTTTCACTGAATTTGAATGGGTCAAATTCAGCTATTTTCACACTATTATTAAATTCTATACTTGGTACTCAAATCATATTTTGTCATTCCGACGATAGGAGGAATCTCAAACTTGACTACTACTGAAGTTTGAGATTCCTCCTATCGTCGGAATAACAAAAACACAGTAAAATTTGACTCAGAAAATATATTGTTTAAACTCCCTTCATGTCAAATTTTTTACCCTTCCAACTCTCATTATTTTTGCTGGCTCAGAACGATTTGATTCCAATCAACTAGCAAGAATCGTTCTGGATAAATAGCACCACTATTAATAAATTGGCATTTTTCAAGAACAATTATAATCAAAATTACAAATCGGGCCGTTTAACAGGAAATTCCGACAAAAGCTGTTTTTGCCCAATTTTTTTGTTAGTATATTGCAAGACTTTGTCACAAACGCCCTTCTGTCTGACCACCATCTCCGGATTAATTGAAACGTCGGACTATTTAGTAATTTTTGATTTTCTTAAAAATCGCTCCCGTTTTTTGCAATTTTCTTAATTAAGAATCCGAAAACGGAGGCATTATCCAACGCTGTTACGACCATGTCTGATCAGGTTGACCAATTAGCGGGCTTATATCGCCCCGAGTTTGAACACGATAACTGCGGCATCGGCTTTGTAGCCCATATTAAAGGCCGTAAGTCTCACCAGATTGTATCGGATGCACTCCAAATGCTGCGTCGGATGGAACACCGAGGGGCCGTTGGATCGGAACCCAATTCTGGTGATGGCGCAGGTTTGCTCATCCAGATACCCCACGAGTTTTTTGTTGATGAAACTCGGAAGCTAGGTGTTCACTTACCTCCTGCGCTTGAATACGGCGTAGGAATGGTTTATTTTCCGAAAGACGTATGGCTTCGGGAAGAATGCCGGGCGGTGCTTAACCGGAAGATGAAGCGACTCGGCCTTGAACTTCTTTGTTATCGAGTCGTGCCAGTCAATAATAGCGATCTTGGCAACGGATCGCGTTCGGCTGAACCGCAGATGGAGCAGGTGTTTATTAAACGCCCAGTTGACATCACAAACGCTGAAGATTTCGAGCGTAAACTCTATATTCTACGCAATTACAGCACCCGCATCATTAATGAAACGATTGCGGGTGTTGATCACTTTTACTTTTCATCGCTTTCTTGCCGTACCATTACCTATAAAGGCCAGTTGACGACGCTGCAACTGGAGCCCTACTTCCCTGATCTACAGAATGAAGAAGTGGTTTCGGCGCTTGGTGTTGTGCACTCGCGTTTTTCCACGAATACATTTCCAAGCTGGAAACTGGCTCAGCCATTCCGGTATATTGCCCACAATGGTGAAATCAACACGGTTCGGGGAAACGTAAACTGGATGAAAGCGGCTGAAGGCCTTCTGGAATCATCCAAGTTTACCAAGGAAGAGATGGACATGCTATTACCCATCTGCGACCCTAAACAATCCGATTCCGCAAACCTCGACAATGCCATTGAATTGTTGGTGATGAGCGGCCGGTCGTTGCCCCACGTCATGATGATGCTTGTTCCCGAAGCCTGGGATGGTAACGAACACATGGACCCGGTTCGGAAAGCATTCTACGAATTCCACGCTGCACTTATCGAACCCTGGGATGGTCCAGCGTCGATTTCCTTCACAGATGGACGCATCGTTGGTGCCACCCTCGACCGAAATGGACTACGTCCATCACGTTTCTGGGTAACCAATGAAGATGTAGTCATTATGGCTTCCGAAGTAGGTGTACTGGATATTGATCCAGCTACGGTTGTTTCGAAAGGTCGTTTACAGCCCGGCAAAATGTTCCTGGTTGATATGGAGCAGGGACGGATTGTTTCGGACGAAGAAATAAAAGCGGACATCTGTTCGAAACAGCCCTACCAAGAGTGGCTTACTGATAATAAAATCAAAATTCAGGATCTGGAAGCGCCGATCCGCTCGTACAATCCATACGATCCGGTTAAGCTACTTCCGATGCAGCAGGCCTTTGGTTTTACGTCCGAAGACTTGCGCATGATTCTGGCTCCGATGGTCGAAACGGGTAAGGAAGCGCTAGGATCGATGGGTACAGATGTACCACTGGCGGTACTATCGGATCAGAGCCAGCACATGAGCCATTACTTCAAACAGTTATTTGCTCAGGTAACGAACCCACCGATCGACTCGATTCGGGAGAGGTCAATTATGTCGCTCATTTCGTTTGTAGGGGCAACGTATAACCTACTCAGTGAATCGCCCGAGCATTGCCATCAGGTTGAATTAGAGCAACCTGTACTAACAACCAAGGAGTTCGACAAACTTCGTTTTATTGATCAACCGAAGTTTCAGGCTAAAACCATCAACTGTCTGTTTACGGTCGATGGATCAGGTAGTTCCCTCGAACGAGCCCTTGACCGCATTTGTCGCTACGCTGAGGATGCAATTCAGGATGGTTATTCCATTCTGGTTTTGTCTGACCGTTCGCTCGATTCTAACCATGCTCCGATTCCGTCGCTATTGGCAACGTCAGCGATTCACCATTATCTGATTCGCCAGGGATTACGGGGTAAAATTGGTATCGTAGTTGAAGCGGGCGATGTTTGGGAAACGCACCACGTTGCTACGCTGATTGGTTATGGCGCATCGGGCGTAAACCCGTACATGGCGTTTGAGACGATTGCCAGCATGAAAGAAAAAGGCTTGCTGGCCGTGGACTACGATCTCGACAAGCTCTTCAAAAACTACGTCAAAGCAATCAATGGCGAGTTACTCAAAATCTTCTCGAAGATGGGCATCTCAACCCTGCAATCGTATCAGGGTGCCATGATTTTTGAGTGCCTAGGGCTAAATCAGGATGTTGTCAATCGCTACTTTACAGGCACTGTATCGCGTATTGGAGGCATGGGACTGGACGAGATCGCCCGCGAAATTCTGGTACGACATTGCGTCGCTTTCCCAAAGGCTCCCGTAATGACTCCACGTTTGGAAGTTGGTGGTATTTATCAGTGGAAACAGCGGGGTGAAAAGCATATTTTCAATCCCGATACGATTCACCTGCTCCAGCAATCGACCAAGAAGAACGATTACTCAATCTTCAAGAAATATTCGAAACTGATTGATGATCAGACCCAAAAAGCCATCACACTACGCGGTCTGCTGAAATTCAAAAAAGGTATTTCTGTACCGCTGGAAGAAGTTGAACCGATAGAAAGCATTTTCAAACGATTTGCGACAGGTGCGATGTCATTCGGGTCAATTTCGTGGGAGGCACATACAACGCTGGCCATCGCGATGAACCGAATTGGCGGTAAAAGCAATTCGGGTGAAGGCGGTGAGGATGAACTCCGTTACACCCCGCTCGAAAACGGCGACAGCATGAATTCGGGTATCAAACAGGTTGCTTCAGGACGTTTCGGCGTAACAAGCTATTACCTGACCAATGCCCGTGAATTACAAATCAAGATGGCGCAGGGTGCGAAACCCGGCGAAGGTGGTCAGCTACCCGGCTTTAAAGTCGATGACTGGATTGGTCGGACGCGTCACTCTACCCCTGGCGTTGGTCTGATTTCGCCCCCTCCGCACCACGACATTTATTCGATCGAGGACTTAGCGCAGTTGATTTCTGATCTCAAAAATGCCAACCGGGAAGCACGCATCAGCGTGAAACTCGTATCGGAAGCGGGCGTTGGAACAATTGCAGCCGGGGTTGCCAAAGCTCACGCTGATCATATTCTAATTTCGGGCCATGATGGTGGAACGGGAGCTTCTCCGCTTTCTTCAATTCGTCATGCAGGGCTTCCCTGGGAACTGGGATTAGCCGAAGCGCATCAGACGCTAGTTAAAAATAAACTACGCGGTCGAGTAACGGTACAGGCTGACGGTCAGATGCGTACGGGTCGTGACCTGGCGATTGCCGCTCTGCTCGGTGCCGAAGAATTTGGCGTTGCCACTGCCGCACTGGTCGCTACGGGTTGCATTATGATGCGAAAGTGTCACCTGAATACTTGCCCAGTGGGCGTTGCAACCCAGAACACAGAACTACGTGCTTTGTTTACGGGTAAGCCAGAGCATGTCGTAAACATGTTTACGTTCCTGGCGATGGAGCTTCGCGAGATTATGGCAGAACTGGGATTCCGAACCATTAACGAAATGGTTGGCCAGTCTCAAATGCTTGAAATGCGGGAAAATCTTGCTCACTGGAAATACAAAAAGGTTAATCTCGACGCGCTGCTTTATAAAGAACCAACCAATCTGGATGTTGCTCTTTATAAGCAGGAAGAGCAAAACCACCATTTGGACGAAGTTCTTGACCGGAAACTGATTGAACTTGCCCAACCTGCGCTGGCTTCGGCAGAATCGGTTTACGGTGAGTTTACAGTACAAAACATCGACCGTAGTATTGGTACGATGCTGTCGAACGAAATCTCGAAAGTGTACGGTGGACCAGGGCTACCAGAAAGCACCATTCATGTTAAACTACGCGGCACTGCCGGCCAAAGTTTCGGTGCATTTAGTACGAGCGGTATTAAACTCGAACTCGAAGGTGATGCCAACGACTATTTCGGCAAGGGACTCTGCGGTGCACAATTAATTGTTTATCCTGACCGGACGGCACAATTCAAGCCAGAAGAAAATAGCATTGTCGGGAACGTATCGTTCTACGGTGCTACATCTGGAGAAGCGTTTATCCGTGGCATGGCGGGCGAGCGATTCTGCGTACGTAACTCGGGTGCTAAAGTGGTTGTAGAAGGTATTGGTGATCACGGTCTCGAATACATGACAGGTGGCTTAGCAATTATCCTTGGAAAAACGGGACGCAATTTTGCGGCTGGTATGTCAGGTGGAGTAGCCTACGTTTGGGATCAGGATGGTTCGTTTGCGTCAAAAGTCAATCCTGAAATGGTCAGTCTGGAAGGTCTGAATGAGGAAGATCAAGGCATTGTTCGAGAATATGTCGACAAGCACTTCCAATACACTACCAGTAATGTAGCGCTATCGTTGATACAGGCTTGGGATACGCTTATTGGTCAATTTGTCAAAGTAATGCCTGGTGATTTCCGTCAGGCGCTGGCTGGCCGAGGTATTTCGCTGGCTGATCAAATCCGCGACAAAAATATTGTTTATCAGGACATTGTCGTAGACGTGACGAACGGGTAAGAATTATAGTACTATGGGAAAACCTACCGGATTTTTAGAATTTGCGCGTGAATTACCTAAAAAGCGCGACCCGCAACAGCGGATTCATGATTATAAAGAAATTGAAGTAGCTCATTCAGAGCAGGACTCTCAGCGGCAGGCAGCTCGTTGCATGGATTGTGGCACCCCATTCTGCCATAGTGGTTGTCCATTAGGCAACATCATTCCTGAGTTCAATGATGCCGTTTATGAAAAGAACTGGGCGTATGCCTATGAAATTCTAAGCTCGACGAACAATTTCCCTGAATTTACAGGTCGAATTTGTCCGGCCCCCTGCGAAGCCTCCTGCGTATTAGGTATTAATAAACCGCCTGTAGCGATTGAGTTTATCGAAAAATCAATCATCGAAGCTGCGTTTGAACACGGTTACGTAGTTCCAAAACCACCGAAAGAGCGGACCGGCAAAAAAGTAGCCGTTGTTGGTTCTGGCCCGGCTGGTCTGGCCGCAGCGGCCCAATTGAACAAAGCTGGACATACAGTAACGGTGTTTGAACGCGCCGATCAGATTGGGGGCCTGCTTCGTTATGGTATTCCTGATTTCAAACTCGAAAAATGGACCATCGACCGTCGGATAGCCGTTATGGAAGCTGAGGGTATTACATTCAAAACAGGAGTTAATGTTGGCGGATCAAACAAAGCCTGCGACCTATCGGCCAAAGACTTACAGAATGATTTTGATCTGGTCATGCTCACGGGTGGCTCAACGGTTCCCCGCGATTTACCAATAAAAGGGCGCGATCTGAAAGGCATTTATCCGGCAATGGAATTCCTGAGTCAGCAAAACAAGCGGAACGCAAACAAACCGCTGGAGGTTGATCATCAGGGAGCAAAATACACTAACAACGATATTTGGGCGACTAATAAAAATGTAGTCGTTATCGGTGGTGGCGATACAGGTTCTGACTGTGTTGGCACATCAAATCGGCATGGAGCAAACAGTGTCACGCAAATTGAGCTGATGCCTATGCCACCGAAGGAGAGAGCCGAAAATACACCCTGGCCGAATTGGCCGATGATGCTCCGGACCAGTACCTCACATGAAGAAGGTTGCGATCGTCATTGGTCAATCAATACCAAAGAGTTCATTGGTGATGAGGACGGTAACCTGAAAGCTCTGCGTATCGTAGATCTGACCTGGAAGTCGGAAAATGGTCGAATGCAGATGGTTGAGCTACCGGGTTCTGAACGTGATATTCCTTGTGAATTGGCGTTGTTAGCCGCTGGTTTCCTACATCCGCAACATAACGGACTGCTAGATGATCTTGGCGTTGAATACGATGAACGGGGCAATGTGAAAGCCATTAATTATCAGACAACTACGAACCCAAAAGTATTCGCAGCCGGTGATATGCGTCGTGGACAATCATTGGTAGTCTGGGCAATTTCGGAAGGTCGCGAAGCCGCTCGCTACGCCGACAAATACCTTATGGGTGATAGTATACTAGAAGCGAAAACAGTTTCGATGATAGCAGTCGAGTAGCCTTTCCATCTATGCATAAACCAATAAAAACCCTGCCGTTTAACTAAGCGGCAGGGTTTTTATTATTCTACCCTTAAACAACTTCTGGTAGGCTTTGCAACATGCCTAATTCATTCACACTAAGCGCTTTCATAGTCTGCTACGATATTCGTGTTAGTACGCACGTATCAACAGTTGTCGATATCGAAAGGAAGCCTACTGAAGACGAAGCAAAACAATTACTTTATCCCGTTGCGGATGACTATTTGCGAAAAAATTATGGAGATGCCTATCAATACGAACTTCTGAATTTAACCATTCGATGAATTCTACTGTCAATGTCTACAAGGTCACAGGCTCCTCTTTTTCGTCGTAGAATAAATAATTCAGCAGATCACAGTACGGCTTGATGATTCGGCAACCCCGTACGATTTCATCAGCGAAATTTGGCTTCAATACTTCTTTATCGGTGAAGCGATGTAGGAAGAATAATTCTTTCCGGCGCAGTAAATCTATTTCTGGATGATCGGCGGGATAGCCTTTTGGCATTACTTTTAACATCTCACCATGTGCTTCAGGAAAATAGGATTTGAATTCGTCCGCTTCAATAATGTCTTTCAGTTCCTGAACATTATAGTCCACTTCTTGCCGAAATTTAGCCAGGTTCGCTGGGGTGGGTTGCCACATACCTGCTCCAACAAATGACTGATTATCAGGCTGTATATGAACATAGTAATCAATCCGCCCAGAATGTCGCCCACCAGGGCCGATCGCAAACGCCAAGTTCGATTTATAGGGAGCTTTATCTTTCGAAAACCGAATATCACGATTGATACGGAAGATGCAATCTTTTACAGACGTATTAGCCAATGGTTCGTATGGGCTAAGGCCTGCCAGCACACGCTCGACTACACCACAGAGCTCGGCTTTTGCCTCATCATAACGGGCCCGATTGGCATGAAACCATTCTCGATTATTGTTTTGAACGAGTTCGCGCATGAACTCCAGCGTAGACGCTGTAAACGTAGATTTTGAAACCGATTGCTTTGCCATAACTCATCAAAGTTAGGCAATTTCCCTGTATAGCTTACAGCGTTAAACGCCTATTTACGTTCAGTCCAGCATTATTTAACCATACTCTTCTAGGGCTTTTCGAAACACCTTACTGCCCGTTCTTAAAAGTTCATAAGCACTTCTCAAAAGACCTAAAATTAGATTAATTCATTAATAATCATTACAAATCGAATAACTAATCGTTTGCTTTAGAGTTATTAAATCAGTAGATTCGGTACATATTCATCAAACGCTTACAGACATGAACCTGTTGACACGCATCGAGCACTGGGGCGATACGCATCACCCCGCCTGGACCGATGTCCTGCGGATTATGCTGGGCATTATACTGATTCTAAAAGGGATCAGTTTCATTAGCGACACGGCTTACCTGACTAAACTGGTTGGTGGCCTGCATTTTAGCCTCTGGACGGTGATGATTGTGCATTATGTTGCCTTTGCGCACTTAATGGGTGGATTTCTGATTATGCTCGGTTGCCTGACACGGTTAATGGTAATTTTTCAATTACCCATTCTGGTTGGTGCTCTGTTTTTTGTGAACATTCGGGAAGGGTTTTCACCTTTAAATTCCGAACTCTGGCTATCGCTCATCGTTCTGGGGCTTCTACTCTTATTCCTGGTCATCGGCTCCGGACGATTTTCAATGGATGAATACGTTAAGCAGCATAGCCACTAGAACCTGAACCGGGATTAATGTGATTTAACTGATTAGGCTGATTTTGTTATTAATTCGCTAGATAACGCTTTGCAAAATCTGTTTCATCCTCAAATCCGTTAACTCCCGGTCAGAAAATATACCGTATCTCACACCACGGAATCTCTTCCCGAACTAACCCTTCAAAAATTTCAATCATTTTTCGCTTTAGCTGGTGGTTGTAGCGGATATTCCAGCCACCAAATTGGCTCACTTTACTTTCCTGTAATTCAGGAACCCACAATAACTCTTCGGCTTTGGGATTGATGGCTAGATTAGCCTGGTGCTGCCACTGGTTGTGAGTCAGAAAAATAACTTCACATTTGAGTTGCGCCCGAACCTCGGGACGTAGTGATGCATCGAGCTGGCGAAATAGGTTGCGGTAATCGTTGCGCCACTGCTTCCCTCCGTAAACAATCACCGGTGAGAAATTAACGTGGACTTCGTAACCTGCATCGTAGAAATCGTTGATGGCTGCGATACGTTTCTCGATACTGTCCGTACGTACATCTACTAACTTGCTTACATGACTGGGCATCAGGCTGAACCGAATCCTCACTTTTCGTTGCGGATCAAATTTGAGCATCGCCTGATTCACAAATTTCGTAGCAAACGTAGCTTTCGCGCGCGGGTGTCCACGATAAAACTCGAATACCTGTCGAATGCCATCCGTTAAACCATAATCGATGGCTATGTCGGAATTGCAGCCGATGTCATAAGTATAAAATTCAGGATCAGTTTGGTTGATTGATTTAGGCCAGGGCAGGCTCATGACATGGTGATCGACCGATGCTATATTCTCTTCTACGTTGGTGAAGAGCGTAATAGGATTCACGGTTTTATGTCGATCGACGTAGCAATAAGCACATCCACCAAAACACCCATTAGCCAGGCTCGGAGCAATGTAATCTGCACTACGTCCGCTCCATTTAATATCCTGCGACTTCAATCGACCCAGTACCAGTACGTCGGATTTAATCTTGAAATGATTCATACCCAGCTCAGGTAAGCGATTGTGCTGCTTCACCTCAAGCGCTTCTGCTTGCGGAAATTTTGCCAATACTGCCTCCCCTCTCCCATTCAGAGCGTCAGCGGTATAAAGTATGTAAGACGGATTAAAATCAGGCATAAATAGACGTTGAGGCTACAAACAATAAACGTCTAAACAGCTGGCTAAGTTCAAAGAAACAAATACCCAAACCTCTGACTTACAAATAATTACTTACTATTTTCAACCAGTATTGGTGAATCAAATATATCGTCAAAAATCACTTTTCCATCTGGCTTTATAAATCGGACGGCATCTACTGAACCTGTTCCTTCAAAATCATAACTAATCCCAACAATGTCTTTGGGCGCGGCAGTTGTCTGGAATTCGTAAGCCTTTTTATTGTTCACAAATAGTTTCACTAAACCATTACGTACCTCGCAACGAACATCAACCCATTGCGACAAATCTGCGCCAAAAGCGGATAAATCCGTGTCTCTTGCATCGGCATAATAGCCTGGCAGGCAGATATTTAAATCGCCAACACAACCTTTTGCCGAAAGTGGAATAGAAAAGTATTCATTCTTACAATGAATCATAATGGTAACGCGCTGGCAGATAGCTGACCCTTGTTTGAAATCGTTTTTTAACCGGGTTTCCATCGTAAAATTGTCACTGCGAAGGTCACCCAACTCCCGCACATAGCGATAGCGAACGGTGGGTGCTTTTGGCTGCATAGGAATATTCTGCTGCTGAATCATCGCTACCGGTATTCCTAAACTACCTTTTTGCCGAACCTCTGCTTCCTTAAAATACACAGGTACTGGTTCCTGCATGACCGATACGTTCCATCCTTCCGATGGAATCAACAGATTATGTTCCTGTACAATCTGATTACCAATGATCAGCTTCGCGCGGAAATAGCCAGGGTAATAATAAATTGACGTATGTTCGTGACCGTTCTTCCGAACGCGTTGTCGACGTCTTGGGTCCCACGATTGCTGAATAAATACTGAGTCGGTGGGCGATGACGTAGCGTCGTAATGAAACACTACCGAATTAGGAATTCCCTTCGTTACGCGCTGGCTGCTAAACGAAAAATCATCCGGCGAAAGAGGCCGATGCTGCATGTAATTCAGGAAAATAGCCGACAAAACGACCAAGCCAACAAGCAACAGTGCGCCGAACCACAATCGTCTTGCTGAATTTGGTCGAGCAGCTTTCGGGGCGATAGGAACGGTAGGTTCTGGGAACTCGGTAATGGATGGAGAATTGGGCAGTACTCCTTTTTTGAACTGCTGCCAGTTTTCGTAGCCGATAAATTGCACTAAGGCATTCAACGTAGTGGTCGTGGGGGCAGATTCGTATTTCACGCGACCCCACACCCGCTTGAGCGTCGTTACGCTTAAAGTAACGTTCGTCTGTTCGGCAATCAGCTCGCTTAATTGCTCAAAATCCTGAGTTGACCAGCTTTCAGCACTTTCCCAGGCTAACTTTTCTTCGATTAACTGGCGACACCGAGCGAGTTGCCAGTCTTGCTGTTCCGTGACCATAACCGGTCAATTTCAGTTCATTACGTCGTTGTGCAAACTTGAACACAAGTTGAACGACTTTGAATCGTCCATTTGCCCGCCAAGCTGGAAGTTTGTCTCACTTCAATCAAATGTAATGAAACGTACAACGAAAACCGAAAGCAAGACGATTCATCTCAGAACGTAAACTCCCAAATCCATGAAAATCAGATTATTGTTCATGCTTGCCCTCACCACCTTTGGCCTTACAACTGGAATGGCTCAGGGACCTCAGCAGAAACTGCCACTCAACACAACGGATGGATTGATTCCAGTTCATGTAAAATTGTCTGCCGAGACTTATCTCGGTAAAAAATCCGTCCGCGTGGTCGATGCTGGAGACCAGTCGACGGCGGGTTCCTCGCAGATTTATGCAAAAATCAAGAATTTACATTTTCACAATGGCACAATCGAATTGGAAGTTGCTGGTAAACCCTTGCCTACTGCTGGTGAACAGGCGCGAGGCTTTGTTGGCATTGCCTTTCGCATTACGGATACCGGCACTTTTGAATGCATCTACCTGCGCCCAACGAATGGCCGGGCTGATGATCAGGTTCGACGCAATCATTCCGTCCAATATAGCGCCGAACCTGACTTCCCTTTTAACGTAAGTCGCAAAGAAGCGCCGGAAAAGTATGAATCCTACGTTGATCTGGTAGCTGGTGAATGGACGAAAGTAAAGATTGTGGTAGAGGGTGAAAAGGCCCGACTGTATGTCCACGGCGCATCGCAACCCACGTTGATCGTCAATGATCTGAAACACGGTCCGAACGATGCAGGTGCCATCGGTCTAATGATTGGCCCCGGTACCAATGCTCATTTTGCCAATTTGGTGGTAACTCCAAAAGACTGATTACTGTCTATTATCCAGACACACACTGATTCATTAAAGCGGCTACCTCTTTTCATAGAAAAGAGGTAGCCGCTTCAGTTTTAATGTTTCACACAGTAATACACACAGTATCAGACCGTAAACTCAAAAGAGGAGCTCACATCGCTGCTTTTTGCATATCTTAGAAGAAACTCCACAGGCATGAAATACTATCTCCTAACCCTACTGAATATTTTGTGGCTACAGTCTCCCAGTACGGCACAACACGCTCATAATCATTCAGCCAGCTCACCCGACGCCAACGTTCGCAAGGTAATGTTACCAAATCCGCAGTTGATGGACGGCATTGGCAAAAGCCACCTAAAGATTACGACCCGTTCTGATTCAGCGCAAAAGTATTTCGATCAGGGACTGTCGTTGCTACACGATTTCTGGGATTTTGAAGCATTACGCGCTTTCGAGTATGCTGCCAAACTGGATTCAACTGCGGCTATGGCTTATTGGGGAATTTACCTGACTCCGGCTGGCTCAGACGAGAAAAGAAAAACCAATCGTGCGACTGCATTAGCTAAAATCAAGAAGCTACGTAGTACCGTTTCTGAACACGAACAACTCTATTTACAGGCCATTATCGCCGAAGACTCTGCCGGAAAAGAGAAAGGCGAAAAGGTATTTATGCAGGAAATGGAAAACCTGATGTATCGCTATCCCGACGATGAAGAAGCCCGGCTGGTTTTATGGAATCGGAGCATTGGCGGCAGTTATAAACCTGATGGGAAACCCGGCGAAAACACCCTTTATGCCCAATACATCCTGGAAAAATTGTTAATCAGTCAGCCGAATCATCACGCTGTGCATCATTATTGGGTGCATCAGATGGAAAACTGCTGCCCGGAGCAGGCACTCGTAAGTGCCGACAAATTAGCGTCGCTTGCCCCCAAATCAGGCCATATGGTTCACATGCCGGGTCATATTTATTATCGATTAGGCAATTATAAAAAAGCCCGGCAATCGTTTCTGGAATCGATGCGCGTCGACTCGGCGTACATGGCGGAGCAACACATAAACCGGCTCGATACCTGGAATTACAGCCATAATTTACTTTATCTGATTGCCAACAACGTGGAGCAAGGCCGTTATCGGGATGCAATGGCTATTTTAAAACGGCATCAGGATTACAAAGCTCCCGACGATACGTCTAAGACCAAAGATTATCAATCGGCTTTGTTTCGAGTCGGTGTTGTTGACGCGATTGATCTAGAAATGCGCTTTGGTAACTGGAGTCAGGCAGCCGATAAATTGACGCTAAGTGCAGCGGGAGATACGTTATTGAAAAATAAGGAAAAAGAATTAGTCAGTGCTAAGGGCTTCCGGCAATTAGGTTTAGCCTATTTACGCGGAATGGATGCGTGGGAAAAAGGGAAAACCGACGTAGCAAAACGGTACGCCGACGAACTGGATGCTACGTTATGGCGGCTTGGACAACAGGAAAAAAGTCTTTCTGAAAATGAACAGAAATATTACAATTTGTATTCCTACGAATTGCAGGGGCTGGTTTACAGCTCGACTGGCGATACGGCCAAAGCATTTAAATTATTGAAAGAAGCGGTTAAACTGGAAAAAGAGCAAGGTTACGCCGAACCGCCCATTTACCACCGTCCCATATTATTAACGCTTGCCCAGGCTTATCAACGCGCCAAACTATGGAACAAAGCCCGCGCTACGTATCAGTCGTTACTGAAAGAACGACCCAATAGCGGCTTTCCACTTTTTGGTATGGCTCAGGTCTGGGAGGCCGAAGGAAATCGTGCTGAAGCCGCCAAAGCGTATGAAGTGTTTCTGAAAACCTGGGACGAAGCGGATTCAGACCGGCCTCAAGTCAAAAAGGCGAAGGAATGGTTAAAAGCTAACGGTAAGTTACTGACGGCCAGCAACTAACTTACCGATTATCGAAAATTTATCTGAATCAAATCACCAACGCGCCGGTTTCTCCAATCCGGATTTGTTGACTGTAATTTTGTCGTCGTGGTTTCAATGAGCCATAGTTGTTGAGCCTCGTCATACTCTATTCGAGTGATACGTTCCCGAAAAATGGTTGATTCGCTACGCTGGTCAGGCAGCCTGTCAGATTCAATACGTCCCTGAACCAATTGAACAACGCGATCCGCCAACGTCTGAACGTCAATTTCATGGTGGCTGACCAGCAACGTAGTCGTTTTCCATGTTTTATGCAGGTTAAGTAAAACCTGACGTAACAGTTGACTAGCCTGTGCATCCAGAGCAGCAAACGGTTCATCAAGCAACAACAGTTTGGGCCGACGTACCAACGCGCGAGCAAGGGCAACACGCTGGCGTTGCCCTCCCGACAATCGCGCAGGTTTCTGATTAACAAACGATTTCAACCCGGTTGCTTCGATCAACTCCTGAACAAGCGGCTGCTGATCAGTTGCTACTGCGTACTGAATATTTTCCCGAACGGTCATATTTGGGAACAAGGCTGTATCCTGAAAAACATAACCGATAGATCGCTGTTGAGGTGGGCGATTCACGCGTTGATACGTATCTAGCCAAACCATTTCATTCACAACAATACGTCCCTGTTGAGGTGTTTCCAGACCTGCCAGTAATCGCAACAAGGTCGTTTTACCTGAACCAGATGGTCCAACTAAAGCAGTCAAACTGCCCGAATCAACAGCCAGGTTAACTGTAAGATCGCTGGTTCCTTCGGCAAACAAGCGGGGTGTCACTACATCAATCTCGATCATACTGTTACCCGCTTATTAATAATGTAAACCAGTAACAGAATAGCAAACGATAAGGCTAGTAACAGGGCCGCGTAGGCATGAGCCGTTTGAAAATGAAGTAGTTCAACTTCGTCGTAAATGGCAATAGAGGCCACTCGGGTTTGTCCAGGCAAGTTTCCGCCGATCATCAGTACTAATCCAAATTCACCAATTGTATGCGCAAATGTCAGAACGATACCTGTTAATAAAGCGGGTTTGCAGTTAGGTAACAGCACTCGCCACAAAGTTCGGGTGGGCGACTGTCCAAGCGTGTAGGAGGCTTCTCGCCAGGAAACAGGCAGATTTTCAAGGCCCGCCTGTACAGGGTGCACCATAAATGGCAAACTGTAAATCAACGAAGCTACGACTAAGCCTTCAAACGAAAAGACCAATTGCAGATCGAAGATTTTTAATAACCAGGCTCCTACTGCGCTCGTCGGACTAAACGTTAGGAGGAGATAAAACCCAACCACGGAAGGTGGCAGAACCAACGGCAAGCTAATAATGGCTTCAACAACCGGTTTGAATCGAAACCGGCTCAGTGCCAGCCAGCCAGCCAGCGGAATGCCAACAACAAGAAGAAGCAAAGTTGTTACTCCTGCCAGATGTAGTGTTAGCCAGATCGGTTCCCAGTCAATGGGCATAGATGCGTAATGAGTGATCAGCGATGAGTGATGAACGATACGTGATGAGTTGGCTGACGCACTCAATAATGTCTGGCGTCAGCCAACTCATCGCTTAATTTGATAGCCGAACTTTTGCAAAATACGACGGGCAGTTGGACTACCCAAAAAAGCTAGAAATTGTTGAGCAGTTTTAGACTGCTCCGTACGTTTCAATACCACTACGCCCTGGGCAATGGGTGCATATTCTTTTGCGGGCAAATCGACCCAATACCCTCGCTTGGTCAGACCAGGGCTGAGCACAACCGATTTGGCAGTAAAACCAACCTCTGCGGCCCCCGACAGAATGTATTGATTGACCTGTGCAATACTCTCTCCATACACAATTTTTGACTGTATGTGATCCAGTAACTTTCTGGATTTCAATAGCGAAACAGCGGCTTCACCATAGGGAGCAGTAGCTGGATTAGCAATGGCAATATGCCGAACGGAAGGGTCAGTTAACATTTTCAAATTGGCTGCAATTGGCAAATCGCCCGCTGTCCACACTACCAGCGAACCGTAGGCGTAAACAACGGGTGCGTCTATCGTTAGTCCTGCTTTATGCAATGTCTGCGGATACTCCATATCGGCAGAGAGAAACACATCGTAAGGAGCGCCCTGCTGAATCTGGGTTGTAAGCTTCCCTGACGAATTCACAATGGGTTCAATCGCAACCCCCGTTTTCTGCTGAAAGGCCGTTTTAAGCTCCTCCATTACAAACTGAGCATTAGCTGCCACCGCAACGCGTAACGATTGTGCAACTAGACTCAATGGGAACAGTAAGAGGACAAAAAGTAGTTTTTTCATAGAGTACAATCTTGCCGCCAACAGTTATTTCTTACTCATTCGCTGTGGCCTGGAATACTGTGGATTCTGAATGAATGTACCGTCGGGAAACAATCGCTTTCTAATCGAGGCCATTCTTGTGAAAAACATCCTGATACAATTTTGCTCCACCGTGACAGCGAGCCTCGATATCGTCAGTGTTTACGCTTCATTACCCAATGCATCAAACATACTTATAAGTTACTACACTGATAGGCAAGCTACCATTAAGGCAAAAAACCAGACCGTTATTTCCGCACAAATATAGCGTTATCAAAATAACTTCCCATCGACTCCTATTTATCATTATCGGCTGGGCTATTTATATTCGCAGACGGCTTTCGTTGCTTTATTATTATGCCAGACTCTCCTGCTCAATCGCTTTCTTCTGTCGCCAATAGACGATTCTGGCGAGTACAGTTTATCTATCTGGCAGTAAGTAGTTTGAGCTTACTACTCCTGCTCTGGTTGCCACGAAATCAGGATTGGCTTCAGGAAAAAGTGAATTGGTTTTATGAGCAACGAGCGAGATTGGGCAACAAAAACGACGTTGCTACGCGAAAGCTGAAGGGGTATGGCGATGCATACGTATTCACTAATTTAATCCGCGAACGCTGTCAGTCAGATGATTACTTCCTGATACCTCCGCAGGCATATCTCATTCGAAATGCGTATCAACAGGGTAAGTCGACGGGCTATAACTGGCTATATCCCAGTGTATTGTATTATCACCTCGGCATGTCGGTTCATTTGCTGGATATGACGGCTCCCGATTCGCTGTTACAGCGTGCCACTCACACATTCTGGGTGTATGAGAACAAGATTTTTCTGCTAACATTTAAGCCACATAATCGTCCATTGGTACTGGCCGAATTCAGAAAATACGATCCCCATTTCTTTGCCTACACACCCGAACAGGCTCGTGCCTACTACAAGATAAAGCCATGAGTCTACCGATCGCATTTGTCATCCTGACCCAATTTCTGATTGGTTTTGGCATAACGACCCGATTCCGGGCGATGACGAACGGATTTAGTCTATTAGGCGTCGCTATGCTGGCTGGGCTTGGCATTAGCTCTGTACTACCGTTTTTACTGCAATTTACTGGCATTCAGATTGCAACAGTTCCGGTCTTTATCGGGCTAGGTGTACTTGCGGTTCTTTCTGTTACTTTACTACGTGGGCAACGAGCTTACCTGCGTAACCTATTTACCTGGAATCAGTTAGCCGTCCGGATATATGAATTGCCTTTTCTCGGATTTTGGGCGTACCTGTTGTTTATCAGCGCCTGGAAATGTGCGTGGTTTCCAAACCTCCCGTTCGATACTATTGTCGGCCCTGATCTCATCGCTACGTTTGCGGTGAAAGAACATACGCTGGTTTCGTCGGTGTTTACCAGTCATTTGCCCTCTGTTTCGTTATTCAGTAATCAGCCCTTTTACGCGCCTTTAACGGCCATGCAGCAAATCATTTATTTGCTCGCGGCTAACGGCATAGGCGCATTTGCTTTTGGCAAAATATGGCTTACAATTTTGGTTATTACTTTTGGACTATTTTTCTATGGCGAACTACGCGATCGAATTCATCCGTTACTAGCGGGTATTCTCATTACAACCCTGGCTTGTAGCCCGGAATTATTTGCTTACACATTCCTGGTGCAAACCGATTGGGCCAATGCGGCTTTCTTCGCGACTGGAGTAATGTTGCTTCAGCGCTATTTTGACGTTCCACGACGCAGTACGTTCCTGGCCGCGCTATTGTTCTTTGTTTTCGCATGCTGGACACGTACAGAAACCATTTTATTTGTTTCAACAGGTTCGTTATTACTGTTTAGCAAATCGTTACGTACCTCACCGGGCAAAGCAATCCTGAGAGCATTAACACTGGTTTCGGCCTGTCTCCTACCCTTTATTCTCTGGAATTACATTTTTCTGCGCGGATACGTGACCCTGCCCCCCAACGCCCATTTAGGCACATTTCAAACCATTTCCGGCAACTACTTTACTGAATTATTCGCTGTTTATCAGGCTATGACAGACTCCGTGCTTCTTCATGAAACGTACTGGAATTATGCTGTCGTGGTGTTTTTAGCACTTACTATACTGAATCTGATCATTTTTCGAGACAGATATGGTCTATCCATACTTATCTGGATAGTAGCAACGTACCTATTCTTTGGCTTCCTGATTTTGCACATTGAAGGGGCCAATATTCCTTATACTTTCCGACGAGGGTTTTTCAAAATTCTCTTTTTGATGTATTTCTATCTGGGTTCTACGTCTCTATTTAAGCGGCTTTCGAACTGGCTGTATCGGTGGGAATCACAACCAATATCCATCAATACAGTCTCCTGACTTTCCCTTAAAAGCCGAGCCTGAGTAGACTGCTTGAGCTAATGCGCAGTTTGGAGGGATTATGGCTATACGACCGATATCAGCGAACTTCCATCCTGCGGTTTTAGCCAGCCCAAACTTTGGTATGGATGGCCGTGCTCTTGCAAGATATGCTCCACCTCGGCTGAATTTTCCGGCAAAACAGCCACGAGCAACCCTCCACTGGTTTGCGGATCAGCCAGAATGTATTTCTGCTTATCCGTCAACTGACCTACCTTGTGACCATAACTCGCCCAGTTTCGCTGAGTACCGCCAGGAAAACAACCTTTATCCATGTAATAATCGATACTGGTGATCACCGGCACTTTGTCAAATTCAATTACGGCCGATAGCCCACTGCCTTCGCACATTTCGGACAGGTGGCCGAGTAATCCAAAACCGGTTACGTCGGTCATAGCTTTAACACCTTCCAGTTGGCCGAATACTTCGCCCAGTTTGTTCAAGGTCGTCATGTTATGCAAGGCGGTGGCAGCATCTTCGGCACGTAGAATGTCCTTTTTTTGAGCTGTGGAGAGAATTCCGACACCAAGTGGTTTGGTCAGGTACAGTCGGCAACCAGCCGTTGCGGTTGAGTTTTGTTTTAATTGAGGAATATTGACCAGGCCGTTGACAGCCAAACCAAAAACGGGTTCAGGACAATCGATGCTATGCCCACCCGCCAGCGTAATACCCGCTTCTGCACAAACGGCCCGAGATCCTTCCAATACTTTTTGGGCAACTTCAGGTGGAATAATATTAATCGGCCATCCCAGAATTGCAATTGCCAGAATCGGTTTGCCACCCATAGCATACACATCACTGATCGCGTTGGCCGACGCAATACGTCCGAAATCGTAAGCATCATCAACAATCGGCATGAAGAAATCGGTTGTCGAAATCAGGGCTGTTCCGTTACCCATGTCGAGTACGGCGGCATCGTCTCGCTTATCGTTGCCAACCAGCAAACGCGAGTCTACTGCTTGTGTGACTGGGCTATGAAGTATTTTATCGAGAATAGCCGGACTGATTTTACAGCCACAACCAGCACCATGCGAGTATTGAGTGAGTTTAACTGTTGGTGTATTCATTCGTTTGGACGCCCTTTTTTTGTACGTCGATTGTTTCAATAAATGAGATCAATTGCTCAGCGCAACTAGAAATTGCTGAGTTGGAAAGGGGTAGTGAAAAAATCTGGTCAGCCTTACGTTTGCCTAACGCATTCCGATAGCTTTTATCGTAATAGACTAGCGCCAGTCTGATAAAATCCGCCATCCGATCTTCCTGAATAGCAGCAATCGCCTGTTTGGTTTGAAGTGGGCCAAGTCGTTTATGGATTCGCTGGGTACAGACCATCAGAAAATCTTTGTCCAGCTTACCGTAATCGTCAACCAGATTCGCTACACGCTTTTCCAGATCAACCTGAATATCAATCAATACAGACGCTCCCATCAGACGCCAGAATGAATTCGGGATAATCAATTTTCCGATCTTTAAACTTTCGTCTTCTACCCATACGGGTCGTTGTCGATCCAATGTTTTTAGCTGGTCAGCCAGGTTATTCTCAAACTGTTCCTGTGTCGGTTGTATCAATCGATTTAGCGTTCCATATGATGATCCCTGATGCTTGGCCAAATCCTCCAGATCGATAACCTGTTGATTCATTGTACGAAGTTGCTGTAGAATTCTGGTCTTACCCGAGCCCGTCATCCCGCCAAGAATCACCAACTGGAAGAGGGTTTCGAATTGATCAAGCACCCATCGACGATATTGCTTATATCCGCCCTCAATCAGGTAAACGTCAAACCCATATAAGTTGAGCGCCCAGGCCATGGCACCGCTACGCATACCTCCGCGCCAGCAATGCACGGCAATTTTTTTATCGGGAGCCATTTCCAGCGCCTGTCGGATAAATCCCGACCATTTCGGCCCTGTCAGATCAAAACCTAATAGTATTGCCTGTTCCCGCCCGACTTGCTTATACGTAGTGCCAACCTGTACACGTTCCTCATTACTGAATAATGGCAAATTGAAAGCGCCGGGAATGTGTCCATGCTCAAATTCAGCGGGCGTACGCACATCTGCCAGCTTTACAGACTGTTCAAGACTCAGGAAATCACCTATTGTTATGGATTTAATCATGGTACTCGAAAGAATGATACGAATATCGCTCATCAATCCGAGAAACCGTAAACCATATAACGCACTGAATCAGATACGTCAATTAGTAGGGGTTCCGATGTTAGGTTCTCAATGGGGGAATACACTAACTCAACGAGCTGCAACATATCAGCGGCTAGTTTCTTCATCCGTTTATTGTTCTCCTTCAGATGGCCTATAAATCCTGAACCTCTTTAAGCGGTTTCCAGGGTGTTTTTGCTAATTCTGCGTCTTTGGAGTCGCCTGAGCAAACTCGGCACAGGTACGTAACTTCTACTGACCAGCCACGATCGGTATTTCCTAATGCCAGGCGGATTTGGGTGCGCGGGGTTAACCAGGTTACGGTTTGGAGTTCGCCCACTTGCGCGGTTTTTCCTTTACCGTATTTATCCGTTATCAAAGCGGCCAGGTCAATGGCGGCCTGTTTTACATCAGCTTCTGTAATGCTTGCCCTTACGTAATAAAAATAGTTCGCCGACAAAAGCGAATCGCCGTTAAACTCATATTCAAGCCCGACATTCCGTTCTGCTAAAGGAACCTGGACGTAAGTGAGTTTTTCTTTTTTTACCGACGTTGGTTTAGTAGCTTCAGATTCCCTGACCTGCTTCGGCGAAAACCCCCAACGCACTTTTCGAACGTCAAATTCCGGCTGAGCCATCAGTTGGGTCAGAGCGATCAGTTGGAGAAAAAGTACGCTAAGAATTCGCAAACAGGTAGTTTTCATGGTCAATTCTGGCTAAAATTAGTACGGATTTTACCAACCCGATCCAACCAGTACAATCGGAATCCGAAAGAGATTGTTTCGCGAACGTATTCTCTTTTCTGTTTTTCACAACTGCAATGACAAGTAAAAAACATCCTGATTGAACCTATATAAGGAGAGCTTACCAGGTTCATGAAAGCCCTATTCGATTCTATCTAAAAATGATACGACCTTATCCGTTTCTCCAAAAGACAATCTTTCTATTTTTTCTTCTTTTTTCGGTAGAAATCGCGTTTTCGCAGGCTCAACCGAACGGCCGCGAAAAGCCTTTACGTTTGTTTATGATTGGCAATAGTTTTTCGCAAAACGCATCGAAGTATTTACCCGAGTTAAGTAAAGAAGGTGGTCACGTATTGGTAATCGGACGCGCCGAAATTGGCGGCAGTTCACTACAACGGCATTGGGAGCATGCTGAAGCGGCCGAGCTGAATCCCGATGATCCAAAAGGAAAACCTTATAATGGAAAATCGCTGAAGATGCTGCTTTCAGACGGCGTCTGGGATATTGTTACCATTCAGCAGGCGTCCATACTTTCCGGCGATGTAGAAACGTATCGACCTTACGCCCGCAACTTATACGATTATGTCAAGAAACTACAGCCAAATGCAACCATCGTCTTTCACCAGACCTGGGCTTACCGAACTGACTCAAAGGATTTTAGTCGGATAGCGAGTGGTGATTCGGCCAAAAGTTCAGAACAAATGTGGGAGAAATCGAGGTCGGCTTATCATACCATTGCCAACGAATTAGGAATCTCACTCATTCCCAACGGCGATGCGTTCTGGCAAATTAACTCCAGCCCGAAATGGTCGTACCAAAAAGACAACTCGTTCGATCCCAAACAGGCAAAATCCTCCACCCTACCAGATCAGACGCATTCACTGCATGTGGGTTATCGCTGGGATAAAGACAAATTAGTTTTCGATTCTCACCACGCCAACGAGGCTGGTTGCTACTTAGGCGGATTGGTTTGGTATAGCTTCCTCTTTGGCGAATCGCCCGTCAAACTAACTTTCAAACCTGCTGAAGTAGACGATGATTTTGCCCGCCAATTGAGAAAAGTTGCCTGGAAAACGGTCAAGAAGCAGAAGAGAGTGAAAATAAAGTGAAAAATACTAGCTTCTTTGTTTCAGGCCACACAATAAAGTTGGCGATTCTGCGTTTTAAGAGAGTTACGTTTCATTTGCTCCGGTAGTCAATCTGCTGGAGCTTTTCTTTTTTAGGCAAATCCAATTCGAAACTCTGTCCAACCATCATCGCCCGTTTTGAGCGAGAATGAAAGTTGGTGACTCAGCAACACTTCACGAGTGAGCGTCAGACCAATACCTTGTCCTTCTGGTTTTGTGCTGTAGAACGGATTAAAGAGATTTCCAACTTCTTCGACTGGAATGGGTTGCCCATTATCGCGGATGAGTAACTCGTGTGCTTTACTGTTAATTTCAACGACCTGACCTGGCTTACAGGCTTCAATGGCATTTTTTATTACGTTTAGAAGTACCTGCTCGATCTGCTCCACATCAACCAGTTGTTCATTATGTTCGTCGTCCAGAATAGTCAATGGAATACCTTGCCCATCTGCCATTGGCTGCATAAGTCGCACTACATTTCGAACAATCTCGCTAATGTCCTTCAGTTGTTTCTGGGGTTGTGGCAATCGCACTACGTCGGCAAATCGACGCATAAAGCGATTCAGTCTATTGTTCCGCTCAATAGCGACCTGCACAGCATGCTGTACATCAGGTTCGTCAACGTAGGATTGTGAAATGTCAAGAATTGAGTTTACGGCGCCAATCGAATTGTTCACTTCGTGCGCCATCATCCGGATAACTTTGCTGTAGGCTTTCTTTTCCGTCGCCAGAATTTCGGGGGTAAGTTCTTCAATAATTAGAAACGACCGCCGAAAACCTCTGTCCATAAAATTCGCCCGGAGCACTTTGTAGGTTTCGATGCCGTTTGGCTTCATCACCCGTGATTCTCCGTCGGCTAAATCAGCTACTTGCGCTAGTAACGAATACCCTAGCGCATCCAGTGGCTTACCCACCACATCATCGGATTTTACGGATAACAACGTACTGGCCCGTGGATTGACAGACGCAATATTTCCATCGAAGTCGAAAATCAGGATAGCGATGGGCGCGGCTTCGATCAGTTTGTTTAAGAAAAATTGCTGTTCCACCTGTCGGGTACGTTCGAGTCGAAGCTGGTCGATCATGAGATTATAGACCATTATGAGTTCATCTACTTCCTGATTACCCGTTGGCACAAATTTGACCGTAAAGTCTTTATCCCGAATGGCTTCAATACCGGAAGCAATAAATTCGGACGGCTGCTGGAAAAGCTGATAAATACGCAATGCTACGTAACCAGAGGCCAGAATCAGGATTTCTGAGGCAATAAACAGTAGTTTATCTTGCTGTAAGATCCAGCCAATCAGTGCAATAAGCACCAAATGAACAATGGAGATATAAATCAGGTAACGCGTTCGCAGGTTGATGTGCATTGAGCAGAAGGCAAAGGGTTCGGGGCAGAGGGTAAAGGTAGAGAGCATATGTTAATAATAACCCCATGCCCTCCGTCCTTACCCCTCTGCCTCTGAATACGGTATGCCAAATTTCTCCAATCGACGGTAGAGTGCAAAACGGGTGATACCCAACGCTCGTGCCACTTTAGCGACCCTGTTCTGATGAAAAGCCATTGCACGCTGAATCATCTGGTACTCCATTTCTTCCAATGTCATGGTACCAACTTGTGGGAGAGGACTAAGGGCTTGGGACAGTGGGTTGGGGGCAGTAGGTAAATTTCGTTCAAAATCATCGGGTTGAAGTTCGTCGCTAGAGGCAAGGAGAACGGTGCGCTCAACAATATTTTTCAGTTGACGGATATTGCCGGGCAAGGCCAGGTTTTTCAACCATTTCTGCGCGCCTGAACTCACGCGCAAGTCAGGGCGATTATAAATGGTTTTCAGGTTGTTGACGAAGTAATTAACCAATAACGGAATATCGCCCGAACGTTCGCGGAGAGCGGGTAGCCGAACAGTAATGAGGTTGATTCGGTAAAACAGATCTTCGCGAAATAGTCCGTTGCTAACCATTTCTTCCAGATTCCGATTCGTGGCACAAATGACCCGCACATCCACCGTCCTCGACTTACTACTGCCTAAGGCCTCAAACGTTCGATCCTGTAATACCCGCAACAGCTTAACTTGACTTGCCGGATCAAGATCGCCGATTTCGTCCAGAAAAATAGAGCCTTTGTTAGCGAGTTCAAATCGACCAATGCGATCACTTTTGGCATCCGTATACGCTCCTCGAACGTGACCGAAAAGTTCACTTTCAAACAACGTACTCGAAATTCCCCCCAAGTTTACCTTTACAAATGGCTGCCGCTTCCGACGGCTATTCTGGTGAATGGCCTCAGCAATTAACTCTTTTCCCGTACCACTTTCCCCCGTTATCAGGACGGGCGCATCGGTGGGAGCCACACGCCCGATAGTCGATAGCACGTCCAGCAGATTGGCATCTTCACCAATAATATTATCGAATTGAAACTGCTGATCAAGTTTCCGTCGACTAGGCGATACAGTTACCGTTTGCGCTTGTACCAAATTAAGCGCCGTTCTGACGGACTGGACGAGGTGTTCGTTTTGCCAGGGTTTGGTGATAAAATCTTTTGCTCCTGCTTTCATTCCATCTACGGCCAGGTCAATGCTGCCCCAGCCCGTAATCAGAATGACTGGTACGTTCGGAATCCGCTCCCGAATCCGACGAAGTAACCTCAGTCCATCATCGCCCGACGTATCGACCGAGAAATTCATGTCCAGCAAAATAACTTCCGGTGTCTCCTCCGCCAGCACCTCAAACGTCTCGAAGGGACCATCCGCCAGGCGCACAGCAAAGCCCTCTTTCTTAAATAGTAGAGAAAGAGACGTTTGAACAGCAATATCGTCGTCGATGATAAGAATCATTTCAGCAGAGGACTGGGTATTAGCCACAAATTTATTTGCGCTTCATCAAAAATGATCGAACTATACTTCTATCCTATTCCTCATGCAAAGCTGTGGCGGGTTGAATCATGGCAGCCTGCCGACTTGGGAACAGGGCACATATTGTAACGATGCCGTATATGACCGCAATTGCAATAATAATCGCTGTTACGTACACACCTGCCTGGACATCAAAAACATTTAGCAGTGGAAATTGACTGGCGAAGAGCAGACCGATTAGCATAGCAAACGTAGCGAGCACCCAGATTTCGCTAATGAATTGGGTTGAAATACCGCTGCCTGTTGCGCCAATGGCTCGGCGTAGGCCTATTTCGCCCCGACGTTTGGCGATGCTCAGATTCAGTACGCCGAACAGGCCCAGTGCCACGTTGATCAAGAGAAACGTACACACAATCAGCGCCACAATGACCGGCACCAATACCAGATTATGCTGGTTTTTTCGCGAATCGGACAAGTAGTCGACTTCAACGCTCCAACCTGTTACCATCGACGCAATGTCTTTCACAATTTTCGCTTCGAACACCGCATCGGTTCCGGGTTTCACGCGTATCAGCATGGTGTCGTTCCAGGTTTCATTGAGCTTTACCAGTTCAAAAATCGCTGGTTTATCCGTCATAAATTCCCCTTTCGCCTTGAATTTATCGACTACTCCAACCACTCGAAATTTATCGGCAAGGATTTTCCCCAATGGATTTTCGTCGCCAAACAAACCCTCTTTTGCTTTCTGATTTATCACAACGGGTTTGTATTTCCCAACGCTATCGACGTTTCGATACCAGCTCCCGGCCGTTAACGGGATGTCGAGCACTTTCACGAAATCCTCATCGGTCACATAAAAATCAGCCAGTACCTTCCGCTTATTATATTCGACACCGTTATTCATCTGATTGGCCGAAAAGGGGAAATTACCACTCATTCGAGAAACGGCCGCCACCTCAGAATAAGCTTTCAGCCGCTGTAATATGCGCTGCTGTTTATCAGCGATGGCAACCGTATCCTGATTGTTTCTCAGGCCAATAGCCCAGACGTTCTCATACGTGAACCCAAGCGGCTCCCGGTAATTACCAACGTTAATGACAATCAAGGTCGCCAGTCCGAACAGTACCATAAACGAAGCCCAGATTTCCACGATCAGTAGTGCGTGCGACCTCTTTTTGTTCCAGATTAATTTAAACAAATGTTGTAACATAGGAGTAAGTGTTTGGGGCAGAGGGTTCGGGTCAAAGAGGATTTATCCAACCCTCCGCCCTTACCCCCATGCCCTATGCTTTTAAAGCTTCAGCAATAGTAAGTTTCGACATACGGAGAGCGGGAAGTACGCCCGACAGGAATCCGAAAACCAGACAAACCAACAGGCTAACCAGGAAAACGTTTAGGTTGATGGTCAGGTCGGCAAAGGCAATCCAGCCGCTTGCATTAATCAGGTGAATGGCAATACTTGTCAGAGCTAACGCAATTGCCCCGCCAATCAACGTAATGAAAATATTCTCCACGATAAACTGCCAGACCAGCGTTTTAACAGGAGCTCCAAAGGCTTTACGAATGCCAATTTCAGAACCACGCTCCATGATGCGACTAACGTTAATATTGACCAGATTGATGGCTGGCAATCCCATCACCATTAGCATGATGAAAGCAACGACACCGAAAAAGATGGTCTTGAGTCCCGCATTCTCACCGATAATAGTACCGATAAAATTCTCCATGTAGGGTTCACAGCGTACTTCCAGCACACTATATTTAAAACCATCTTCTACGCCCGGTAGAGGAATCCGGTTTATTCGAGCCTGAAATTCATCCTGAATGGCCGCAAAATCAGATTTGTTTTTAGCAAGTATCATGCAGACATATCCACCTCGCTTACCACTTCGCTGGTAATTACTTTTGGGTGTTGTATAGGGGAAATAGACATCAGCATAACTAAATGGCCGGGTGATAGGCCCACTTTTAACAACGCCAATAACCCGATAGCGAATATTTTCGATCTCGATCGTCTTTCCCACCGCCGTCTCCGATTCGTCAAAATACTGTTTCTTCAAATCATCGGTAATGACCGCTACGTAATCGCCATTAGCAATATTTTGTTCGTTGTAAGGTTTTCCTTCCAGAAATTCGAATCCGTTAACGTACCAGAAATCCGCATCGGTAAACTTTGTATTCAGTTTAATTTTCTGCGAACCCACGTACGCATTCGAGCTATTGATAAACGTGGCAATCGTTACCCGTTCGGGCGTTTTCAACGTTTTCGTGAAATCCGTTAAAAACTTGAAACTCATAGGCCCCGAACTCCGGGATGTTCGGGTCGAATCCCGCAAATCCATCTGCATAATGTACAGGGTCCGATCCCGCCTAACTTCAGGATAATGAGTGCCGAAGAGGTGATCGAGAAACGATGTTAGTACCATTAAAACAGTTAGTGTCAGGCTGATACCGAAGAGCGTAATGAAGGTATAGAACGGATGCCGCAGCAAGACCTTCCAGGCGATTTTTATGTAGTTTAAAAGCATTTTTAAATGAGTGAACGAGTGGATGAGTGAAAGAGCGGAAGAGTAAGGGATCATGCTAGCTTTTCGCTCATTCACTCTTTATAAAACTTGCGTGCCATCAAATAACCTTACCAGCCTATGCGTCCGTTTGGCCATTTGTTCGTCGTGGGTAACCATCACAATGGTAGCCCCCTCGTCGTTAAGTTGCTGGAGGATGTTCATGATCTCGTTTCCCATCGCACTGTCGAGATTTCCGGTTGGTTCGTCGGCCAGAATAATGTCGGGATTTCCGACGATAGCCCGTGCAATTGCGACCCGTTGTTTCTGACCACCAGACAGTTGCTTAGGAAAATGCTTCATACGATTCCCCAAGCCTACTTTCGCCAACGCATCTTTAGCGTACTCCTGACGCGGTTTACCATTTGTAGATCGATATAGCAAAGGAATCTCTACGTTGTCTAGCACCGAGAGGTCATTGATCAGGTGGAAGCTCTGAAAAATGAATCCAATTTTCTGATTTCGCAACCGGGCCAACTCTTTGTCGCGATATTGCGTAACGGGCTGCCCATCAAGCTCTACCGTACCTTTCGACGGTTCATCGAGCAATCCCATTACGTTCAGTAGCGTACTTTTGCCACAACCCGAAGGCCCCATAATGGAGACGAACTCGCCTTTCTGAATATCCAGATTGATGTTATTCAGCGCCAGCGTTTCGATAGTGCTGGTCCGGTACACTTTTTCGATGTTTTTGAGGTGTATCATAGCTTTGGTGTTTACCTCACCCCCGGCCCCTCTCCTGTTTTAGGTGAGGGGCCGGGGGTGAGGTGAGTTACTTTATTTTCTGGTTTGTTTCAAAATCGTATAAAGTCAATAAACGAAGGGTATAAAACGCTTGCCAGTAGTCACGGAGGGCGATGATAGCGTCGCGACGGGCGCGGTCTTTTTCCTGCGTAGCAATTCCTAAATCCGTCACACTCAGGTCGCCGAGTTTAAATCGATCCTGCGCAATCTGATAGCGACTCTGGCCAATTTGATCAGCTTTTTCGGTCAGGGTTACCTGCTGGCGAAGCATCTGTAGCAATGTCACCTGTGTAAAAATCTCCTGCTCAAATGTCAGCTTATCCTGTTCAACGGTTTGCTGCGTCAGTTCCCGATTAGCCTTTGCCGTTTCAACCAATGCCTGCGCTCGTCCCCAGGTCATAATTGGTAAAGTGAACTGAAGCGACACATATTCGCGATTCTGCGGACGTACATAAATATCACCCAAATTCGGCCCCTGATTCGACAATCCGTAACCGGCTGTTAGTGCAGCATTCAGCCCATTATTTTTGCGTGCTTTTTCGAGATCCCGGTCGGTCTCCAGCAATCGTCGACGGAAGCCGATAGCGCTGGAACGGTTGGCAACGGCTTCATCGAGGGCCTGTCGAACGTTGACGGCTAACATCGGTAATTGATTGGGAATAGCCAGTTTAAGCGGCTGCAATTGAGCCGTATCACGCATTCCAGTAAATGACCTCAGACGTAGCGAAGCCACTGCTTCTGTTTGCCGGGCCGAAGCCAAATCTTTCTCCGCATTCAACACGCTCAATTGAAGTTGAAGTAAATCGTTTTGCGAAATCTTGCCCAGATCGAGTTTGTGCAACGCAATGTGATACAGCGTATCGTTGTTAATGCGATTGGTTTCAGCGATCTGAAGATTCACCTGCGCCACCAGCAAATCAAAATAGAGTGTGGTAGCTGATAACGAAACCTGTTCGCGAGCCTCGAGTGACTGTTGATTGCCTTCGGCATAAACCAGCGGCTGAATCTTTCGATCCCATCGCATCAGGTTGAATTGGAACAACGGCTGACTCAGTCCAATCCCAAACGGAACGCCATTGTACAGCGTATTTCCCTGAATGAAATTATCGAATCGCTGCAGTTGTTTCTGAATAAAAATTGTCCCACCCGTTGGCGCAATCGTCTGACTTAGCGATAGATTCAAGATCGAGTTATTGTAGGATACGGGCTCGAACTGAATGTTTCCATCGGGTTGTATTACCTGAACATACGACCGGGTGAAGTTGGGCAGCGTACCATCTAGACTTAGTTGAGGTTTGAACTGTGCCAGAAATGACCTGTACTGCCAGTAGTTCGTCCGTAATTGCGTACTGGCTCGCTTGGCCGCTACCGACTGATTTTGAGCTAATTGTAGCACTTCGTTCAGTGTGACAGGTTGCGTTTGCCCGGAAGCGGTTTTACCCAATAACCACAAACCGAGTAATAAAAAACAGATGCGGTTCATAGCGATTATGGTTTCTTGGGGTCAACGGTGATTTCTGCCAGATTCTCATACTCGCTCAGGTCGGTCAGAATAACCTGTTCTCCTGCCTGCACCCCCTGTTTGATTTCTACAAAATCGAAGTTGGACAAACCGACGGTCACTTCCCGCCGTTGTGCTACGTTACTACCCTTTGGCAATACGTAGATGTATTGTTTACGCTTACCCTTAAACGTCGGTCCGTTGGCTACTCGAACCGCTTCTCCAACACGATCCGTGATCACAAATACATCGACCTTCATATTTGGTCGTAGCGATGCGTGGTGACTATTATCTAATTGAACCACGAATTGCAAAACCCCATTTTTCACAGCGGGTTTCACCTGAGAAATCTGCCCCCGCAGGCTCGTTTCGTTCACCTTTACAATGACGGGCAAACCTGCTTTTACCTGACTGGCGTATACATCAGAACAGGAAGCTTCGATTCGAAAACTGCCTAAATCAGCCAGTTTAGCTAATATTTCACCTTCGTTTACTGACGAGCCAATATTCTCGTTTACCCACGTCAACACGCCAGGCCGGTCGGCAACGATGTTGGCCTGATTCAGTTTGTGGTCTAATTCTTTCAGATTTTTTTCTTCGATCTGCGCCTGTAGAGTTGTCTCGCGTAAACTGGCCCCCATCGATTGCCGGTTGTAAACCAGATCATTTTCCAGTTGTTTTTTCTCCAACTCAGCAACACGTAGTAAGTTTTCCGCGCGAGTTACGTCTTCGGCAGTGCTGCCTCCTACTTTCTGCAACCGGCGAGCGCCTTCCAGATCAGCTTTTAGTTTATTGATATTGAGCAGTTTAATCTGATCGTTCACTTCGGCATCGTACAAGCTTTTGTTCAACTTCATACGGAGTTGGTCAATACCATTCCGTTTCAGTGCTAGCTGGTCAGCCAGTTTCTCCCGCTCAATTTCAGACAGTGATTTATCGAGATCAAGGATCGGCTGACCAGGTTTTACGGCTGTACCTGGCAAGAGTAGAATACGTCGAATGCTGGCCCGAATCGGACTAGTAAAGATTTGTTCGAAAGCCGGAATAACTTCGCCCGTTGCATTCAGTGAGTTTTCAACGGGGCCAGTCTCTGCGATCGCCGTCCGAATCCGACTGGCTTCCACCGATGTTTTCAGGGCATTTCTTGCCCATAGGACCGTAGCGACTAATCCGACCACAATGGCTACCCCGATGAATAGGTTTCGGTTTCGGCTTCGATTGGCGATCTCTGGGGCAAGTTCTTTATCCATTTTCTCTGTTGTCAGTCACAGAGAATAAAGCCAAACAATGTGCCAGTACGTAATATTCTATTTATCAATCAATTAGTCTATATCAAAGCACCAGAAACTGTGCGATTTCGCACAGATCGTTACGTTTCCGCACGAGCGCTCCAACTGAAAAACTATCTGAACGTTTTTTTTTCAACATGAAAGCCGGAAAGCTTTTCGTACCTTTTTAACTTTAGTTTTTTCATTATTGGTTTATCCTCAAAAAATGACAAAAGTTACCCTCTCTATTCTTTTCCAGTTTCTTGCTTTGCTTTCCTTCGCGCAACCGAATCTGGTACCGTATGTCCACCCGCTGATTGGTACCGAAAAAATGGGGCACACGTTTCCCGGTGCGACCGTACCGTTTGGTGCAGTCCAGCTTAGTCCCGATTCAGACACGCTTTCCTACGATTTCAACGGCAAATACAACGGTGATGTGTATCGGTATTGCGCAGGCTATAAATACGAAGACAAAACGATCGTTGGTTTTAGTCACACCCATTTCAGCGGAACGGGCCACTCTGACCTCGGCGACTTTCTGATTATGCCTACACAGGGCGAATTACAACTCAATCCGGGCGTTTCATCGAATCCTCAACGTGGCTATCGATCAGCGTTTTCGCACGCCAACGAAGTTGCCGAAGCGGGTTATTACAAGGTTAAATTAGACGATCATAATATTCTGGCCGAATTGACGGCCTCTACCCGCGTTGGCGTACATCAGTATACGTTTCCGAAATCAGATCAGTCGCACATCATTCTGGATTTAATGCATGGCATTTACAATTATGATGATAAAGTTGTCTGGACGTATGTGCGTGTCGTGAACGATACGTTGATTACGGGTTATCGCCAAACGACTGGCTGGGCCCGTACCCGAACGGTTTATTTTGCCCTATCGTTCTCCAAACCGTTTAAAAGCTACGGCCAGAAAAATCTCGATAAACCGCAGGTTTACAAAGGGTTCTGGCGAAAATTTGATCAGACACGCAATTTCCCGGAAATCGCTGGTAAGCGAATTCGCATGTATTTCGATTTCGATACGCAGGAAGGCGAAAAGATTAAGTTGAAAATGGCGATCTCGCCAGTGAGTCAGGAAAACGCGCTGGCCAATATGCAGAACGAGGTTCCCCACTGGAATTTTGAGCAGGTAAAAACACAGGCACAAGCCGCCTGGAATCAGGAACTGGCTAAGATTCAGATCGATGCATCAGAAACGGATAAGGTAAATTTTTATACCTCGATGTATCATGCGTTTGTGAACCCAACCATTTATATGGATGGCAACGAGCAATATAAAGGACTGGATCAGAGCGTTCATCGAGCCAATGCATTTACCAATTACACAACATTTTCACTTTGGGATACGTATCGGGCGCTACATCCTTTTTTCAATCTGATGCAGCCGGGACGTAACAACGATATGGTACAATCCATGCTCGCCCACTACGATCAGAGTACGTTGAAAATGCTGCCCATCTGGTCGCATTACGCCAATGACAACTGGTGTATGAGCGGTTACCACAGCGTATCGGTGCTGGCCGATGCAATTATCAAAGGTGTATTTAAAGGCGATGCCCAAAAGGCGTTGGAAGCCTGCATGGCTACGTCCAATCACCGTGAATACGAAGGCATTGGTGATTACATCGATAAAGGCTACATTCCGGCTACGGCCAATGGTACGTCAGTTTCTAATACGCTTGAATACGCTTACGACGATTGGTGCATTGCGCAACTGGCGAAAAAATTAAATCGGCAGGACGTGTACGAAACGTACCGAAAACGCGCTCAAAACTGGCAGAACGTTTTCGACAAATCCATCGGATTTATGCGTCCACGGCTAACGGATGGAACATTTAAACCTGAGTTCGATGTGTATAGTACTCACGGACAAGGCTTTATCGAGGGCAATTCCTGGAATTTCAGTTTCTTCGTCCCACAAGACCCCGCTACATTAGTTCAGTACATGGGAGGCCCAACGAAATTTGCCGCCCGACTTGATACGTTGTTTGCGATGAATTTACCTGATAAGTTCTTTGCTGAAACCGAAGACATTACCCGTGAAGGAATCATCGGTGGGTACATTCACGGTAACGAACCTGCTCATCACGTAGCGTATCTTTACAATTGGGCGGGTCAACCCTGGAAAACGCAGGAACGTATCCGCATGATTCTTAAAATGCAGTACAAACCTACCCCAGATGGGTTAGGAGGTAACGATGATTGCGGCCAGATGAGTGCTTGGTATCTGTTTTCGTCGATGGGTTTTTATCCTGTAGCACCTGGTTCTGAAGAGTATGCGCTGGGCAGCCCTTCGGTGAAAAAAGCGCAACTAAACCTCGACAATGGCCAAACGTTTACGATTGAAGCCATCAATCAGAGTGATAAAAACGTCTACGTACAGAAAGTTCTACTGGATGGTAAGCCATTGACCAAGCCGGTCATCACTCATTCCGATATCCTGAAAGGCGGAAAACTGACGTTTTACATGTCGGCTAAACCGACTAAGAAGTGAATAGCGTAGTTGTTTATTCTTTATCATCCTGACAATAGGAAGGATCTCAATTTGTCCTTATTTGTATATTAGGAAACGGTAAGATCCTCCCTGTCGTCAGGATGATAAAAAATAAACTTACTGACTATTAGGTACTTCTTCAATGTACTTATTCTCCAATCACAACCACGGCTTTCCCAACAACCCGGCGCTCCATCATATCCGTAAGCGCCTGAGGAGATTCGGCCAGTGAGTATAATTTCGATACGTGGGGCGAAATCTTACCTTCTGTCGCCCAGATCGCGAGTGTCTGCATATTTTGTCGGTTCAGCGTAGCCTCTTTCTGAGCAAACATGCCCCAGAATACACCCACAATAGAACTACCTTTCAGCAAAGCCAGATTCAGTGGTATTTTGGGAATTTCACCTCCAGCAAAACCAACGACCAAATACCGTCCTCGCCAGGCCAGCGATCGAATGGCAGGTTCAGCCCAACGATCGCCAACAGGATCATAGATCACATCAACCCCATTCCCTTGTGTAATTTCTTTGATTCGTTCACGCAAGTCTTCGGTGCTATAGTTGATCAAATGCGCAGCCCCTTTCTCCCGACAAACAGCTAATTTTTCATCCGTTGACGCTGCCGCAATGACCGTTGCCCCCATTAATTTCCCTAATTCAACAGCCGCTAACCCTACTCCACCAGCAGCCCCTAACACCAGCAATGTTTCGCCTTCTTTAAGCTGCGCCCGATCTTTCAGCGCGTGATACGACGTACCAAACGCATAAAGCGTCGATGCGCCGGTTACGAAATCCATTCCGTCGGGCAATTGAATTGTTGCACGGGCATCCGCAATGCGTTCTTCGGCCAAGCCGCCATGCGTGCCAAACGTAAATACACGATCACCAGGCTTAACATGTTTGACCCCTTCACCTACTGTTTTTACGACGCCCGAAGCTTCACTTCCCGGCGAAAACGGCAAAGGTGGTTTGAACTGGTACATATTTCTGATCGTGAGTGTATCAGGGAAGTTCAAACTACAGGCTTTCACTTGAATTAAGACCTCACCCGCTCCCGGTACTGGCGATGGGACATCTTCGAGCGAGAGCGAATCAGGTAACCCATAGACACGACAAAGAATGGCTTTCATAAAAGGCGAATTAAGAGAGTTAGGAAATGGTCAATTTTCATAAACTAGTTAGGCATACAAATCGATTTACCGAGTAAAACTGATGGATCGCCGAAAAAACATTGGCACCCGTTCCTGCCCACAAGTGGTTTCTACTATACTGATATGTAGGCGTATAGACCCTAACGAAATAGCAGTATAAATAATCTTGTGTGCATGAATGTTTAATGCTGAATTCGCGTTAATTTGACGCCATTACACAAGCCACTACCCATAAGCCCCTACTCAACCTATGACTGGAAGCAAACTGGATTTATGCCTAAGCATGGGCTATTTTCGGATGCATCAGGACATTTTTACGTGCCAGATAGCCCGTTTTGGCAATCGGCTTTGCGCCGTACATTGGCTACGTATTGTGCTACCGGACGTTACCTACGGAACGAAGCAACTGAGACTGCTACGTAGCAATGAAAAATTTTCGGTTGCGGTTAAGCCATTTGCGCTGAACGACGAACTAGAAACTCTCTACGCCAAGTATCGGGATTCGATTAATTTTGACGCACCCGATTCGGTTGAAGCCTGCCTGCTGGACGGCGCTACTGAGAATGTTTTTGATAGCTATGTGGTTGAAGTTCGTGATCAGGGAAAGTTAATAGCCGCTGGTATTTTTGACGATGGGAATCAGAGTATTGCCGGGATCATGAACTTTTATGATCCCGACTATCGGAAATACAGTTTAGGCAAATTCCTTATGCTGCAGAAGATGAAACATGCTCAGCTTCAACGTAAAACCTATTACTACCCCGGCTATCTCGTTCATAACTTCCCTAAATTCGACTACAAACTGTTCGCCTGTGAACCAGCAACAGAGGTTCTTCATGCCACCAGTGGCATCTGGATTCCATTTTCGTGGGAAACCGTTAATGCATTGTCTATCAGCAGTCTAAGCGATTATTAGTTTTAGGGTGGGAAACCCAATTAGTTTCCCACCATGAATACGGCATTACTGAAGAGTAATTTTCCATTGTACCAGAACCCTCTGAAAAGCGGATTATCGGCCAGGTACACAACACTTCCACGACCCATATTCTGAACGCCCATCAGCAGTGTGTTTTTCAATTTTTCCTTAGCGTTTCTTCCCGAAAAACCAGCTACGTAATTATCCGTTTTTAGATACCCGACATTCCAGCCATCTTTCAGAAAATCAAAGTTAAAAGCGTTCTGAACCAGCGAATAATAGCCCCCCGTTAGGCCAAAACCCAGTGGGTGGCTCGTATCGAGATTAACGCGGTAAATACTTCCGGGAATTTCATCCGAAATAGCTGATCGTTCGCGGTTTACGTATAGTTTGATCGAATCGGCAGCACCCGCTTTTTTGGCTTTATCTGTTGGTTTTTCTTCTTTTTCTTTTAGCTCGAACCCTTCCTTACCAGCGAGAAAAGCAGAAGCCCGTTCCATAGCAATGAGTTTTCCACCTGCCCGAATCCATTCTTTGATCGATGCCAATGTTCGATCATTTAACACACGGCTGTAATTGTAATTAGTCGGTAGCACCAGCACATCGAATTTACTCCACTCCACATTAACCAATGAACCTCCATCGAGTAGCGTTACGGGGTATTTTAATTCCTGATCGAAAAAGTGCCAGACCTCCCCTGCCGATGGCGGAGGAGTCCCTTCGCCAACCAATACGGCCACTCGCGGAGCTTTCAAACCAGATACGAAATCAGAGCCAAAATCAGAGCCTGATGTTACAAAGCCAGTTTGAACAGGAACCACTTCCGCCCCTACCGAAGTAGCAGCCTGCATAACTACTGAACCAAGTCGATCGCCTAACCGCTCATTGCCCGTTCGTGCGATAATTAACGTTCCAGACTGGTAGGCTTTCCCTTCTAATTCAAAGCTTTTTTCGGCGGCTCGAACCCGAATTTTCTGTTTTAGCAAATTGGCTAGCACCTGCACAGATGGTAATGATTGCCAACGAATCAAATAGGCGTATGGGGTACTGGTAGTTGAGCTAGGAATCGTAGTTGCTTGCGTTGGAACGCTTCCCATTTTTGGATCAATACGGGTTGGCAAACCATAGGTTTGTAATCCGAATGCATAAGGCAGCGACCAGGCGGTAATGTCGTACGTTGCCGAATCCTCCAACGCCGAATTCTGTTCAAACAAGATTTTCAGCAGTGTCGATTTTGGCTGATAGGCGCTAATCACAATATCTTCAGCACCTACCGACACATTTTTATCAACTTTCTGGGTAGTGTAATTGAATCCATTCGCTGCAGTCTGCGCTTTTCCGGCAACGCCAAAACTGATTTTGTTACGATCGAGTAATTGCTGTAATGCCTTAAGCCGACCAGCATCCCCATTCGATTTAATGACATAACTTTTATACGGACCAATTGGTGAATTCCGCGATTTATCGAAAAACTGACCAAATTCCTTCACGATTTCAGCCGGTCGATCCGCGACCGATTCGAGGGTAGCAATACTAGCCGTATAATGGTGATCTATCCGTTGACGAAGCGTGAGTGTATCGCCGTCGGCTTTCGTGATCGCCAACCCGGCACGACCACTTCCGCCCTGTTCATAGGTCATCCCAATCGCACCATTATAGGTTGGATACGTATCGCCATAACTCGGATAAAACAGATCGAATCGTTCGCGTGTATAATAAAGCCAGCCACTCTTGTCAAAATACCGGCTGCAATACTGACCAATAATTTGCTGGAATTGGCGCTGATATGGGGTTATGTCTTCGTGGTATGGTTTGGCCGACGGGGCAAAATAATAAGGACTTTCAACGCCCATTTCATGGAAATCGCCATGCAGTTGCGGCATCCATTGCTGGTACAAAGCCATGCGTTGCTGAGTGATTTCCTGCGTTTGCCAGGCCCAGTCGCGGTTTGGGTCAAACAGATAGTGTGTATAACGACCACCAGGCCAGGGTTCATTATGTTCACGAGCATTCGGTGTTGGATCAGGAGTTCGACCCAGCATTTGATTATACCAGTTCACATAGCGATCATGCCCATCTGGATTCAGGCCCGGATCCAGAATAACGACAGTCGTGTTGATGATTTTCTGCGAAACGACATCGGATGTGTTCAACAGGCGATAGAGGACCTCCATAAATGCTTCTGAACTCACCGCTTCATTTCCGTGTACGTTGTAACTGAGCCAGGCAATGGGTGGCTGTGACGAAGCTGTCGGTGTTCCATCCATCAGCCCAATTCGTTTGAGATTATTCGTCCGAATTTCTTCAAGTCTTGTCATATTCGCTTCAGAAGCGATTGCGACGACCATCAATTGTCGTCCTTCGTAGGTCGTACCATACGGAATCAGTTTTACTCGAGTTGGAAATTGACGTGCAATTTGTTCAGCGTAGGCTAAAACACGATAGTGCGGTGTGAATCGTTCACCAATCTTGTAGCCTAGAAATTGATCAGGTGTTAACGGAGTTGTTGAAGAAGAGGACGTTGACTGAGCCAAGCCCGATACGGTTGCTGTTAGCAGAGCTGCCAGCAGTAGAACGTGTTTCATGTATACGGTGAAAAATCGAAAAAGCTAACTCCTTCAAAAATAGCAGTAAATCGATCAGAAACCCTTTTTTTAGAAAAATTTTACCGCTAGTAGTTGTATTATAAAAACATAGCCTTACCTTTGCACCACGTTTCGCTAACGCAGCGGCTAAATCGCCAAAACGTTAGGTCTTGGACACAAGACGGCCGATTCGTCTAGCGGTTAGGACATCGCCCTTTCACGGCGGTAACACGGGTTCGATTCCCGTATCGGTCACTAACAATTAAACAAAAGCTCAAAACCAGCCCTTTACAAGGCTGGTTTTGTTGTTTCTACCCCCTATTCTCGGATCAATCTCAAAAGTTATGGAGAAATCGTATGCTATTGCTCAAAAGCAATAGGCCACTCAAAAGCGGGAGATCGGCTAATGGTGCTTCAAGATACGCCCCATTCTTTTGTTGAAACCAGTGAAGGAGTAGCCCGTTTACTGGTGATGCATCAGGCTGCGGCTCAACTAAAGGAATACTTCCGAACGGTCATTCAACAGGCTGATCAGCGTATTGTGGGGTGACGAGTTTTAGGGATGAGGAGAATGATATACAATCGACATTTTTGGAGATAGGATTCTGTAACCAACTAAGCACCGAGCGATGCTATCCTATCCGCCTGTGGGCTACTCAATCTTGCTGGGCTTTTGATAAATATAACTGGTCTTCTTTGGTAAGATTTTATCTAACCAGCTCATACGCTGAAGAGGCAGGCTGGTAGCCCCTTTTTTGAGAGAATCAAATGAAATACCCGGTTGTCGAATCAATAATTCACGACTAGCTAAGGGTTCTCCCAGACCACTAGCACTAAAATCATAGGTAGTGCAAACACAAATGAGCGTATCCGCTCGAAGCCAGTCGTGGTTTTCACCCCATAAGCCGCAATTGAAATGCCGATAACCTATGGCATCCTTTCGACCGTTTCCAGTTTGGAATACGCTCATAAAAAAATGGAGTTGCGGAATAGCGCCATCAATAAATTCAATCCAGCCAGCGAAATCCATGGCTTTCCAGTATCGATCGAAGGTGAGATAACCGTCTTTATCGGAGCCTATCGTCCAGGCCATTCGATTGAAAATATAGGGATCTGTGTTTCCCCGGGCTTCATAGGTACGATTATAGCTATACCAATTACCGATGACGCCTTTAGCTAATGTAGAGATATGCGCCCTTTTTCGAAGAATGTGCCCTTGGGGAATGGCGGAAGATGGCTTTGAAATGTATAACCAACTTAGTATTAGCAGCACACCAACCAGCCCGATCGCAATCGCTTGCAGCCATCGTGCCTGAATCCGTAGGCGGTAATTAGTGGCCGTCAGGTTTTGAATAGTTTGTGCCGTGCCAGCGTCAGTTTTTTCCTGTTGCTCGGAATTGAGCGCTGACTCATAATCGGTTTTATAGGCGTTAAAATCTGGATAGCCCAGCGTTTTTGCCAGTGCTAAAAAGAACTCCGGATTCGCATTAATATCAGTATTTTTTTTAAGGAGATTGTCGTAATGATTCCGATAATTGCTGCCACTGAATCGGTGTCCAGTTTTCAGGGCGACATATTCCGGCAATCGATTTTTACCCAGATGGGGGCTAGATTTTGCCCATACTTCTTCCCCTTTAACATTACGCATGTTACCCAACACCTGATTCATGGGAGCCGGTGGGTCTTCCGGATTATTGAATTCCAGGGCTAATTCCTCCCGAAAATACTGGCGCAAGACGTCGTTCCATAAGGTTTCAAACAGCTGGCGGTCGGTAACCATACCACAAATGAAATAAATAGATATATCTGATAGGAAAGCGCCCAAACAAGGCAAATTACGCACTTTGCTATCGACAAAAACAGCTGTGTAAGTCTGTGTAAATAGTACTGCACACAACTTAACAACGCTGTGATCTTGACTTTACAATCAAAAATAATGGAAATTTCATACGAAATAGCCGGAAGCGGTTCTTTGGCTTTCCAGCGATAACGTTAGTATGTCAACGACTTTTACCAACTAAACACGTTTGAGAATGAAAACTTTATTGGCCGCCTATCAGGCAAAATCAAGCAACCCTTTCTCGTTTGAGGTGACGCAGGGCGATGAATCGATTGGTGAACTTACCTATAAAAACTGGTTTCAGTTTACGGCTTCCATTGAACTGGCTAACCGTTCGACCTATTCGATTATTCCAAAAGGATTTTGGGGATCAACCATTGAGTTGAAAGAGGCTGACATGGTGTTGCTGACATTCTCCATGAACTGGAATGGAAGTATTGCGCTAAAAACCTATTTTGATGCTATTGAGAAAGAATATCTTTTTAAGCACCGAGGTGTATTTAACGAATCGTTTCTACTTATCGACCAGCAGGAAAATGAATTAGTAGTCATGAAGCCTCATGTGAAATGGAGCCACCTGAATTATAATTATACGATTCAGCCATCTGATCGCTTTGAGTCTCTGGCGAATAAGGAATTACTCTTGCTGACATCCATACACTGTGCTAACTATTATATGTCGCTAATGGCCGGTATGTATTAACTTTTTTCGCTGGCTTTTCGACATACACTAATTGGTATGGCCCTAGCGAATTAACACGTTCGTTATACTGGTTATTAACCTACTTATCGATGAGATCGTCGCCAATAAGATGATCCTTTTGGTTATTGACCATAATATAAATACTCATGATGCGACAGGAGGCACCGTTGGCAGACGGGCAGAATCATGCCAGTAACGCCGTAACATCAATACATACTCATGCCAGCTTTCCAGATCGTCAGGTTTTTGGGTATAGGCCACTGCTCCCTGTTCGTAGGCTTGCTCAATTTTATCATTCTCATCCAGATAGCTCAGGATGATAATAGGCACTCGACCTTTAAAACGAGACCGTAATTCTGGCAATAAGCTTAACCCATTAGCTGATTCGCGCAGGTCAATATCTAAAAGAATGAGTTGGGGCGGCTGATCAGCCTGGGCATCCAGATACGCCAGTGTTTCCTGAACAGACCGGGTATTGGTAAACCGCGCCTGAGGAAATACCTTTTCAGCGACTCTAACCATAAGATCATGAATGGGTGGTTCATCATCCACCACGAGGATGCTAAATATTTGGATAGATGGTTCTGACAGCATAAGTTCAGATAATGAATAGCGGTAATTTTATATACTGAACCAATTTTGGAGTCGCTTGTATAACAGGGCATTAATCGCTTCGTTGATTGACCCGGCGGGTGGGTATTTTAGCGAACCTAAACCAATAAAGACGAATCTGCTCTGCAAGATCGACCAATTCCTGATGTTGCATAGGTTTGATCAGGAATGTATTAGCGCCTAGTTCATAGGCTCGGTTAATATCTTCCTCGTTGTCGGATGTCGTTAAAATCAACACAGGTACATGTCGATACAAGGGCGAACTTTTCAAATGAGTAAGCACCTCAAATCCACTTATCCGGGGCATATTTAGGTCTAACAACACTAAGTCAGGCAAGAATTCTGTACTATTAATACTTTCTAAAACATCCGTACCATCGCTGGCAAATCGAAGATTGTAGAAGGCCGAATCCCTTTCAAAAGCGGTTTTTAAGAGATACTGATCATCTTCATCATCATCGATGATCAACACATTAAACGTATTTTTCATTCGCTTCTATTGGTATGAAACCACCACGCTACCGCAAACCTAATTTAAAAACCACCAAGACCTTTCTCGCTGATAAGATGTAAGGGATGACGTTTCGTACTTTGGAAGGTAAAGTTCGAAAAAATGTTAGCCTGTTACAAGGAAACGGCCTCCGTATCTGTCTCGATAAATCCTCCCATATCAGACGAAGGAAAACTATACGCTACCCATAATGAGTTTAAGAGAAGCTTTCTAGCCAGAAACAGAAACCCTTCCTGGTTTCTATCGTTTAGTTGTAAATCATTTTCAGCCAACTCTTTACTCAATACCGATAAGAGAAAAGACCAGGCATTGAGTAAACTCCTCTTAGTATTTGCTCTGGCTTTGGTTAATCCCCAATCAATCTCATCTCGCAGCAACTGTATGTGCTTTTTGATTAGCTTTGGACGTGTACTGAAAGCTGAAGCCGATTAAAGTAAAAACGATGAAAAGACTCCTATACTTCTCTTTAGCGATTTTTTGGGCAGGAGCCTGTAAGCAAGTTTCGGATAAGAGTACCAACCGCGTAGTCATAACGGGGATAGACACTTCCAAAAAGCCGGGGGATGATTTTTTTAAGTATGCCAACGGCATTTGGTATGATACCGCCCGGATACCGGCGAGTCAAACAGGTGTAGGCTCCTATTCGTTTTTGAATTATCCCCAGCGTATGCGGTTGCAGGCAATTCTGGATAGCATTTCAGCAGACACTCACCCAGCGGGAAGTATCGAACAAAAGGTCGGTGATTTTTATGCGTCAGGCATGGACACATCCGCTATTAATAAGCGCGGGTATGATCCTATCAAGCCTTTGCTCGCCCGCATCGATGCCATAAGCGATATTTCTTCATTGCTAAAAGTGGTGGCCGAAGAACAACAAGCAGGAGATGGTTCGATTATTGGTTTTTCGGTAGGCCCTGATGACAAACAGAGTACAATCAATATTGCCCAGTTTTATCAATCTGGTATTGGCTTACCCGAAAGAGATTATTATTTCAAGACTGATTCGTCAACACTTGCAATTCAACAAGCCTATAGAAACTACCTCACCCGCCTGTTTGAACTGACAGGTACTGATGCTGCTACCGCCCAGAAAAATGCACTCGTAGCTTATACTATTGAAAAACAACTGGCAACCGCACATCGAACGAATATCGAACTTAGAGATGTGAAGGCTAATTACAATAAACTAGCAGTCGCGGCTCTGTCCCAAAAACACCCTAATCTAAACTGGGCAACGTTAGTAAAAGACCTGGGCGTACAGGTTGATTCGGTCAATGTAGGACAACCGGCTTATTATGATAAGCTAAACACGCTGTTAAAATCAGTTTCTATCCAGGATTGGAAAGTCTATTTAAAAGCCAACGCGCTCACCAATTACTCGAATTTCCTGAGTCAGCCATTTGTGGATGCATCTTTTGCGTACACAAAAATTCTGACCGGACAAGCCGTTAAGAAAACACGAGCCGAAGAAATGGTGCAAGCAGTTGATGGTTCGCTCGGTGAAGCATTGGCCCAATTGTATGTAAAAAAGTATTTTCCGGAAGCGGCTAAGAAACGAATGGCTACGTTGGTAGACAATCTGGAAAAAGCGTTTGAAGCCCGCATCAATAAGCTGGATTGGATGAGTGATTCCACCAAAGCCAAGGCAAAAGAAAAACTGTACGCTTTCACGGAGAAAATCGGCTACCCGGATAAATGGAGAGACTACTCGAAGGTAGACGTGAAACGAGATGCTTATTTTGAAAACCGACTGTCTGCCAATAAAAATGAGTACCGTTACAACCTGGCTAAAGTGGGGCAGAAAGTCGACCGGACGGAATGGCTTACGACCCCACCAACCGTGACGGCATACAACAATCCTCCACTCAATGAAATTGTTTTTCCGGCGGGTATCCTACAATCTCCGTATTTCGATGTGAATGCGGATGATGCGCTGAATTATGGCGGAATCGGTATGGTGATTGGGCACGAAATAACGCACTCCTTCGACGATCAGGGCGCCCAGTATGATAAAGTCGGAAACGTGACTAATTGGTGGAGAAAAGCGGATTACGCAAAGTTCAAAGCGAAAACCCAGCAGGTTATTGACCAATACAATCAATTTACCGTATTGGATTCCGTGCATGTAAAAGGGGCACTAACAGTTGGGGAAAATACAGCAGATATTGCCGGGGTTGCCATTGCCTATGATGCGTTTAAGTTGACAGAACAAGGCAAAGACACAACGAAACTGGACGGATTTACACCTGATCAACGGTTTTTCATCTCGGTAGCCCGAATCTGGCGGGTAAAAACACGGGATGCGTATATGGGTATGTACGTAAATACCAATCCGCATTCACCAGCCAAGTGGCGGGTAAATGGGCCCCTAATGAATTTCACGCCTTTTTATAAAGCCTTTAATGTGCAACCGGGCGACAAAATGTACAAACCCGAAAAAGAAAGGATAACTGTTTGGTAATGAGATTATCACAAGGAGCTACGAAAAAACTTTAGTGCTAACTGAATCACCGCTTCGTGAACCTGGTGCCGATCAACCGATTTGTCATCTGCGAAATAAATAGGGTCTGATTTTTTCACCTCGTCAATAGCTTCGTTCAGCATCACGTAGTGCCCAGTTTTCCCGCCAAATTCATGATAGATTGAGCCTGGTATTAGGGCGTGAAAATGGCGGGCGTTCGTTGCGACTGGGGCCATACTATCGCTTTCTGAACCTATAATATATAGTGGCGCATGGATGGCTTTCATCTGGTCTTTACGGATAAACCCCTGACCGAGTGCGGGCGAAATTGACAGAAATGCCTTTATTCGATTATCGTTCAATGCGGGCAGATTTTTTATGGCGGCTTTTAGGGAGGGGTCGTCCAGATAGCGGGCCACACCAGGCAGTTCAGGAATATCTAATTCGTTACGGCCTGTCGTTTTGTAATAGGTGATCAAGGCCTGATAATCCAGCACCGCCCCTGCCAGAGCAATAACCGTATAGCCCCCAAACGAAAAGCCAGCTGCGACCACCCGTTGAGGATCAATCACCGTGCGAAAATTAGGGTCTTTTACTAAAGCGGTCAGAGCGAAACTAATGTCTAATGGACGTTCCCATGGCTTGAGAAATTCAAGAGGAACCTTGTTGTCGTACGTATTGCCCCAGTGATCTACAGCAGCTACAATAAATCCGTTTTGAGCCAATCCCTGCGCCAGCCACTCCATTGTTAATCGGCCACCGCCCGTACCGTGAGAAAGCATAATCAGAGGTAATCTTTGATTAGGTAAATGCCCATTCCGCACAGTATGCTGACGAAGAAATGGAGAAAACATCTTATCGCTCGCTTTTAATGTGTCGTCGGTTGGATACCAGACTTCCGTTACGACTGGTCGTTTGCGGGTTTCATCTGTGAAGGTAAACGTACGCTGACCAAGTTGAGCAGGTAACTTTTGCTGAGCAAAGGTTACCTGTTGAATCAGTAGAAGGGCGAAAATTGTGGGCAGTTTGTAGTTCATCGTTTTGTTGATCGGGTGGTACAAAGCAAGCCCTGGTTTGCCGGAAAAACATTGACAAAAGTCAACAATTTACTTTTTCGCCTTCAGGCGGCTCAATGTCTCCTGAGATATGCCCAGATAATCCGCAATGATCTTAGCGGGAAGTCGCTGAATGAGTTCCGGGTTAGTATGGAGTAGCGCATCATAACGAGCTTTTGCGTCTAACGAAATAAAACTTTCGATCCGCTGAATGGACGCAATGTAATCGAGTTCCAGCCCAATTCGATCCATTGTTTCCCAGGCAGGAATAGTCCGGTAGAGCGCCTGCCGATCGTCATAACTCAGCGTGAGCAATTCCGAAGGTTCTGGGCTTTGTACTGACGCCAGTGAAGGTTGTCGAAGAATAAAACTGGGAAACGCCGTTCCAAAACGATTTTCGAATACCAAAAAGCGAGTCGATTCATCCCCTTTCTCATCTGTCAGAAATACCCGCAAACATCCTTTTACTACGAAATAAATATATCGGGCAACGCTTCCTTTGGCTACAAGAATTTCATTCCGCTGAGTGAATTTCGGCTTGAAACAGTTCGTAACGAAGGCTTCCTCCTCGGCTGATAACGTAATTTTTCCGGTAAGAAAGGCTCGCAGGGCAGGGTGCATATAGAGTAGAGTAATTCCTAACCGCTAAATAAAAGCAACTTACTGTTAATATAGTTTTGTCGTTCTGGCTTACGAATAAAGCGTTCTTTATCCAGCAATTCACCAAACACCTTTCCCATGCCTCTAACGAATTATCACCTCTTCGTGGGCCGTTACGACCGTGGCCTGATGGCGTCTGACGCCAACCATTTCGAAATAAAACTCAACACCGGCACTGAGTTTTATCGGATCGCTGTCAATGTCCGTTCGCAGGATGGATCTATGCTGATGGCTTATGTCGATGAGAATTATCAGCATGAATTATGCAATCGTCTGCTGGAATCGTTCCCCGAAAACGGCAATTTTACTATTAACGACACGGCAAAGCGAAAACAATTTGGTCTGGATTTTTTACGGCGAAACATGGTCGGCGATTTCAATAAAATGGTCGTTTTACCCAACAACGCACCCGGACTGGATAATGATCTGGAAGATAAATTGACGTTAGCACTAACTAAATCGAAAGCCGATCCTGCTTCCCGGATTTTTGCGTTCGGGGAACAGTGGCCAAGTACCAATAAGCCTGATAAATACTTTCCTGAAATAAAAGACCAGGGACTGCACGACATCCACATGAATCAGGGCAATCCAACGGGTTCTTTCGATAAAGATAACGGTGTTTTTCAGGATGGGGGTTTGCTGATTTACTATCCAAGTTTAAACCGATGGACAGCTATTCTGCTAGCCTTTCAAACTCAATTCAACACCCTCAATCCGGCTACGCTGCATACCGATGATCAGACTGGTCATCGTATTACCAGCACCTCGGATGGCGGACCAGTCGTAGTCGATACGGAGGTTGATGGTGATGTTGTTATTGTGGCCGCGTTGGTAAATCCGAAAGGAAATGAAGTTGGAAAAGAGAAGGTTATTTTACTGAACACCACCGACGAATCCATATCGTTAAACGGCTGGAAACTGGTTGACAGAAACCGTCATGAATTTTTGATCAACAATGTTACGATCAATGCTACCAGTGCTCTGGACATAACAATTACGGCCAACAGCAATTTCAATTTGGGCAATAAGGGAGGAACCATTTCGCTCCTGAATAGTCAGGGCATTAAGACTAGCGGAGTTCAGTACACAAAGCAACAAGCGCAGGCAGAAGGAAAATTGATTAAGTTTTAATCAAGTATAACCCTATGGGTCAGATGTTTATAGTCATTATGATTCTCTACAGATAGTTGACCATAGGGGGCATACTACTCGCTCTGCATACTTATTTACAACCCAAATGCATACAGAGCAACGAGCCAGGCCATCATGGTTAGTGCATTTCGAACGTAATTCAGATTGATCCATAACATTGCCAGTCGGTTAACGTGTGAGGCTGGAAGCTGATCTGCTTTCAAGAGTTTTATAGCCGTTGGAATAAAAAACGTAAAAGTGCCTAACCGCTCAAGGAGTGTAATGAATACGGCGGCAAGCCACCAGGTATGGATAGGCTGTGGCGAAGACCAGGCGACAAACAGATTAGCCAGGGTGATCAGTGTCAATGGGCCAGTCGTAACAAAGGACCAAAATTTTCTTCCCGGATCGAGTTCGTTCATGAACGTGTTATTGACCTGATAACCAGATAGCGCTGATTTGGAAAGCCACTGAGGAATAGTTAACCTGGCTTCATAAATTCCAGCACCGAAGGCTATACCTAAGTTGATAATTAATAACAGAAGCAAACTCGTTGACAGAGAATCCATAATTGTAGTCAGATAAATACCTGTGTGATTTGAGGCTGCAAACCTATCAGATTGCCTTTCGGAATGCTGACAATCAGGAGTCAACTGGGAAAAGATTGGGATTAATTCAGGAAATCAGGCGATCAAGTTAGTGTCAGTACGATAACCCTCCGACGAAAATTCGTTTTTCGGTGAGAAGACGGATTAGAAAAATCAGATCTTTCGCTTAGAGCATATAGGCAATCTGATCTCTCGAAACGTACATGGAAAGACGACAATTTTTAGCTTCTGTAACGCCCGTTCTCGGCTCGTCGTTGCTATTGAGCAATGCTTCAATTACCCTCGCGAATCAACCAGCTTCCGGAGCAGACTCGCTTACGGTAGGCCAGGTGATGGATCTGATTTTGAAATCGATTCCCAATGCGCCTTTCCCTAAAACGGTTGATACCTTAAAAAGCGGTAGTGCATCCCAGCAGGTTACGGGCATTGTGTCGACCATGTTCGCAACGACGGAAGTGATTCATAAAGCGATTGCGGCTGGCGCTAACTTTATTATCGTCCATGAACCTACCTTTTACAATCACCTCGATGAAACGGATTGGTTACAGCAAAATTCGGTTTTCCGACAGAAATTTGACTTACTGACAAAGCATAATATCGCTGTCTGGCGATTCCACGATTACTGGCATTCGCATCGACCAGACGGCATTCGGACGGGTATGTTATCAGCCTTAGGGTGGACAAATTACATGGATGCATCTAATCCCCAGCTACTGCATATGCCCGCTACGCCCCTTCATCAATTGATTGCTCATGCAAAACAGAAATTGGGAATTAAGCTTGTCCGTGTAGTTGGCGATAAAAATCAGACTTGTCAGAAGGTTTTGTTATTACCGGGTGCGGCTGGTGGGCGTAATCAGATAATGGCGATTGAAAAAGCACAACCAGACGTGGTGTTCTGTGGAGAATCCAGCGAATGGGAAACACCCGAGTATATTCGCGATGCGCGGCAGCAGGGCAAAAAAATATCGCTGGTCGTGTTGGGGCATATAATGAGTGAAGCGGCCGGTATGGAATGGCTGGTTTCCTGGTTAAAACCCCAGGTTCCGGGTATTAAAGTCAGCTACATTCCGTCTGAGAATCCGTTTACGTATGAATAAGTAAAATTTTCACACTCGAAGAAAATTGAGGATTGAATCAGGAGATAAGCACAAGGAATCTGCTTTACCTTTATATTCCCCATTTTTCACTCCTGGTTCAAGTATGTCTCAAGTTATCAATGTTGGTTTAGTAGGGTTTGGATTATCCGGACGATATTTTCACGCACCATTTCTATCGGTCAATCCGCGTTTTCATCTTAAAAAAATTGCCAGTAGCCGGCCAGAGGCTGTTCAGCAATTCAATCCAGCCATTGAATGGGTAGCCACCGCCGACGAACTATTTGCCGATCCGGCAATTGATCTCGTTTTCATTTGCAGCCCCAACGAAACCCATGTTGAATACGCCCGAAAAGCATTAGAAAATGGGAAAAATGTAGTGGTCGAAAAACCGTTTGCGCTTACGGAACAGGAAGCAATCGATTTGCTTGAATTAGCACAACGTCAGGGAAAATTGGCTACAGCCTATCAGAATCGCCGGTGGGACTCTGATTTCTTAACAATTAAACTCTTGTTGAGCGAGGGTGCGCTCGGTACGCTTGTTGACTACGAATGCCGGTACGACCGTTTCTCTCCCGTTCCACCAAACTCACAAAGCTGGAAAGAACAGGCCGGTGTTGGCCGGGGGAATCTCTACAATCTGGGGCCTCACCTACTCGATCAGGCGCTACATCTGTTCGGCAAGCCTAACACCGTGCAGGCAGTTGTTCGGATGAATCGGCCCAACAGCCATGTCTATGATTATTTCGACATTAAATTAGGCTACACAGACAAAGTTGTCCGACTGGAATCCAGCCTAATGATTTATCAGAATCAGCTTCGGTTTAGTCTGCATGGTACAGAAGGATCTTTCCTAAAAGGAGGATTAGATCCGCAGGAAGAACGCTTACGAGTCAATCAACTGCCCGATCAGCCAAGTTGGGGCGAAGAACCGGAAGATCGTTGGGGAACATTGTATCGGGATGGAAAGGCTGAAGTGATTGAGAGTGAGCTAGGCAATTACACCCCTTTTTATGACAACCTCTACGACGTCATTGTAGAGGGCGCCGAACCCGCTATCACACCAGCTGATATTCAACAGCTTGCTCGTGTGATTGATCTGGTACAGGAAAGCAATCGCACACTCCGAACCTTATCGTTTTAATTATCCAGACATTGCTAGGGTTTATCTGTTGTGGTCAAACGTAAGTAAAACTTGACCATTTCCTGGCTACCCTTAACCACCTGACAAACATTCAATCATGACGAAATATCGCTGGCGAATTGTTGGATTATTGTTCGTTGCTACGACAATCAACTACCTGGATCGTCAGGTCATCAGCCTGCTCAAGCCAACCTTAGAGACTATCTTCAACTGGACCGAAACCGATTATAGTCATATTGTCATGGCTTTTCAGGCAGCTTACGCCCTTAGCTACGTTGTTTTTGGCCGACTGATCGATCAAATTGGCGCTAAAGTAGGCTACACATTGGCCGTTTTTATCTGGACAATTGCAGCGGCTCTGCACGCAATTGCAACCAGTACATTCAGTTTTGGAATCTACAGAGCACTACTAGGTTTAGGCGAAGGTGGCAACTTCCCGGCAGCCATAAAAACCGTGGCAGAATGGTTTCCCCGTCATGAACGGGCGCTGGCTACGGGCATTTTCAATGCAGGAACCAATATTGGTGCGGTCGTTGCGCCGATTGCCGTTCCCTGGATTTTAGGCGCATATGGCTGGCAGGTAGCGTTTTTGTTGACAGGATTGATCGGTTTTATCTGGGTGGTTTTCTGGTGGCTTATGTACGAAAGTCCACAACACCACAAAAAGGTATCTGCTCAGGAATTGACTTACATTCAGCAGGATACGAATACAGACACTAATAGCGAACTGGCATCCAATGTACGCTGGATCGATCTACTTCAATACAAGCAAACCTGGGCGTTTATTTTGGGGAAATTATTGACTGATCCAGTCTGGTGGTTCTTTCTGTTCTGGCTTCCCTCCTACTTTGCCGCTTCGTTCAATCTTGACCTGAAAAAACCTAGCCTACCGCTCATTATTGTTTATACAGCCGCTACTATTGGCAGCGTCGGAGGTGGTTATTTATCAGGCTATTTTCTCAATCGAGGTTGGACAATCAACCGTTCCCGCAAAACGGCAATGCTGTTGTATGCACTTTGTATTGTTCCAATCATGCTTACTCGTTATGCAACGTCGATCTGGGAAGTCGTCGGTTTATTAGGTCTGGCCGTTGCAGCACACCAGGCCTGGAGCGCGAATCTGTTTACGCTCGTATCGGATATGTTCCCGAAAGCAGCTATCAGTTCTGTAGTGGGATTAGGCGGGATGGCCGGTTCAGTGGGCGGGCTCCTTTTTCCAATTGTGGTTGGGTCGCTATTAGATACGTATAAACTTGAAGGCAACATTACGACGGGCTATAATTATCTTTTCCTGATATGCGGCAGTGCTTATGTCCTGGCCTGGCTACTGATTCACATCTTTGCTCCTCGTCTTCAACCGATTACATTTTCAGATAGCACGGTCAAAGGTGAGGAGAATTAGCCGTATAGAAACTATTTATTCCCCGATCTACGTCATCCGTTTAGTCATTTACACTCCTTATTTATTCCGCCTTTTTGACTCTGTGGCATTCAGGTACTTTTGATTCATCATTCCAGCAAATCGTTGGATGGGTTTGACTGGAAATGTGGATCGCCTGATTGCCATGAAATTTATTACAACCATCAACTGGGTAACCATCGCAATTGGTATCCTGCTGCTCGCGTATGTGCTCCTGACCAAGAAATCGTTGGGTTCCGATCCGGCAGGGCGCGGTATGGAACAAGCGTTTGCCTTATTTGGCTTGATCTTATTGGTTATCCTGTTGCTGGCCAATTTCCTACCGATCCCCTGGGTACGGGTTGCCATTTTTATCCTACTATGTTTACCCGCTGTCGGAGCCATTTCGCAGCTTATTTCTTCAGCAACCAGCTCATTAACAACCAAGAATCTAAAACAGGACCAGTACACCGGAGCCTATTATTTCACCGACCCCATCCGACGTGAACTCGCCAAGGCAATTGCAAGTCGAGATAGTAATCAAGTAAAAACACTACTTCAATCACCCATTCCTAATCTAAATAATCCGGGTACGGATGGTGTTACACTGCTCGATTTTACGGCGATGGGTGCTATCAGCGCTGCTGATGAACAAGCAACAATTAGTTGTCTTTCGCTGCTGATGGATAAAGGTGTAACTCTCGAAAGTAGCGATCCGAATCATACACCTACGCATGTACTTATCTGCCGAGGTTCTACAACAGGATTATTGGAATGGTTACTGAAGAAGAAAGCGAATCCCAATGCACCCGACCCGACGGCTGAAAATGCGCCTATGCTGTTTTCAACCATGACTGCCTATAATGGGGATCGAGCCGAAAAGATTCGACTGTTGATTGATGCTGGCGCTGATCCAAACAGTCGATTTCCAGCCAGCGCCCGTAGTTGGTTAGCTGGTCATACGGCTTTGCAAGCCGCTGCCCGTCAGGAGTTTTGGGATGTTTGTCAGGTATTGCTTGATAAAGGAGCTGATCCTTCCCTAATCGGGCCACAGCATTTTGTCTTTACTGATTTTGTAGCCCATCAGGTCAACCTAAACACCCAACCGGGTAATCAGTCAGAAGCCTTTGACAGTATGCAGAAAACGCTGGCGAAGGTGCTGGCAAAATCAAACTCTAAGTGATTGGTTGTAAAGATAATCCAAACTGTTCCTGTGTCTGTGTCCTCACAGACGCTTGAGCGTCAGCAAAGATTGCCTACCGGAAAGGCGTCTGTGAGGACACAGACACGAGAGATTTACTTAAAACAGAACTAAAACATAGTTAGCATCTATGAACAAAAAAGCATTTCGTCAGGCTATTAGTCGAAAAGCAATTCGAATGAAGGTGGGCGGTTTTCGACCTTTGGATACGCCTTATGCTTCCTGGTTTGGCAGGGTGCTTTTAGGCCAGCCTGATGAATTGTGGCCACTGTCGAATGGGAAACCGATGCTGCCGTTGTGCCAGATTAATCTTCAGGAATTTCCATTCAAACCCGAACTCGTTCAGGATATAGCGTTTATTACCCTGTTTATTGACGCCGATACAACTCCTGTCTCCGGAAATCCGAATGGAGCAGGCTGGATATTACGAACCTATACTTCTCTCGAGGACCTGATACCAATTGTTCAACCAACTTTCGTTTCAGCAATCAAGCCGTTTCAAATGGCTCCCGAAATCATTGATGCCGATTTTCCGATGCTGGAAGATTGTCCAATTGCCCTCCCCGCTTCTCTGGAAGACGACTACGATGATCTATTTCCCAACACGGATGGGATTAAACTCGGTGGATGGCCAACGCTGATTCAGGGTGAAATTGACTGGCCACCGCTCAATCAACACTCAACAACGCCTACGTTTGCGTTCCAGATTGATAGCGTTGAAAAAGCACACTGGCAGTGGGGCGATAATGGCGTAGCTTATTTTGGCCGAGATTCTGCAATCGGCCAGGAAAGCGAATGGACATTTTCCTGGCAATGCTATTGACCTTTCTGATTACAGTTATGTACTTGCAGCAACTGGCTTTTCTTCCTTCTTCGCGTTTTTCTTCAATTCCTCCAGCCCTTTCTTTCCATAAGCCAGTCGCGTAATACCGACATATAAAACGGGGACGACGAAAATAGCGAGCGACGTTGCCGCCAACATCCCACCCAATACCGTTCGGCCAATCGTAGCGCGTGCTACCCCACCGGCGCCAGTGGCTAAGGCCAAGGGGAATACGCCTAGAATAAAGGCAAGTGATGTCATCAGAATCGGGCGGAGTCGCAATCGAACGGCTTCAAGTGTCGATTCAATCAGGTCTTCGCCTTTGTCCACGCGCTCTTTTGCAAACTCCACAATCAGGATGGCGTTTTTAGCCGCCAGCCCAATCAGTGTGATTAATCCAATCTGCGCGTAAACGTTATTGCTTAAATAGGGGAATAAGATCAGGGCAATAATGGCCCCTAATGCACCGATCGGTACTGATAACAAGACAGAAAATGGAACCGACCAACTTTCATACAGGGCCGCCAAAAAGAGAAATACAAAGCCCACCGACAGCATAAAAATGTAAATCGATGAATTTCCGGCATTGATCTCTTCCCGACTCAATCCACCAAAATCGTACGCATACCCAGCAGGAAGCACTTTTGCGGCTACTTCACGAAGCGCATCATTGGCCTGACTACTACTGAAACCCGGTTTTGCTCCGCCATTCAATTCAACCGACCGGAACAGGTTAAAGTGAGAAATCAACGGCGCGTTTTCAATAACCGTCGTTTTGATAACCGCACTAATTGGCACTAACTGTCCAGACTGATTACGCACATAATAATTGCCCAGATTTTTAACGTCCGTTCGGTACATGGTGTCGGCCTGTGCCACTACCCGGAATTTACGGCCATAAATAATGAAATCATTGACGTACTGACTACCCAGATACGTTTGCATCGTGCGATACACATTGCTGACCGATATACCTAATTTCTTACACTTGTCGCGGTCAACATCGACTCGGTACGCTGGTGTTTTAGCGGTAAAATAAGAGAATGCCCGGCCAATTTCTGGTCGTTGGTTTGCTTCTGCCAGGAAGTTCTGCACCACATTATCGAAAGCCCGTACATCGTCGTTCGTTTCTCGCTGTTGAACCTCGAACGTAAAACCAGAACTTTGCCCTAGTCCTGGAATAGCAGGTGGCTGAATTACCTGCGGCCGGGCATCATTCAGTACCGACAAAGCTCGCTGTAACTTAACCACCAACGAATCGGCCTGCATACCCCGCTCTTTGCGCTCGTCCCAGGGTTTGAGTTGAATAAATACGGTACCACTGTTCGATTTGGACGCAAATGTAACGGCATTCAGACCACCTAAAGCCGAAAAGTGCGCAACGTACGGCTGTGCTTTCAGAATGTCCATCACCTTATTGAGCACCACCAAACTACGAGCCGTTGAAGCGGCTTCAGGAATTTCGTAGGTAACAATCAGCCGCCCTTCGTCTTCAGTAGGAATAAAGCCGGTGGGTTTTGCCCGGAACAAAAGAGCTGTTCCAATGTAAACGACAATCAGGCCGACAACAACCAGCGGAGTCGCTTTGATGAGTCGTTTGACGCTATTGGAATAGGCATTCGTCATCCGCTCGAACACCTGATTAAACTTGTAGAAAAACTTATTAAAGCCCGTTGCTTTTTCATCAATATGCATGGGCCGAAGCAGCATCGTACATAAAGCTGGAGTCAGCGACAACGCTACAAAGGCCGAAATCAAGACCGAAACAGCAATGGTAATAGCAAATTGCTGATACAGTCGCCCGACGATACCCGGAATAAACCCGACCGGCACAAACACAGCCGCCAGGATCAGCGCAATAGCAATAACGGGTGCCGATATTTCGGCCATAGCTGCTCTCGTTGCTTCCTTCGGCGACATTCCTTTGTCAATATTAACCTGGACGGCTTCCACCACCACAATTGCGTCATCGACCACAATACCGATGGCAAGTACAAACGCAAAGAGTGTCAGGGTATTAACAGTAAACCCGAGGGGAACAAATAAGGCAAACGTACCAATAATCGATACCGGAATAGCCAGCAAGGTGATGAGGGTGGCCCGCCAGCTTTGGAGAAATAAAAACACCACCAGTACAACCAGTATAAGCGCTTCCACCAGCGTTTTAACCACCTCCTCAATCGACACTTGAATCACCGATACCGATTCGAATGGCACTACGTAGTTAATGTCTTTGGGGAAGGTCTTTTTCAGATTATCCATCGCAGCATACACGCCTTTTGCCGTTTCCAAGGCATTGCTACCAGGTAATTGATAGACCAGCAGATAAGCCGCTCGGTTACCATCGACAAACGAGTTGCTGGCATACGAGAATTTCCCCAGTTGCACGCGAGCCACGTCGTCCAGATATACCAACGAACCACGGGCGGGGTCGCTGCGAACCACAATCTTCTTAAACTCGTCTTCTTTACTGAGTCGGCTGTTGGTAAAGACGGTATATTCAAATGCCTGTGTAGTTGGTTGCGGGGAGGCTCCTACTGAACCACCCGCGACCTGTAAGTTCTGTTCCTGAAGGGCTGCCACTACATCATCGGGCGTTAGGCCAAGCTGTGCCAGTCGGTCAGGTTTGAGCCAGATCCGCATACTGAAATCATCGGCACGACTAAAAATATCTCCCACACCCGGCACCCGGAGCAGCGCGTCACGGATGTAAATGTTCGCGTAGTTATCTAAAAAGGAAACGTTGTGGGTTTTGTTAGGCGAATAAATCGCGACCAGCATAAATAAGGACGGATTCCGCTTCCGCACGACGACCCCTAATCGGGTAACTTCTTCGGGTAATTGCGGCTGAGCGATACCCACACGGTTCTGTACATCCAGTGCAGCGATGTTCACATCAGTCCCGATTTTGAACGTCACGTTCATGGTCATCCGGCCATCGTTGGTCGCATTAGTTTGAACGTAGTCCATACCGGGCGTACCGTTCACCTGCGTTTCAATGGGCGTAGCAACGGTCTGTTCAACCGTTTGCGCATCCGCTCCTGTATAGGTACCCGTCACCTGTACAACCGGGGGTGTAATGTCAGGATATTGGCTGACAGGCAGGCTTTGTAAAGCCAATATCCCCAGCGCGACAATCACAACGGATATTACAATGGCCGTAACTGGCCGGTTGATGAATGTTTCTGCGAACACGTCTTTTTAGAATTATGAACGATGAGTGATAAACGATGAGTGTGGTTTTTAGCCAGCCCATTCACCACTCATCACTTATCGTTTATCACTAATTTTCACTTTCGCTCCCTCGCGGATTTTCTGCGTTCCTTCGGTTACGATGGTTTCGCCTTCAGACAGGCCGTTTTTCACAATCACTTTATCGTTGATACGAGCGCCGAGGGTTACTTTTTTCTGGCTCACTTTACTGCTATCGCCCACAACAAAGACAAAGTATTCGCTCATTTGCTCCGTTACAGACTGATACGGAATCAGCAGTTGCGGTTCACCCGTACTGTTTTTCACCCGAAGGTTGGCGTTCAGACCCGGTTTCAGTTGCTTGGTCGGATTTGGAAAGGCAATCCGCACGCGCAATGTACCCGTTTGTGGATCGACAGCGCGATCAACGATGCGCACGGAACCCGGATACGTATACGGCTGTCCACTTGGAAGCATCAGAAGAAAGGTTGAATCGCGCGTTACGTTTGGGCTATTCTGTAACTTTAGGAATCGCTGAATCTGTGACTCATCAATCTGCACATCAGCCGAAATGGGGTTATCCGACGAGATCGTATTTAATGGTGTCGATCCTGGAGCAACGGCGGCACCAAGTCGCACTTGCGAAATACCAATAGTCCCATCTAGAGGTGCATAGATCGTGGTATATTTCAGGTTTGTGCTCACCTGCCGAATAGTTGCTTCGGATGCTTCGACCTGCATTTTAGCCGCTTCTAAGGTTGCATTAGCATTATCGACTAATTGCTTGGCAACGGCATCCTGCTGCGCCAACGTGTTGTAGCGATCAGCGTCTTTCTGTGCCCGGTTTAGATTCGCTTTCTGTACGTTGAGGTTTGCAACCGCCTGATCGTATCCGGCCCGATATTGCTGAGGATCAATTGTATAGAGTTTCTGGCCTTTACTAACACGTTGGCCATCCTGAAAAAAGATGCCCGTAATATTACCGGCTACCTGCGGCTGAATTTCAACCTCAAGCAAGGGAGTTACCGTGGCCGGAAATTCATCATAATAGACTGCACTGCCCTTCGTTACTGTCGCAACCGAAACAGCCGTAGGAGGTGGCGGAGCTTGTTGTTGATCCGGCTTTTTACCCCCACAGGCCGTTAGAAAGACCGCCAAACTTACAGTGCTTATAGTTATATACTGCTTCATGTGTTGTGTGATGTTGGGTTTGAGAACCCGACATTTGGTTTGAGATATGTCAGGTTTTAGGGCCCGACATCATATCAATAGTTAATACTGAATAACGCCTAACGATTTTTGCACATCCAGTTTAGAGATTATCACCTGATATAGTGCATTGAACAGGTTCAGTCGGGCGGTTCGCAAGTCGGTTTCGGCAATGGTAACGTCCAGATAAGTTTTTATCCCAGACCGATATTGCAGATTAATGATTCGGTATACGTCTTCCGCCATCGTTAGATTTTCGCGGAGAGCAAGGTAATTGGCCAAGTTGCCTTTATACGTAGCTAATGCCTGCGCATATTCCGCATCGACCGCACTCGTTAAGGAAGCCAGATCCCACTGCAATCGCTGCACTTGCAATTCGGCAATTTTTGTCTGTTGAATACGTCTTCCACCCTGAAAAATGGGCAAGGCAATCGACAAGCCAATCAGTGAATTCGGAAAGACCATCCCAAACAACTGACCAAAGCTGTTATTCTGATATAAGAGGTTGTAGTTACCAAAAGCAGCAACCGATGGCAAATAAGCCCAGCGATTATACCGCACATTCGCGTCCAATAGTCGCCCTTGTGTCAGCAAAAGCTGGTATTCAACTCGATTTTGGGGATTGGCCAATTGAAGTGTATCCAGCGCTAATTCGTTGACTAATTGAATTGTATCGTAGGCAACAGTAAGCTGTGTAGTGGGCGGATAACCCATTGTCTGCTTTAAAGCCTGGTATTTAGCTCCAACCAGATCACGGTATTGTTTCTGCTGAGCACGCGTATTATTGAGCGCGATAGCGGCCCGTTGCGGATCGGTTTTATCGACAATACCACTCTGATATTGATTGGTTGCATCCTGAAGGCTACGCTGTAACCTGGCAATGTCACCACTTAGAATATCGACCTGTCGCTGCGTCAAAATCACGTCGTAAAACGCTTTACTTACATTAACGACGACATCAATTTTATTCCGTACCGTATTCTGTGATGCCTGCACCCGGTACGCATCTGCAGTCTGATTAGCCAACAATAAATCCCGATTAAAGATATTTTGTGTGAGGGATAGAGAAGCCGTTGACGTATTTTTTGCGCCAATCACCCGTGGGACGACCTCTCCGGTTGTTGGGTCAGGAAAGAGCGTTGCTGGTTGTTTCAAATAATGTTGTAATCCGTAGCCAGCCGATATTTGTGGGTACCAGGCCGCTAAACTGCTTTGAACCGTTCGTTCAGCAATTTCCTGATCAATAACCGATTGTCGAACAATGGGTTGATGATTTAGTGCATATTGGATGCAGTCTCCTAAAAATGCTTGTTTCGACAACGAGTCGGTTGTCTTTTGAGAAAATCCATGAATTGATAAAAACCAGCCAACTGAAAAGAGGAAGCCGATAAACGTTTTTTTCATATATCCTGAGGCCCGTAAACCGCCCGTAATAGATAGTCAATGGCGTGTACTACTTTAACAACCCGTCTGAATCCCTATTTTGTTCGTTCATTAATAATAAATTAACGAGCGGCATTAGGCTACTTAAGTAGTTTTATCAAGCGCCTACTAGCGAATTTTCTTGGCTGTTTATAGGTCATAACTAAATCTTGCCCACTAAGGTTAACCGGCAATTGGCCAACCTTTCGTTTGTCAAACCGGGCCAAAGACCGTAATTTCGGGACTTTATCGTAGCGACTAAGCGACATGGCGGAAGTAACGAAGACACCTGAAGAAGAAATTACCGACTCAACTGGCGCACCGGAACGGTCTCTGAATTTTATTGAACAAATCGTAGAAGAAGATTTAGCGGCTGGCAAGAATGATGGACGCATTCATACGCGTTTCCCGCCCGAACCTAATGGCTACTTACATATTGGTCACGCCAAATCCATCTGCCTGAATTTTGGTCTGGCCGATCAGTATGGCGGTCAAACTAACCTCCGTTTCGATGATACCAACCCAGTTACCGAAGACACCGAATATGTTGATTCGATCAAAAACGACGTTCGCTGGCTCGGTTTCAATTGGGAAAACGAATTCTACGCGTCTGATTATTTCGACCAGCTTTACCAATTTGCCGAAACGCTGATCCAGAAAGGATTGGCCTACGTTGACGATTCCACTTCGGAGGAAATTGCCGCTCAGAAAGGAACGCCAACTGAACCCGGTCGCATGAGTCAATACCGGGATCGGAGTGTTGATGAAAATCTCGATTTGTTCCGACGAATGAAGAATCGGGAGTTTCCAGACGGCGCGAAAGTATTGCGAGCTAAAGTCGATATGGCCTCGCCAAACATGCAACTCCGCGATCCAATTATTTACCGGATCAAACACGCGCATCATCATCGAACGGGCGATACCTGGTGCATTTACCCGATGTACGACTTCGCGCATGGACAATCAGACTCGATTGAGCACATTACTCATTCGCTTTGTACGCTCGAATTCGAAGTACACCGGCCCTTATACGACTGGTTTATCGACAAGCTGGATATTTTCCCATCCCGACAAATCGAGTTTGCGCGGCTCAACCTGACTTATACGGTGATGAGCAAACGGAAGCTCAAACTCTTGGTCGAAGAAGGTCACGTGAGTGGTTGGGATGATCCGCGCATGCCGACCATCGCGGGGATTCGTCGGCGCGGCTATACACCTGCCAGCATCCGTGAATTCGCTGACCGAATCGGTATTGCTAAGCGAGATAACCTGATCGATGTAGGTTTGCTGGAGTTCTGCATCCGCGAAGAGTTAAACAAAACAACGCACCGCGTAATGGCCGTTCTCGATGAAAAACCGCTGAAACTGGTCATTACGAATTATGAAGTCGGTCAGGAGGAGATTATGCGGATTGAAAACAATCCCGAAGATCCGGCTGCGGGCGAACGGTCAGTACCGTTTAGTCGGGAAGTGTACATCGAGCGTGACGATTTCATGGAAAACCCGCCAAAGAAATTCTTCCGGCTTTTCCCTGGCGGCATGGTGCGGCTAAAAGGCGCCTATATTATAAAGTGCGACGAAGTCGTAAAAGATAACGCGGGTGAAATTATTGAACTCCGCTGCTCGTACATTCCCGAAAGTCGTAGTGGTTCAGATACGTCGGGAATTAATGTAAAAGGCACGATTCACTGGGTATCTGTACCACACGCCGTAGAAGCCGAAGTACGTCTATATGACCGACTCTTCTCTGTCGAGAATCCAGCCGCTGACGAGCGCGATTTCAAAGAGTTACTCAATCCAAACTCGCTCGAAGTCGTCCGCGCATTCGTCGAACCAGCCTTGGTTGAAGCCGCCCGTTCTGGCGCTCAATCGAACTTCCAGTTCATGCGCAAAGGCTATTTCATCCTCGATTCCGATTCAACAGCCGACAAGCCTGTCTTTAATAGAACAGTAACGTTGAAAGATACTTTCGCGAAAGAAGTGAAGAAGGGGTAAATGCTGGTAGTTAATTTTTTATAAATCGGGTGGCGTTTATAAAATGCCACCCGATTAGTTTAATTATGGTATTAGTATGCCAACACTTTTCCGGTTATTTGGCTTTCGTTTCTTCTACCGGATGTATGACTTAATGAATGAGCCATGCCATGTACATGCAAGTGACGATGGTGTCAAATTATGTAAGTATTGGATTCGAGAAGATGGTAGTTTTGTATTGGCAGATTCTATAAAAATTAAAACAGCTGAGCGAAAGAAAATTGAAAAGGCAATAGTTGACCACACAACTCAGATTAAAGAAACGTATGAGAACGACTGCAAGACCAGAAATACTACCGCCAAACGAGTTAACAAGGGTCGTCAACGCCCCAAATTTGCCGATCTACCTACTTTTATTGGTGTAGAAGTAAAGGTCGATACGATATGGTTTAGTTTGAGTGACGGACGTACGATAATAATTCCGCTAGCTTGGTCTAAATTATTAAGTGAAGCTTCTGTCAAACAGCGGACTAATTTTACAATTAGTGCCTATAATATATTCTGGGACGATATTGATGAAATAATTGGCGTTGAAAATGTGCTGTTCGGCAAGGAACTATATCTGTAAACAATAAGGGTTGATCACAAGATCAACCCTTATTGTTTACGTTCTCGCCTTTTTTGGAATAGTGTATTTACCCACTACTTCGCCATCGTCACGGATCATTTTTAGATTTAACTCTTTTGCGGTCGCATGGAGTTTGATGAGCGTTCGGTTGCCTTCCAGTGGCCCTCCTCCTATTACGATTGGATAATTATGTTGCGTATCGGGATCGTGGGTGCCGTAGCGATGCGTGTGACCAGAAATCTGGAGATCAATTTTGGCTTTGTTTAACAATGGTCCGAAAACTTCCTGGCAATGCATCGGTCCATGCCAATCTCCTGAATGATAAGGCGATATATGAATCAAAACCACCCGAAATGGTGCTTTCTTGAATTCTGCGCTTTCAATTTCTTTTTCCAACCACTTTTTCTGTGTTTCACGATATCGATCAAAAGCCGATAAGCCGCCGTATTCAACGCTATCGTCGGTTTTGTCCTCGCCCGAATCCAGAATCACGAAACGCACTGGTCCGCGTGTAAAGGCGTAGTAAAACTTATTGTCCGGGTAAGCGTAGTATTTCGGAATATGCCGAGAAAAGCTACCTCGACATTCGTGATTACCCTGCGTCAGAATAAAAGGCATTTCGGTCGCAAAAATGTCGACTGTTGGCTTTATTAGATGATCGACCATTTGCTGTTCTTCCGTCACCCAATCAAAGCAATCGCCGTTGAACACGACAAAATCATAATCGCGCTTATTGCCGGTGTAGCCGTGACGATACAACAACTGCGGAATAATCTGCGGGCGATCGTGAATGTCGTTAAAAATTACTGTCTTGAACTCTTCTTCATTTTCAGCTGGGGTCTTGAAACCATACATCGGACTGCTAATGGTTTCGCCAAACTCTACTTTCGAGCCTTTGTAGCCTAGCACTTCGGTCGAAACAAGTTTGTATTTATGTTCGGTACCGGGTTTGAGTCCAGTCAGGGTAATTTTGTTGATCCGGTTATTGGCTTCAATCAGTCCGTTTACATACCCAAACTCCCGCTTGCTGGTATATGTGCCGGCCCCGTATTCTACCCAGCTGAAGCAGTTTTTATGGGTAATCCACATAATCGTGATTTCTGTGGTACCTATATTTTGCAGGTAAGGACCGACTACAAAATGATTTTTCTCGTCAGCGCTAGCGGAAGAGGTGGGTTCAGCCAACACGCCAGTAGTTGGTAACAGGCTGATAGCGCCGAGTTGAGATATTTTTTCGAGAAACGAACGTCTGTCTGATAGCATAACGAATTGGAAGAGTTAGGATTATGAGTGATTTTGTTATGCTGAGGTACGAAGCATCTTAAGGTTTCCATACTAACTCGTTTGGATTCTTTAAGATGCTTCGTACCTCAGCATGACAAAATAATCTTTGAATTACTTACCAGCTCGGATTCTGTTTTAGGTTCGTATTCAGCAACAGTTCCTGTGTTGGGATCGGGTACAGATAATCGCGGGACTCGTTGAATTTTTTGTTGATGTGTCCGTTGACAACAATATTCCCTCCTTTGGCACCATTTTCCAGCAGGATTTCGCTGCCTAGTTTAAGTACCTGAGCCCCCGCAACAGTGGGTTTCGTCCCTTCGTAGATAACAAGATCAACTTTCCCGTTTTTATCCAGATCGTAGCTACCAACACCGGGGAAATACATACCTTTAAACACTTTCGTCAGCAGTTGACCTTCTTTCCAGCGAATCAGATCGTCCCAACGGAAGAAGTTTTCCATTACCAATTCAATACGACGTTCCCGACGGATTTCCAGAATAACGCCCACATTACTACCGCTGAGTTGCGTGTACTGCTGCGCCTGATACGGGTCAGGATTGGCATTCGCAGCTGCCAGATTGATGTTGGGCATTCCAACTCGATCACGGGTCAACTTGGTGGAAATATCGAGGTCGGCCTGCGTCAGCGTACCGCGTTCGGCTTTGGCTTCGGCATAATTCAGTAGCACTTCTGCATACCGGAACACAGGCATATCAGTAATGTCTTTGCTGAACGTATCCCATTTCGGGGCCGACACGAATTTGATGAGTTGATAGCCCGTAACGGTCGCGCCAAATTCGGGAACGAGCGGAGTTGTTTCGCCAATTCGCGTGTAGCCTGGTGTACGAATCGTTTGTGCCAGTCGCGGATCGCGGTTCTGTACTTCATCGGCAAATTGCATGGTTTCGTAGCCTTTGATGTCTGTAAAACGCGTACCATCGGCCATCAAATAACTGTTTACCAACTTCTTCTCCAGACCAGGCTTACCGTACGAAGCCGTCATTGTATAGTAGTTCAGGTTATGATAAACCTGTAATTCATCACTGAAATCCCGCGCCAGAATAACCTCTTCAGGAATGGCATTGTCAGACGAAAATAGTTTCATATACGCTGTCGACGGAGTAGCCTTGTAAATGGTATAGCCACTGTTTTTCATCAGGTTATCCGACGCGTCGATACTGGCGTCCAGAAATTTGTTGGCGTCGGGCAGATTAAATTCGGCGTGATACTTTCGGAAAGTTCCTTCATATAGTCCCACTCGGGATTTCAGCGCCAACGCCGTCCATTTCGTAATGGTATTTACCTGACGCGATGCATCCAGATTCGCAATAGCGTAATTAAGATCTGCCATAACCGAATCCATCACCATTGTCCGAGGATCACGTGCTTTGGTCAACAGAGCATCGTCCGTTACTTCGATGGTACCCGTATACCACGGTACATCGCCGAAACGCTTCACCATACCGAAGTAAAAATAGGCCCGGAAAAATTTTGCCAGACCATTATATTTTACAACCGCCTTTTTATCAGGGCACTTATTTGAATTAGCCAGGAAATAGTTGATATTCCGCAAGTTACCCCAGCTCCAGCCGCCCCCGCTTGTAGGTACAATTCGTGTTCCCTGAAGTTCGTCGCGAAGGCTGTTTTTCACGACATTATCGACATCTTCATTGTAGACATCCTCAGCCGAAGGCAAGGCATTATAGAAGGAATTCGTGTACAGCAGAAGGTCGTTTTCCGTCTTAAAAAAGGTATCTGGCGAGATCGCATCCTGTGGAAGTAGATTCAATTCACAGGATACCAGACCAATCGATATAGCTAGGAGTGCAATTAGTTTTTTCATCGTTTTACGGATTGAGAGTCTGTTCAGAACGTGAGGTTTAGGCCCGCAGAAATCGTTTTCGATAATGGATAGGTTCGTCCGTTGGTAGCGTCCCCATCAATTTGCTCTGGATCGATGTATTTCGTTCGCAATGACGTGAACGTCAGCAGATTTTCGCCACTTACGTAGACGCGCGCTCTGCTAATTCGAATCTTTTTGGAGATACTTTCTGGGACAGTGTAGCCAATCACCACATTTTTCAGGCGTAGATAACCGATATTCTGAATGTATCGGTCGTTGGGAGAGCGTAAATCGCCACCGTCGTTCAGCGCCGTGTATCCTCTTAGAATAGGGAAATAAGCATCTGGATTTTCGGGTGTCCAAACGTCGTCAGCAAAATCTCTCGGAATAAACGAGTAGTATGGACGTGAGTAAGGGCCCCAGAATTTATCGGCGTTATTACCTGGATACCAGTGTCTTCGGAGGATTCCCTGCGCAAATAACGATACGTCAAAGCCATTCCAGGTTGCCCCTAGATTCATCCCATACCGATAGCGAGCCCGGTCGTTCCCGACGATAATCATATCACCGTGATTGGCCAATGTATTCGCTCCCTGATCAATTTTACCATTACCATCTATGTCATTGAATTTCAGATCTCCGGCTTGCAATTTACTCCAGTCGCCGGGAGCGCTGAGCCGTTGCCGGTTCACAAGCGTTTGATCAACTTTATAGGCCTGCGCTTCATCGTTGGTTTTGAAATAGCCATCAATCGAATATCCCCAGATATCGCCGATCGTCTGTCCTTCATAGCGGCTCGACAGGATTTTATTCGGATTGTCGTATTTGGTGATCGTCGATTTCGAATCGGACAACATGAATGAGACGTTGTACGCCAGATCTTTGCCCCCTACTTTGAATTGATCACGCCAGGCAAGAGCCAGTTCAAATCCTTTCGTTTGCAGATCGCCCGCGTTTTCGGTTGGTACACTGGCCCCAAATACAGCAGGAAGCACCCTACCCGGAACCAACATATCGGTCGTATTCCGAACATAGGCATCGAACGACAGATTCAGTCGGTTTTTCAGCAACGTCGCGTCCAGGCCCAGATTGGTCGTCGTTGCTTTTTCCCAGGTCAGATTAGGCGAAATCGGGTTTGGGCTATTCACATAAAAAAGCTTCTGCCCATTCGCGATCCAGCCCGATTGAGCCGTTGGCATGGTTGGGATGTAGGGATAGAAGCTTGCCGATGCTGTATTCGATGGCAACTGATTGCCCAGGGTTCCATAGGAAGCTCTGATTTTCAAGTTATTAATAACATCACGCGCTGGGGCAAAGAACTCTTCCTCGCTCAATCGCCATCCGGCTGATACGGATGGAAAGAACCCATATCGGCGGCCAACGCCAAATCGAGACGTACCATCGTAGCGACCATTTACTTCCAATAGGTATTTTCCAACATAATCATAATTCATGCGGAAGAACGTGCCAAACAGTGCGTATTGATACGAATCTCCAGCCGATAACTGCTCTCCTGTACCCAGATTTAAATCATTTAGGCTTTCGGAAAGCAGGTTTTTCCGGGCACCGAATAAGCGTTGGTGTCTTTTGGTCTCATAGTTCATCCCCGCCATCGCCGAGAGATAGTGTTTGCCGAACGTGTGATTATAGGAAGAGTATAAATTCGTAACACTCATCGGATCGAACCACATCGTTTGGCGATATTGGTCGACATTGTAGTTAGGTACTGTGGTTAGAATACCGGGCTGAATGGAATATTGAGCCACGGCAGAACGGTACCAATCATCGGCGATGTAAAATGAGTACGAATAATTACCGACCAGATTCCAGTTCTTCGTGAAGTCGATCGTAATCGAGTTGATTGTTGTTAATTCGTGGACTTTTTTCTCACCGCCCGCTACGCCCTTCAACAAGTTTGCAAACAAACCATCGCCAATAGAATAGTTGTTTTTCAGCGTGTTATACGTAGCGGTTCCATCGGGATTAAGCGGTGCATACGCCGGAAGAGCGTGTACGGTGACGGCAACGAAGTTCGCATTGGCACCACCCTCCAAACCCGGATATTTATACCGCGAATCGAAGTACTGCGTATTGTTGCTCACTTTCAGCCAGGGCGTCAGTTGCGCATTGATTTTACTTCGAAGCGTATACGACGTAAACTTATCCGTGTTGATGCGCATAATCCCGTCTTTCTCGAAAACAGAACCCGACAAAAAGTAATTGATTTTATCGGTTCCACCAGACAAATTCAGGTTGTGCTGCTTGGAAGGCTCTGTCATGATGAAGAGCGCATTCCACCAATCGTAATTCCCGTAGTAGTTATAAATATCCTTACCGTTGACGTTTTTAACGACTGTCCACGGGCGCGATGGATCTTCTACTTTATCGTAGCGACGAGCTTCCAATTCTTTGTAATCTTCCTGCGAGTACCGTGTGTAACTGTTACCCGTAGCACGCGTAAACGCTTCATCGTTCAGCATCACGCTTTCATACCCGTTGGTCATGAAATCGGTGCTCACCGTTGGTTTCGACCAGCCGAAATTGTTGCTGTACGAAATGGTCGTTTTGCCGTTTTTAGCTGTTTTGGTTGTTACCAGAATCACGCCAAAAGCACCACGAGCCCCATAAATCGCCGAAGCAGCCGCATCTTTCAGCACTGAAACCGACTCAACATCAGCAGGGTTTATCCGGTTGATGTCACCGGGTATACCGTCGATCAGGACCAAGGGGCCACCTCCATTGATGGACGTTTCCCCGCGAACGTTCAGGCTTCCCCCCTGCCCCGGCTGACCCGTACTGAATGTAATGTTCAGGTTTGGAACCATCCCTTGCAGAATCTGAGACATGTTGTTCAGCGGTCGATTTTCAAGTTCTTTCGCCTGAACCTGCGTTACAGCTCCTGTCAGGTTTACTTTCCGTTGAGTACCATATCCCACTACGACTAGCTCTTCAAGTGTCTTATTATCAGCTGTCAGCGTAACGTCGAGTGAGGAGCGATTACCAACTGCAATCTCCTGTGATGTATAGCCAACGAAACTGAAAACCAGTACGGCAGACGCATTGGGTACAGTAATTTCATATGCGCCGTTTCCATCGGTCGTGGTCCCCCGCGATGTGCCTTTTATCACCACACTGACACCCGCCAGAGCCCCCTGACCGTCGGAGGCCGAAACGGTTCCCTTCAGTCGAATGTCGGCAGGAATAAAGTTAGCCACAGGTCTCGCCTTAAGCTCCTCCAGAAACCCCATTTGTCGGCTAACCTTCTCGCGAGCCAGTACAATTTGCTCATTGATCAGCTTATAGGTAATGCCTCTGGGCGAGAGCAACAGGTCTAATACTTTCGACAATTTTTGATTTTTCTCATCAATCGACACCTGCTCTTTCAACGGAATCCGACTGCTGTACACAAACCGGGTATTCACTTTTTCCTGAATCTGATCCAGCGCTTCTTTTAGCGTTACATTGTTGAGTCGAAGTGTAATATCCTTACTTAGAATTGATTGTGCCGACAGCTCCCGAGCATCAGCAATGCTGACCAGCAGAACGGCAAGTATGATCTGAAGTAATCCGTATCGCATAAGTTTTCGCCAGTCAACGGACTTGTTAAGGAGTGATTTTTGCATAATTTTGATTGTCAGATGGTTCGTCACTGTTTGATCAATCATCCTTTTGTTCGGTGGTACGAATAGAGAAAGGATGGTATTCATAGGCCGGGGGTGGTGGTACACTCCCGGTTTTTTGGTTATGTAGGCTCAGATAAATCTTCTCATAAATAGCAGTTGGGGTTATGGGTGATTACGTAAGTAATAGTTATATCTAGCTATCTAATAAACTCATTCACAAGGCAAACCGTCGATCAGGATAGTCTTTCCTGACTGAGTATAATTTGCATCCAGCGCGGTGCAGAGCATTTCCATAATCAGTGGTAATGATTGTTGCTCAAAATCGGCGCTCAGGCGGCAGGATGCGATTTTCGGATTAGATAATCGCATCTTTATGTTGAATCGTTTTTGGAGTTTTCCGATAACCTGATCTAAAGGGGTGTTATCGAATACAATGGTAATGGGCTCGTAGATTTCCTTTCTCGCTTGACTGGGTATGGTTGATGAAATCAATCGTTTCGAATCGATTTCGAAAACAACCTGCTGACGAGGTTGCAGAATCACCTGCTGTTCACGCCGTTCCCGATCCGGTGCGTTTACCTGTACTTTTCCAGTCACTACCGCAACCTGAAATACATTACGGTTCGTCAGCGCTTTTACATTAAAGCTGGTTCCCAATACTTTAATGCTCATTTCGCCACTCTGGATAAAAAATGGGCAGGTTTTGTCTTTCTTCACCGAAAAAAATCCTTCGCCCGAAAACGAAACCAATCGCTTATCGCTGGCAAATTTTTTCGGATAGGTTATTGAAGCACCCGCCTGCATCCAAACCGAGCTCCCGTCGGGCAAGGCGAACTTAACTGGACGAGGTTTATGATTGACAAACTGGGTTGTCGCAACGAATGCGGACTTAGTTACCGGTGTCGCATCGTCTGACTTTAGAAATGCAGCAATCTGGTCGGCAGAATCGCGATAGGTCGTATAAACCGTAATCGCCAGGAGTATGGAAGCTGCCAACCAGGCCGTCCACCCCCATGAGAGCGTTCTTACAACGGGCACTTTCTCGTCGCTCAATCGTTCCTGAATCACAGAGAACGTTTCTTCCTGTAGCTGTTGCTGCTCGGTTTCGGGTAATGAGTCCAGGAAATCAGTCGTCCCCTGCATGGATGCATACCAGGCCTCCACCTGCTCTTTTTCCTGTTCAGTGCATTCGTTCCGGAGGTACTTATCCAGTAATTGCGGAGAGATCTTGGGCATGGTTTAGGTGGATTACAAAACCTAAGTCGCGCGCCAAGCTGACAACCCTTAGTCTATTCCGAAAAATTTTCGAATTATTTTTAATCGTACACTAATCGAACAAGGTAAGCATGTAGATAACCATATAGGCGTAATGCTCCTTCAGATGGGCTTTCAAGACGCGTAACGCCTTGGTAATGTGCTGTTCGACTGTTTTTTCGGAGATAGCTAATTGTTGGGCAATCTCCCGATTCGACTGCCCTTTTCGGCTACTGATAAATACTTCTTTACATTTATCGGGGAGCAATTGAAGTCCTTCTTCGTAACGCTGTTGCAGATCAGCTAGAAGCAACGGCTGGTCGGTTTGTTCGACCGAATTCTCCTGATGCACTTCCCATTGATTATAGTATTGCTGCCGCGTGTATTCTTTACGGTAATGAGAAATGATCAGGTTTTTGGCTGTGGCAAACAAATACGACTGGTTCGACTCAATAGCGTTTGTATGTCGTTGTTTCCAAAAACTAATAAACGCTTCCTGCACAATTTCCTGAGCGACAAACCGATCGTTTACCTTACTGAACGCATAATTAAACAAAGATCGAAAATGCCGATCATACAGATCAGCAAACTCCTTTTCGTCGTTACGTTCATCGGAATAGGCCGTAAACATGGAGTTCATACGCTGAGTTTCCTAAGTGCGTTTGAGTGATTTATGCTACAAAGGTCGGTATGCTGTATTTTTAATCAGTCACTTGCTGATTAAGGATTTCTTCGTTTTTCGCAGTCAATATTAACAAATAATTAATAGCATAATACTGGAGCATGTTTGTGTCACTTGTATTAAAGATAACAATTCTGTAGGCAAGAGAAAATGATTTAGGTTTATTTTTACCGATCCATAATGATATACGATTTCTGGCGATAGAAAGCCGTTCTTGAATTGATTGTTACCTTATGTCTACCATCCGTAAATCCAGCAATCCTGAAGAAATTCACGTTTACGATAAAGAATACTGGTGGGCCAAAACACCTCAGGAGCGATTAGCCGCAGCTCTGAAGTTGATCAGACGAGCTAAGGCAATCTACTACGCGAATCCAACCAATCCCCCTTTAGGCAATGGACGACAAGTACTTAAATCTGATAAGCCTATTCAACGAAGAGGCCGTTGACTATGTCGTACTGGGCGGACATGCGGTGATCGCGCATGGATATCTACGTACTACGGGTGATATTGATATTTTCGTGCGGCCCAGTAATGATAATGCAGATCGGCTTTTACGAGCGTTATACCGCTACGGTTATCAGGACGGAGAATTTGAGCATGAAGATTTCACTAAAGTGCCCAATTATTTATCGTTCAATCGATATGATGAATGGATTGATCTGATGACATTTACATTAGGCGTTTCATTTGATGATTGTTATCAAAACCGAGTGGTACTTCTAATTGAGAATGTACCGACTAATATCATCAGTTTGCCTGATTTAATCCGTAATAAACAAGCTCTCGGTCGACCACAAGACTTGCAGGATTTGGAGAACTTGCCAGGAGGAACTGAATAAGTTACCTCCCACAATCTGCACTGCCTGCGCAGGCTAAGCTGACAAATAATTCGGAGCGGATTTTCCAGCCTGAATCGGTTTTGCGCCACATTGATAAATACGTCCCCGTGATGGTTTGAATCCCGTCCGAGCGTTTAAAACGACCTGTCCAATGGCCGTGCTCAGCAGCAAGTGGGCTCATTGTACTGATTTCTATCTGGTCAGTAGTCCGTACATAGCCCAGAAAGGCGGGATCTTTGAATTGAACCGATACGGACGCCAATACGGAATCACGGCCCGATACGTGTGAGCCACTTCCTCGCGTCACTTCGATGTCAGGCAGCATCGTTTCACCAAATCCAGCAAGATCGCGCGACTGAATGGCCTGATTCGATTGCTTGCGCAATGTTCGGGTAGAAGCCTCATCCGCCGACTCCGTAATCGTTTTTTTACGGTTGGTTTGAGCTGACAAATAACCTGGTAATAGAAGCAGTGTTACTGAAATCAGTCGAAGCAAATAAGCCATATTAGAATCAGTTTAATCTATACACAGGATACCGACTATGCGTTTTTTCGTAGTAAGGCGTTTGCCTGTAAATGAAATCCAATTGCGCATTGGCACTTTCGGCAAAGGCCTTGTCAGACGCTCGTTTTTCGGCTAATTGCTTCTGTAATTCTGGATTCTTCTTCACAAGTTCGGCAGCGGTATCCTCGAAAATATAGCCAGAGAAATACTCTTTCTGATCGAGAATACTGTCGAAAAAATTCCAGGCGAGAAAGGAGTCAACAGCCTGCGGTTCAAGCGTTTCAACAATATATCGATTCGTTGACTGGTTCGTCTGAATCAGGTAATCGCCTTTGTAAAATTGAATGCGTTGCTCTTCAGTCCTTACCTTCACTCCTGTATGTAAATAATGTCCTTCGTAAGGTCGCTGTGGGGTTTTATAGTCCGTTATGTAATAAGCCGAAACCGTCATTAGTGTATCTTTCGGAAGCGGCTGGAGCAGTACACCACTGCGTTTGAGGAGGCTAATTACTTCGAGCCAACCTTGCGGAATCACGTACGCACGAGGTTTTTCGACTTGATTTTCAACGCTAAACGTATTGTAATACGGAACGCGCTTGGTGAAGGGTTTCGAACGGTCGTAATACAGTCGTTTTAGTCCTGATACATCGCTGGGTTTGTAGGTAGCGGTATAACCGAGAAACGTTATGGAATCTGCTGTTTTAGTTCGATCCAGTTTATAATTCAGGGCAAACGTTTTCTGCTGACGAACCGCTTCATTCGCTTTCTGCTGATTCGAAAGTATCGTCTGCGCTTCTCGCTCGCATAATCGCATCACTTCCTCATCGAATGCGTAGGATGCTTTCACCCTCGCTGGATAAGGCTTCCACATGTGGGTTTCCAGCGTAAAGCCAAAACAGTTAAATAAAGCCGCATAGCCCGTCGTATAGCGTGGAGAATCGTAATACCCAATCAGGCCGCTTTCGGGTGTATCGCCCGCATGGTTTACGTAAGGTGCCGACGGAAATCCTTTAGCTGCCAACATTTTATCCAACGCAGGCTGAAACGTTTGGGTCATATAACCCGACACCATTGGATGTAGCTTATCTTTCTGGGTGGCGAAATATGTCAACACATGCTGGTAATCAGCGCCATCACTAGTATGGTTATCAATAAATACCTGCGGTTTTAGCGACTGATACATCGTCAGAAACGCCTTTGTATTTTCGGCTTCGGCCTTAATGAAATCGCGGTTCAGGTTTAAGTTGCGCACATTTCCCCGAAATCCATACGACTCCGGTCCATTTTGATTGACTCGCGAAACACCCCGATTCAGGCAGCCATCTACATTAAATACCGGAACGATAGCAATCAAAACGTTTTTTGGTAATTTATTGGCTTTCAGCAAGTCGCGCGCCATCATCATGCAGGCATCAATTCCTTCGGGTTCACCGGGATGAATACCGTTATTAATTAATAGCGTAACCCGATTTGGCCGAGATGTAAACTGCTTATCGGCAGCCAACAGAAACAGATGCAAGGGCTTACCAATATCTGTCTTGCCAATTTCAATCAGTTTAGCCTGCTCATACTGTTTATCTAGTTGCTGATACCAGCTGATAATTTGCGCGTAAGTTGCTGTCTGATTCGTATCGCGCTCAAAAGGTGTCAGATTTGCAGGTTTCGTTTGGCCAAATACGGATAAACTTACTGTAAGCGAGAGAAGTAACGTCGTAAAAATCTTGTTCATAAAAGTTTAATTCTACACCAAAAATCGCACTTTTTATCCTTCCAACGAAGGAGGAATCTCAAACTCAAATCCTTCTTATGTTCTCATGATTTCCGTTTCTTTTTCGGCAAAACGGGCGTGCTTGCGGGTGGACGACGGTGGTGGGTTGCCTGCTCGTAGGCATAACATAATTTAATAAGCGTCGGCTCACTAAACGGTCGTCCGAAGAATTGCATTCCAGCCGGTAAGTCATTGTACGTGAAGCCCATCGGCACTGAAAATGCAGGAAAACCCGTTGGTGGAGACAGCGCATTATTGTTCGTTCCCGATGGCGTATTTAGATCACCAATGAGCCGAGGTGGATAACTGAACGTTGGATAGACCAGCACATCGACACCCGTTGAATCCATTGCCCGAAGCAATAATGTTCTTAATCGCTCACGCAAGGCCATGTTCTTGCCCCAACCTTTGTGTGCTTCGGGAGCCAGCGTATCCTTGTCCGAATCCAGCAGCGTTTTTTCGATACTTGGATGGAATTGTCTCGATTTTATAATGGATGTCAGTGATTTATGGGGAGCACCCGATCCTAAATTAGCTAGATATAGATTAAAATCCCGGCGTAACTGTGGAATCGTATCGAATGATTTGTTGATGGTGTCTAATTCCGGGACGCGTACCGAATCGATTACAGTAGCCCCAGCTGCCCGAAGTTCGTCCAGTGCCTTATTGAACAGAGCGTACACCTGTGGGTCTGAATTTTTCGTCGTGATAAGTTGACGGAAAACCCCAATTTTTGTTCCTTTCAGTCCGTCTTTATCCAGAAATTCACGGTAGGTTTTCGGGATTTTTCCTTCACTACGTCGGGTTACAGTATCGGCTTTGTCGTAGCCAGCAATCACATCGAGTACACGTACCGCATCTTCTACCGTTCGACAAATCGGCCCTCCCGTATCATTCGTCATCGCTAATGGCGCAATCCCGTCGCGACTAACTAGTCCCAATGTTGGTCGAAATCCAACTAAACTCTGGTGTGACGAAGGGCCACGAATCGAACTTCCGGTATCCGTTCCAAGGCCAATGGTTCCAAAATCGGCGGCTACGGCAGCAGCCGTTCCTCCACTCGATCCGGCCGTCGTTCGTCGGGTATCGTAGGGATTACGCGAATAGCCCGGCAAGATCGAACTCACAGAAACATTACCTGATGTCGCGAATTCAGCCAGATTTGACTTGGCAATAATAATCGCTCCGGCTTCGCGAATTCGCTTCACCACAAAGGCATCTTTCGGCGGAATCGACTTTTTCATGGCCAGTGTTCCATTCGTCGTGGGCATATCGAACGTATTGTAATTATCTTTCACAATCACCGGAATTCCATGTAGCGGCCCCACAAATTTTCCTGTTGATTTATACAGCGAATCGAGCCGACGCGCTTCGGCTAACGCTTTGGGATTCACCATAATGATTGTGTTAATAAACGGCCCCTGTTTATCATAAGCCTCTATCCGATCGAGGTAAAGCTGCACAAGTTGAACCGCTGAGAGCTTACCCTTCTGCATAGCCGTATGGAGTTGTTCGATCGTGGCTTCGCGGAGTTGTTTTGGCTTAAAGGATTGGGCGCTGGCGAATAGACTAAAAAATAGAAATAAGAAACCAAGAGAATGTAATCGTTTCAACATAGCTTTGATGAGTGTAGTTGGCAGTCTAAAAGGTAGGCAGAATAAATGAATAGGCAATAGTAAGTTTCACCCTGCTTTGGCCTTTTGAGACTACCCTATCGTTGACAACGTCTATCAATCAGTTTGTTACCCCTTACGCAAAACCATGAACCTTAATCGTAGAGATTTCCTCCAACAACTTGGATTCGGCGCAGCTGGCCTATTGATCTCCAGCAACTTACCAACAACAAGCTGGGCACTGCCTACAAAAACCGGAAAACTTCCCCGTAGTCTGCCGGAAGCACAGGGCGTAGCACCGGGTGGCTTGCTGGATTTTGTGAATACCATCGAAAAAGAAAAACTCAACGTTCACAGTGTAATGGTGCTCCGACACGGACAGGTCGTGGCTGAGGGTTGGTGGGCGCCGTATGCTCCTCAGTATAAGCATACGTTGTATTCGCTCAGCAAAAGCTTTACGTCGACCGCCGTTGGGATGGCCGTTGCGGAGAAGCGGCTAACCGTTGAGGATAAAGTCGTTAAGTTTTTCCCGGACGATTTACCCGAAACAGTCAGTCCAAATCTGGCGGCTATGCGTGTGAAAGATTTGCTGACGATGTCGACAGGCCATGATAAGGATACAACGGGATCGTTGCGAAACGGACCAAATCCAAACTGGGTAAAAGCCTTCCTGGCGCAACCCGTTGATCATGAGCCCGGAACATTTTTCGTGTACAACAGCGGAGCGACGTATATGCTCTCAGCGATTGTTCAGAAACTGACAGGCCAAACTGTACTGGAATATCTAAAACCACGTTTGTTTGGACCGCTTGGTATCGAAGGAGAAGATTGGGAAGTTTCGCCACAGGGCATCAATACAGGCGGTTGGGGATTGCGCGTGAAAACCGAAGACATAGCCAAATTCGGGCAACTGTACCTGCAAAAAGGTATGTGGAATGGCAAGCGACTGATTCAGGAATCCTGGATTGCGGATGCAACTAAGAAAGAAGTTCAATCGAAAGGCGGTAAAGGAGACGAGAGTGTCAATGACTGGATTCAGGGCTATGGTTACCAATTCTGGCGGTGTCGGAATGATGCGTATCGGGGCGACGGTGCCTTTGGTCAGTATTGTATTGTGCTGCCGAAAGAAGATGCGGTTATCGCCATAACGTCTGAAACAGGTAATATGCAGGGAGTCCTGGACGCTATCTGGAATCATATTCTGCCAGCCCTTCGCGGTACCAATCTGGCCTCGGCCAAAACGCAGCAGCCTGCTCTTACGAAAAAACTAGCTTCGATAACCTTACTGCCAGCGACTACAGAATCCGCGAATTCGGTTGCCAGTCAGATCAGTGGTAAAAATTATGCTATTGCCGATAATTCGCTGCACGTAAAAGATGTATCGTTGACCTTCGGCAAGGATGGTTGTATCTTCAAATTGCAGGATGATAAAGGAAGCCATCAGGTACTGTGCGGTGTGAACCGATGGGCCGAAAGCACGACTACGTTTGCCGTAGCCCCGTTGATGCTAACCCCAACACCCGTACCCGGCAGCGATGTTCGAAAAGTTGCTGGAAGTGGCAGCTGGCAAGATGCGAATACATTCGTGATGGTCTGGCGATTTATCGAAACGGCTCACTATGATACAGTTACCTGTAAGTTCGGTGCCGAAGGGGTACAGGTTGAGTTTCAGAGCAGTCTGAATATTCTGGCCAAAACCAAAGACAAACGACCTGTCCTGGAAGGGAAAGCAGTGGCTTAAATTGTGTGACTAAAACCCCTGAATCCCCTAAAGTGGACTTTGCTCCTAAATAGAGAAAGTCCACTTTAGGGGATTCAAGGGTTTTAGTCTATTACAGCAACTTATCCAGCGTAATTGGCAAGTCTCTCATGCGCCTTCCGGTTGCATGAAATATAGCGTTGGCAATGGCAGCAGGCATTCCCACAATACCAATTTCTCCTACCCCTTTTACGCCTAACGGATTCACAATACTGTCGTGTTCTTCTACGAAAATAACGTCGAGATCGTGAATGTCGGCGTTGACGGATACGTGGTATTCAGCCAGATTATGGTTCATAAATCGTCCGAAATTGTGATCCAGAACGCTTTCTTCATGGAGCGCTTTGCTGATGCCCCATACCATACCGCCCAAAATCTGGCTACGTGCCGTTTTAGGATTCAGGATACGCCCAGCCGCAACAGCGCTGACGGCTCGCGTTACTTTCACAGTGCCCAACTCTTCATCAACCATCACCTCCACAAATACAGCTGAATGTACGCTTCGGGTGTAATCTTTCTGTTTCAACAAATTAGCAAACGCGCCCGATGTTTCCCGAACCGCTTTGCCGCCATTCAGATTGACAAGCGTCAGTAGTGAAACGGCAACAGACGGATCTTTTTTCAGTCGCAAATGCTTATCAGCAAATTCAATATCTTCCCATTTGGCACTTTTAAATGGCGAACCCGGCAGTTTCTTCGCCAATTTCAATAACGACTTTCCAACTTCCTGACAAGCAGCCTGCACCGCTGAACCGACCGTAGCGGCCGTCCAGGAACCTCCTGAAATAGGGGCAATGGGAAAGTCCGTATCGCCGAGTTTGAACATCACATCTTCTACCGGTATACCGAGCGTATCGGCGGCAATTTGGGTCATTATCGTGTAAGTCCCAGTACCGATATCAGCCGTAGCGCTACTTACTCGCAATTTGCCATTCACCAATAAAGCGGCTTCTGCACGGGCACCCATCATATTCGAGTCCCAGATACCGGTAGCCATTCCCCAGCCAATCAGGTTGTGATCTTTTTTCATCGACCGAGGTTCAAAATTACGTTTCGACCAGCCGAAGCGTTCAGCACCCTGTCGGAAACACTCCCGCAGTTCCTTGCTGGAGTAAGGCCGATTCTCGTTATGGTCGATATCAGTGTAATTTTTAAGTCGTAATTCCAACGGGTCCATTCTGACTTCATACGCTAGTTCGTCCAGGGCAATTTCCAGGGCAGACATACCCGTTACGCCACCTGGCGCCCGCATATCTAGTGGACTATAAACATCTAATGGCACTAGTTTATAGTCCATTTTAACGTTTTCTGGCGGATATAGCATCCCACCCCAATTAACGACAACTTCCGTATAATCTTCAAATTGCGAGGTTTCCCCTACAGCATCATGGTACAGAGCATTCATCGTGCCATCGGGTAATGCACTCAATGCCACATTCTGAACCGTTGCAGGTCGATGACCAAACGTAAACATCTGCTGACGAGTGAGTGTTACGCGCACAGATCGCTTCAGTTCAAGAGCTGCCATCGTCGCCATAAACAGCTGATATTGTGGCCGTAACCCTGACCCAAAACCACCTCCCATATACGGTGATACGACCCGCAGATTTTTAAACGGAATATTGAATACCTGCGAAACGTACAGAATGCTATTCGTTACGCCCTGTGTTTTATCGTAAATCGTCAGTTTAGGTTTCTTTTTACTATCCGTTCCGTAGCAAACAGTGCTAGCAAACAACTCCATCGGATTATGGTGTTCAGCCGCGTGTACATAACGGCCGGCTATTTTTGCCGGGGTTTCCTGATAGGCTACCTCAAAGTTACCCCGTGGTTTTGGTGGCGGTGGCTTCAAGATGCTGGCAATACCGGATTTAGGCTCACGAGCTTCATGGAGATTTGCCTCCAGACTCGTTTCGTGCGTATCTTCTTTGTAATCAACCTGAATCAGCGATGCGGCATAGCGCGCTACTTCAAAAGTTTCGGCCACGACTAAAGCAATCGGCTGGCCGCTATACTTGATTTTGTTATCGTAAAAAGGTCGAAAAGGCGAACCAGGCGGGGCGTCCTGGTCTTTATAACTCATGTCGAACCAGGCTAGTTTCGGGCGATTTTCGTGGGTAAAAACCTGTAGTACACCATCCAGACTTAGTGCTTCACTGGCGTCGATACGGATAATTTTCCCCTTGGCAATCGTACTCGATACGACGTATCCGTAGGCTAGATCAGGTACGCTGAATTCGGCGGCATACTTGGCTTTTCCGGTTACTTTCTCTTTGCCGTCGACGCGATTGATGGGTTTTCCAATGGCTTGTGTCATGCGGTTGGTTCGAGTTTAGCGGCTTGTCCCAGTGCCCGTACAATGGCCCGTTTAGCCAGTTCTATTTTAAATGTGTTGTGTCCATACCCCTGAGCGCCAGCCAATAGGATCTCAGCAGCCGCCTGAAAATTCTCCCTGGTAGCCGGTTTACCAACCAACACAGCTTCGGCTTCAGGCTTTCGCCATGGTTTGTGAGCGACTCCGCCAAGCGCAATCCGAGCGTCTGTAATCGTTTCGTTTTCCATCTCTAGCCCAACCGCAACCGAAACCAGTGCAAACGCATACGACGCTCGATCACGGAGTTTTAGGTACATGTGATATGTAGGAAAACCCTTTTCAGGCAAATCGATAGCCGTAATCAGTTCGTCGGGTTCGAGGGTATTGTCAATATGAGGAGTGTTGCCGGGGAGTTTATGAAAATCAGCGAATGGAATCGTTCGATCTCCATTTTTACCTGTCACACGCACCACAGCTCCCAAAGCTGCCAGCGCCACGCACATATCGGATGGATGGGTGGCAATACACTGTGGTTCAGTTAACTCGCCAGATTGGTTTTGTTCTCTTGTTCCCAGAATTGCATGAATCCGGTTAAAGCCATTGATCGCCGAGCAGCCTGAACCAGGTTCACGTTTATTACAAGGCGTGGCCAGATCGTAGAAATAATAACAGCGCGTTCGCTGCATCAGATTTCCGCCATCAGTAGCCATGTTGCGGAGTTGTGGGGATGCGCCTGCCAAAATTGCCTGCGAGAGCAAGGGATAGCGTTTAATTACTCGCTCATCATAAGCCGTATCGGCATTGGTAACCAGAGCCCCCAAACGTAGCCCCCCATCCATAATATCGGAAATTGTGGTCATCGGCAATCGCGTAATGTCGATTAATCGCGTGGGCCGCTCCACGTTTTCCTTCATCAGATCAATCAGGTTAGTGCCGCCAGCAATGAATTTGGCCATCGGTTCAGCCGCTCGTTCGCGAACTGCGTTATCAACGGCATCTGCGCGGGTGTAGGTAAAGCTATTCATACCGTTTGCTGATTTATGACTGCCTCAATCGCGTCTACAATATTGGTGTATGCCCCACACCGGCAGATATTTCCGCTCATTAACTCCCGAATATCAGCCGTCGTTTTCGCGTGTCCTTCCTTCATCAGTCCAACTGCTGAACAAATTTGACCAGGTGTGCAGTAACCACACTGAAAGGCGTCGTGGTCAATAAATGCTTTTTGCAACGGGTGCAATTCTTCTTCATCCGAATCAGCATTCTGCTGGCCCAACCCTTCAATTGTTGTGATTTGTTTACCTTCCTGCATAATCGCTATTGTTAAACAGGAATTGATTCGCTTTCCGTCGACGAGCACAGTACAGGCTCCGCATTGGCCATGATCGCAGCCTTTTTTCGTGCCGGTCAGATCCATGTACTCGCGTAGGGCATCGAGTAAACTGGTCCAGGGAGCAAGTTGTAACTGGGTATCAGAGCCATTCACCGTAAGGGTCACGGAATGGACTGGAGGCAGTGAGGGAGGCCGCTTTTCGAGCGGTGGCGCTTCGATTGTAAGATTCATAACGTTCCAGCAGTAAAGTCTACTGCCAGAACTACTTAGAATCAGAGATGTTTTAAGAAAGTTAACTAGAGGTCTTATGCATAATGACTATCAGCCAGGCGACGAACTCCCCATGTCGGTGTCCGCACAGAAACCTGTACGTCAGCCAGCGATATCCTCCGTTTCCGAGGTCTGTGAGGACACAGACCTCGGAAACGGTCTTGCTCGTTTTACACCTTCTTCGGGTCGATAACCACGTGTCGGACACGCTGACGTTTCCAGGTGTAGGTAATATGAACTAGACCATCGGCCGATTGAATGACGGCCGGATACGAGTATTCGCCCGGTTCGTTTTCGAGAACGGCCAGGGTTTTCCAGGTTTTTCCATCTGCGGAAATAGCCACATCAAGCGGAGTACGTGGACCATTCTTGCCGTTTTGGGTCGATGTTGGGTTATAGACCAATACTTGCCGACCATCTTTTAAGGTTACCGCATCCGTTCCTGAATTAGGATTAGGAAGCGACGTTTTTTCTAGCGCCGACCAGGTTTTGCCGTTATCCTTCGACCAGCTTTCCAGAATAAATCCGACTTTTTGAGCTCGGCAAAGTATCTGCAACTGACCGTCTTTGTGAAACAAAATGCTTGGCTGAATAGCGCCATCATTGACACCATCGTTGATAGCCGCCGTTTTTTGCCAGGTTTTCCCCCAATCACTGGTTTGCTCGAAATGTACCCGCCAGTTATGGTCTTCCGAACTGGTTGGGCATAACAATACCCCATTCGACAAAAGAACGGGCTTATTTTTGATTGGCCCTAAAATTCCATCCGGCAGTCGCTCCGCTTCCGACCATGTTTTGCCATTATCCTTTGATCGCTTCAGCAAACCCCACCAGGTCGACGGGCTGGGACCGACTTTGTAAAATAAGATCAACTCACCATTCGGCACCTGAAACAAAACTGGATTCCAACAGGGCAATCGCTTACCATCTGGCTGCACACCCGTTGCCACTTCAACAGGCGTTGACCAGCCCGTTTTGGTCAATTGACTCACCCAAATCCCTACATCTGGATGGCGTTCCCGTGTACCTCCAAACCAGGAAGCAACGATTCCCTGTGGCGTTTCGGCTAAGGTCGATGCGTGGCATTCTGGAAACGGGGCCTTCTCATAAATCCATTCTTTTTTCAGAATTGCCGGATAATCCGACTGCGCGAAAAGAGCGTGACACGTTAGGAGAGCAATGAGAATAAACTGCGTGATTTTCATAAAAAACAGGTACGACAAGTAGAACGAGAACCAATACGAAGATGTCAGGATTGACAATGAATCCTGCAAATCAAAAGCTTTTTGCCAGTAAAGAGGCATTAATTCGCTGATTACTTGTATTACTTAATAAACCCCGTTTAAGACCGCCTATCGACTACTATTTTTTCTACTTCTTCTTTATAAATACGACCCAATGGAATCTGATTGTCACCCAGCAATACCCGATTTCGTTCAATTCGGGTAATCCGCGAAACGGCAACGATAAACGACTTATGGACACGCATGAATCGGCTCGCTGGAAAAATATCGTGCATGGATTTTATTGATCCTTTGATAACGATTTTTCCGGTGGCGGTATGAATAATTGCGTAATCTTTCAGCCCCTGAATATGCGTTACATCGTCGAAAGCCAGTTTGATCCGCTGTATGCCACTCTTCACAAAAACAGATTCGGGTGCAGTTTCGGCAAGACTATTTTCCAGCCTGGAATTTTGCTCTTTGAGGGCTAAAAAGTCACGAATTTTTTCGATAGCCTGCAAAAATCGCGGATAAGCAATTGGCTTCAACAGGAAGTCGATTACGCCCAGTTCAAACCCCTCGAATGCGTAGTTGCGGTAGGCCGTTGTGAAAACCGTTATAGGCGGGTGCGAAAGTGACTTCAAAAAATCAATGCCGTTCATACCGGGCATCTCAATGTCCAGAAATAGTACATCGGCTTCGTGGTTTTCCAGATAGTGTAAGGCTTCGCGGGCATTGCCAAACGGCTGAACCGATTGAATAAAATCCAGTCGGCTGAGATAACCCTGTATCACTTCGCGAGCCAGCGACTCGTCGTCAATGACTACACATTTCAACATGCTCAAAAACTCAGAAAATAATCTAGTTGCTTGTGACGGATGTGTCAGCAATATAAAGCGGTTATTTTAATTCACAATCCGGTTCAGCGTATAGCTCAAATAGTAGTCACCGACCCGCAAAACGGGAAGCTTGTCGATTCAGCGTTCCCAACAGCTGATACGTTCTAACTCTCCGTGTCTGTCTCCTCACAGGCACCTATGCGTCAGCCAACGATATCCTCCGGTAAGGGTTCTGTGAGGACACAGACCTTGGAAATGGACATAGACACGGTGACTTCGACGCTTAGTTAATTAGGGTGGGGTAACTCTTACTCAGCAAATTGAATCGACAACGCTGCTCGATACGTATCCGATCGATCTTCGGTCTGGAGTGTATAGCGTCCGGGGTACAGCAATTCCAGGCGTTTGCGAAGGTTTGCCAGACCAATGCCACCTTTCTGATTTTTACTTTGCGTGGCGGGTTTATTGTTTTCGACGGTCATTTCCACGGTGGTCGGATTTAGGGTTAGCGTACTGTGCAGCCAGGATTTATCGGCTTGTTTACTAATGCCATGCTTAAACGCATTTTCGACCAGAGGCAATAGCAATAAAGGAGCTATCTCCTGTCCATTTGGCTTTCCATTGATTTGCAAAGCAATCTCCGAATGATCTCCGCAGCGGAGCCTTTCCAGTTCGATGTAGTTCTGTAAATAGCTGATCTCCTTTTCGAGCGGCACCCGATCGTCGTCGCTATCGTAGAGCATATATTCCATCATTTCCGACAATTTCAAGACCATATCCGGAGCCAAATCCGATTTTTTGAGCGTCAGGGCGTACAGATTATTTAGAATATTGAACAGAAAATGCGGGTTTACCTGCGAGCGCAGGAAGTTCACTTCGGCCTGTAATTGTTCAACGGCAATCTTTTGCAACATGCGCTGCTGCTGATACCAGTCGATGCTCAGTTTCAGCGGAACCATCAGGCCCAGATACCACAACGTACTGAAGAAATTATACGACAGCGTTTCAATCCAGTTCTGGCTTCGAAAGGGGTTAATGACAAAACCATAAATGATATAATCGTAGAAAGCCTGTACAAGTAGATAGCCCAATATCGACAAAAGCACTAGGCCAAAGTATCGCCAATAGCGACCGGTCAGCAGGTATTTGGGAAGGAAATAATGTATGTTAAGATACGCGATAGCAATCAGTAACACCACTCTGACAATCACACAGGCGACAAAATACGGTAGTCCAGCTTTGTATATCAGGTAGCGTTTCTCATACAGGAAAAAGCCGGTAATCAGCACCCAGTAGGCCGTGTGTACGAGTGCGTACTTTACGGTCGTGGTCCGATTTGAAAGCGGAATTTTTATGGTTCGGTCCAGGAAATCCATGACAGAATTCAGTGTAATTCGATGTAAATGAACACAAAAGGGAAACGTGGTAAAAATTATATCGACCAACGACAAAAAAAGTAGAGGAAATGAAAAACGCTTTTAACTCGTCTATTTTTTGAACCGTTGGTCTACTATTTTTTGCGATGAAAATTAACCACCGTTGCTTTGTTCAGACATTCGCCAAACGGCACACCCACAAAACCAATTCATTATGAAAACGCACTGGTTCATTCTATTCATCGCTACTACAGTCTTTACATTGCCCGGATTGGGGCAAGACAAAAAAGTAGGTGGCCCCTGCGAAGGTTGCGAAGCCATTCAGGAAAGCCCTGTTTCGTTCGACAAACTGGAAACCGTTGTTAAACTACCCGATGCGACCTGGAACGGGAAAAAACCGTTAGGTGTCAACGGTATTGTTTATAAAGCGGATGGTAAAACACCTGCTCCCGGTGTTATCATTTACGTCTATCATACCGACGAAACAGGCCATTACACAGCGAAAGCTGGAGCTCAGGGCTGGGAGAAACGACACGGCTCTCTTCGCGGATGGATGCGCACCAATGAAAAAGGTGAATACAAATTCGTTACGTTACGCCCAGCTCCCTATCCTGGCCATAAAGATCCCGCACATATTCACGTAACCATAAAAGAGCCGGGCCTGAATGAATATTACATCGACGAATACGTGTTCGACGACGATCCACTCCTGACTGCCGATCAGCGCAAAAAGCTCGAAAACCGGGGTGGTAGCGGGATTTTAAAACTCATCGACGTCGGCAATATGTATAAAGCTGAACGGAACATTTACCTCGGTAAAAACATCCCGAACTACCCCACAAATCAGTAAAATCTGAGCTGTATTGGTGAGTCATTAACCCCCGTTGCTGAAACAGGGCCGATACATTATTGTCTAGGAAATTCCATGGTCTTTGTCCTCACAGACCACTCTCCCGGATGGCTAAAGTTGGCTGACGCGTAGGTGGCCTGTGAGGACACAGACCACGGTGCGAGGTTTTATGCGAATGCTATTCTGAAGATTCATTACGTCTACAACCTATGAAACGCTACGTACTCCTTTTCCTTCTGAGTTTTATCAACAACTCTTTAATAACAGCGCAAGGCGTTGATAATCTGGGATCTGTGCGAGGTATTCTTACGGATTCTCTAACCAAGAAACCTCTCCCCTTTGCGACGATTTCCCTATATCAGCAGGGGAAACTCATGGATGGAGCTATCAGTGATAGTTCAGGAAAATTCCAGTTGAATAAGCTGCCTTATGGTACATATTCCGCTACCGTCAGTGCCGTTGGTTATCGTACGACCCAAGTCCCAGAGTGGACAATAAATGCCCAGTATCCTGCAATAGATTTAGGTACGATCGCCGTAAGCCAGGATGTTCGAAATCTGAAAGCAGTGACAATACGCGGGCAGAAACCACTGATCGAAAATCGGGTCGATGGTATTACGTTCAATGTCGAAAGTTTGCCCTCAATTGCCGGGAGCAGTGCTTCAGATATATTGCGCAAAGTGCCGTTGCTGTCGGTCGATGCCAACGGGGGGTTGTCCATGCGCGGGAGTTCGCACATCCGGTTGTTTATCGATGGAAAGCCATCTGAGATTTACGGCTCATCAGTCGCCGACGTTTTAAAGACCATTCCTGGCGAAAGTATTGTAAAAGTTGAGGTGATTACTCATCCATCCGCCCGGTATGACGCTGAAGGCACCGATGGTGTTGTAAACGTCATTACCCGTAGGCTGCGGACCAATGCCACTAACGGAAACATCAGCGCAGTAGTTGGCAATCGAAATGACGTACTGATTGGAGAGGTTCAGAGCAAATACAACAAATGGCTGGTGAAGATGGACGGATTTTATCAGATGTATTGGAATCTGAACGGTTCTGTCCTGACTCGGGAATCGACCCAGTTTCAGGTTGTTCAGCGGAACGAAACACGCAATACGGGAACATTTGCCGTGGGTGGTGCAAGCGTACTGTATAGCATCGATTCTAGCAAAACGCTTAATCTGGGTTATCGGATACGTTACATGCCTAATCAAACCAGCTTGCTATCTGACAACTTTCAGACTGAAAACGGCAGGAGCCTACCAACTTTTCAGCGTCAGGTATACACACCATCCGACGTCACAGGAAATATTTTCACGTCGGGTTATACCAGTACGTCGAAAGACAAACAAAAGGAATTCTCGATGCTGGGCACCTACTTCCATTCGGGCAATACGAATCGCTACATCCTCACTCAAACCGATAACGATTTAATGCCTTATGGGGAGAATTTCGATAGTCATGCGTTAAACCGCGAACTGATCCTCCAAACGGATTATAGCCGGACGTTTACTAACAAATGGAAATGGGAAACCGGCGGAAAGTTTTACGGGAAATACATAGACAGCGACAGCCGGTTTGGCATTTATGACCGAAAAAATCAGACGTACCAAAACGACCCAGTTCGGTCGAATGTGTTTTCCTATCGCAGTGGAGTATATGCGATCTACACAAATCTAAATTTTCAGGTTAAACAATGGCAGTTCATGACGGGCCTACGGTATGAAATGACGGCCCTTAGTGGTACACTCAAAGACGTTCCGCTACATATCCCACCTATTCAGAACTTGATGCCTAACGTATTGATTAGCAAAAACCTGAATAAGAAATCTTCGATAAAACTTGGCTATTCAACCAAATTGATAAGGCCATATTTCCAATTTCTGAATCCAACAATTAATAACAGCGATTCACTAAATATTCAGTCGGGAAATCCCTATTTACAGCCCGAACTTACCCGAAAATATCAGCTTAGTTATTCCCGCAATAGCGCTCGATTGTTCACGGACCTGGCACTGTTTTTCAACAACAATCAGAATAGTATTGAATCCATACGTACACCACGGGCCGATGGTATTTTCTATACTACCTGGCAAAATGTCGGAAAAAATCAACGAATGGGAATGTCGGTAAACCTGACCTGGAAACCTAGCCCGAAAATTAGTCTGGGGACTACGGTAACCGTCCAATACGTCCGACTGGAAAGTTCAGTGATGCAGGTTCGAAATAGTGGGCTGATGCGTCAGTTAGTCCTGAACTACAGTCACAAATTACCTAAGAACTACAGCATTGACTTTTACGGCTTCTTTGATGGCAACAGTCTTATGTTGCAGGGGTATCGCACTGGCTGGAACTATTACAGCCTGACATTCAGCAAGAAACCAGCGAATGAGCGATTCAACGTAAGTCTACGAATGGATACGCCCCTGACAGCATACACGTTCATTGATGAGGAAATTCGCACCGAATCGTTTCGTCAATTAACGTCGAATCGCTACCAGAACCAGAATATTCGGATCACATTTTCGTACAAACTCGGCAAAAAAGAAATCAAGGGACCACGTATGCGACAGACCGAGAACCCGGACTAATTTCAGAAAAATGAATCAACGATGGCAAACGCTTCCTGAGGTTCGTTAGCGCACGTTGCACAGAATGTTCCCCGCCCATCAACGGGTCCTTCGTATCCGAGCGGAAATTTCTTTTTGTATTTACCGTCCTCACTCATCATCACCAGACTTTCCTTTTTCTTATCCCTCAAAATGAGGTAAATTTTATTCAGTGAAGGAATCTTAACGATCAGGGCTTTCTGGTTATTCACAAATTTGGTCCCGAGTGATTCGAGTTTATGACCCTGTTCATTTTTGCGATAGGAATAGGTAATCTCCCGGCCGTCGCGTGTAAAATCAAATGACAATTTTTCCCAATCTGGATAGGCGTAATTACCGATCATAAAAAACGCGTGTGTTTTCGCCTGAGCATACAATTGGCTTGTCAATAACACACAGAAAACCGTCCAGATTATTTTTTTCATTTTCGTTCTCCGAATGGCAAATTCACTCAAAGTTTATCTACCTAGTTCATTCGCTGAATAAATTCTGAACACGAAAAATTCCTGAATGTTTACGGTTAATAAACAAAAAACCGGAGTTGCCAACTCCGGTTTTCAATAGATTATTGATCGATTCAGCGTCAATAATTACATCGGTGGCTCCCACCCTTTCTCGTACTGCCGACTCCAGAATTTCATGGCTTCAGCGTCTTTGATATGGCCATTCTTTGAATCAATCGCCAATGATTTATTCGTACGATAAGCAATATTCGCCAGATGGCAGAGCAGCACGCTTTTTGCCCCTTCGGCAATGGGCGATGCCTGTTTCTCTTTGCCCCGAATAGCCTCGAAGAAATTGACAACGTGACGGGTCGTCATATCTCCACCACCGCCTAACGCTGTTCCCGCTTCGGTTCCTTTCGACTTGCTATCCTTGATAACCTTGCCATCACGCGAGTACAGTGTATAACCATCACGGTCTACATACACGGTGCCATTAGTACCATAAATGTACGTTCCCCGGTCGCTGCCGAACGTTTTTTGTCCGTTGCGGCTGTTACCATCCCATTTGATGATCTTATCGCCCGGAAATCGGAAAGTAGCATCCATCGTGTCGTACATCTCCCAACCATCTTCAACGAAATACCGTTTGGCAGCCTCAACCGATACGTGTTCGGGGTACTCAACCTGCAAGGCCCAACGTGCTACATCCAATTCGTGGGTTGCGTTGTTACCAGTTTCGGCAGTTCCGTACAACCAGCCATACCAATGCCAGTTGTAATCCCAGGTTTCAGACGTGTACTCCCGACGTGGAGCAGGCCCTTGAAACAATTCCCAATCGAGGCCGTCAGGAACGGGGGCTTTTTTCTGATGCGGAACTTCCCCACGAGCCGTAGCATAAAAGGCAACCGCTTTGAATGGCTTGCCAATCACACCGTTATGAATTTGTCCGATAATGTCAATCGACTCCAGCGATGAGCGTTGCTGGTTTCCCATCTGAATAACTTTACCCGATTTTTTCTGAAGTTCGGTCAGGATTTCGCCTTCGCGGGGGTTATGGCTACACGGTTTCTCCACGTAAACGTGCTTACCTGCCTGAACCGCCAACCACGTACCCGGCGCATGCCAGTGATCGGGTGTCGCGTTGAAGAGCACATCCACGTTTTTGTCAGCAATAACTTTGCGAATGTCGTTTTCCAGTTTCGGGGTATAGGATATGTGTTTGGAAAATTTCTGAACTGCCGATTCCCGCTGCTTCTTCATGACATCGCAGAGGTAAACGAGTTCTACATTGCTTTCTTTTTTACCGATTGGCTCATAATAAGCCCCTAATCGTCGGCCCAAACCCGCGATCGCCACATTCAGCCGTTCGTTAGCCCCAATGATTTTAGCGTAACTTTTGGCCGACATTCCTAGCCCTCCTATCGTAATACTGGCCGTGCCTAAGGCCGCTTTTTTCATAAACTTTCTCCGCGAGCTTTCCATGACTTTTTGTGAGTGATAAGTGATAAACGATGAAGGAAGTGATGAGTGGGCTTACGCGAAAGCAATAATTAGGCGCCAGCCAACTCATCACTTCCTTCATGCTTTTCGTTTGCCTGATTTTGTGGCGTCGCAAACGCCTTTGAAATAACCGACCGATTCAGCAATACCAGCCAACGGATCTTTCATATCTTTTTCGTACTCCAGACTGCAACTACCGTCGTATTTTATCTTCCGTAGCATTGCCACAAACGCGGGAATATCGATGACACCCCGGCTCAACTCACAGGTCTTTCCTTCTTTCGTGGCCGCACTTACGTTTTTTAAGTGAATGTCAAAAATACGTTTGGCGTATTTCTCCAGATCGGCAATCGGATCGTCGCCGAAACGGGCATCGTGTCCCATATCGAAGCAAAGGCCGATACGGGAATCTAGATTTTTCACCGCGTTAATTACAGACGAAGCGTTCGGCCAGAGTTTGATGTCCGGGCCATGAATATGGATGGCGTATCGCATATCATATTCCTTCACCTTTTTTTCGATCAAGGGTAACAGGTCTTCGTTCGGCACACCCACGATCAGCTTTACCCCAACGCGCTTCGCATATTCGAATCCGTTATTGATCTCCTGTTCAGATTTCATGTAGATCGGTCCTACAGCATAGCCCGTTACATTCGATTGCTTCAGCTTTTCATGGAAGGCTTTGATCTGCTCTTCATTACTATTGAGAGGAAGATGGAAGTCTTTGATACACAAATAGTGTACATCAACCTTCCGCATCATCTCCAATGCCTGATCGAGGTTAAAATGAACAAACGAGTAGCCCGCCATTCCCAATTTAAATAGATCGTCGCTTGCTGCGCTGTTCAGGTTAGGAGCCGCAGTTGTAGCCAGTGCGGGCGACATACTTGCCAGTGCTACGGAACCACCAGCTTTCTTAAGAAACGTTCGTCTTGTAGTCATGAACTTGAATTAAATAGCCTTGATAAAAGGCTGAAAACAATCGTTTTCTACTACCAACAGGAATTACTCAACCTAAAAACTAACTGGGTGGCTCGCATCCTGCTCAACAATTGATAATACCTCCATAAGATTATCGACAATGAATTCAGGATTGGCAGATCGCAATTGCTCGTAGGTGTGCGCACCCGTTGTGATACCAATATTGATTCGGCAGCCTGCATTCTTACCCTCGTCAACGTCGATGGCAGAATCGCCAACTTTTATCACGTCAGCCGCATCGGCAACGCCCAACTGCTTCATAGCGAACAGAATCATATCGGGGCTAGGGCGATTTTTCGGAACATCTGATGCGGTCACTAATAGGTCATAATCACTACCCTTTTTCCACCCAATTTTTTCGACCAGCGATTCGGCCGTTTGCCGATTGTAGCCGGTATTCAATACAACAAAAATCGCCTTTTTTCGTAAGGCATGAAATAAGGCCGTAGCGTTGGCCTGTTCGGTAATTTCCTGGGTTCTGTAAGCGTCATTGAGGAGCGAAAGGAACCGGGCAAATACCGCGTTCGCTACCGCATCATCCGAGATATTCCTTAACAGAAGTGTACTCTTGATCGCCTGAAGTTTTTCTTTCCCTGCCCCTTCGGCTAACACCTCATCCAGCGAAAAATCGTACCCTTTTTCGTTGATCGCCTTTTGCAACGTCTTGTAAACTACGTTGTTCTCATTAACCGTAGTTCCTGCCATATCGAAAACGACCATTCTAATCATGATTGTGCGAATTTATGCTGTATGATGGAATCGAACGAGACCATAAATCCCGAACATTTACTATTATCTTGCAAACATACCGAGTTAGGAACAATTCGAGCTTATCCATGAAAAACAAGCCAGTAAAATTAGCCAACGAGCTTAGCCGTAGAGATTTTATACGTATCGGTACCTCGATGAGCCTTTCGTTACCAATTCCTGCCTTGGCCCGAAGCCGTGTTACTAAACTAGCCCAGCCCATAAAACTCGGTTTGATTACAGATCTGCATCACGATATCATGCACGATGCACCAAGTCGGTTAGACGCATTTTTGAGTCACAGTAAAACCGCTAAAGTCGACGGGATTTTTCAACTAGGCGATTTTGCCTTCCCGAATAAAAAAAACAAGCCGATTATCGACCACTTCAATCGAGCGCACGAAACCCGCATTCACGTGATCGGCAATCATGACATGGATTCCGGGCATACAAAACAACAGTGTATCGACACATGGGGCATGCCCGGGCGGTATTACACCCGCAAAATCAAGGGTGTATGGTTTATTGTACTGGATGGAAATGATACCGGATCGCCAACTCATAAAGGCGGTTATCCTGCCTACATTAATCCCGAGCAAACGGCCTGGCTGAAAAGCAAACTTCAGGAACTGGACGGACCTATTATCATCCTCTCGCATCAACCCTTGATGGGTGCGTTATCAGTCGATAATGCAGCCGACATACAGGACCTACTCGCTAACGCAGCCGATAAGGTCGTCTTAGCGATCAACGGTCACAGCCATGTCGATAGTTTGCTTTACGAAAAAGGAATTCCCTACCTAACCATCAACTCAGCTTCTTACTTTTGGATTGGCGACAAGTTTGCCCATGAAAGCTATTCGGCAGCCATTCATCAGGCTCACCCATCAATGTCGAGGACATGTCCTTACAAAGACTCTTTATTTTCGATAATGACGATTGATCCGACTTCGTTGACGATTCAAATCAGTGGAAAACAAAGTAGTTGGGTAGGCAAATCACCAACCGAACTCGGGTTTACCGATGAATATAAGCCGCTGCGAGTCGATCAGGAAATTACGCCTGCTATCCGAGCCCGAACGATCAAACCTTAACTTCCGCCTACCAGACAATTAAGTCAGGATTTCCAGAAAAATCAGGCCAATCAGGCTTTTTATATGCTTCACAAAATACGATAGATCAGGTGACTAAGGCGTCGTGCTGACATCGACTCATTTGCCATAAAAACTTTGTAAATCAGCCGTATCTGCAAAATAAACCTTCTATTAATTTCCTGGCAACGTGCTATTTTTGACGATTAATGGTTTGTTTTTGGCAAACGATTGTGTTACTTTGGCAAACCGAAGGTATTCATTCCCTTTGCCCATCTTGCGATGAACTTTGACGATGAAGATGATGACGACAGCTTCTTAGACTGGGACGGTTTTGATGAAGATTACGACCCGGAAGAAGCTCGTGCCGAAATGGAGGCTGAAAATCGGCGCATCAAGAATTTGCCTATTCTACGGAAGGCGAATGAACTCATGGAGCTCACGCAGGCCATTGTCGAAACCATTAATAAAGAAGACGATGTACTGATGATGCACGAGCAAATGCTGGCAAATGCTATGATGCTGGCTCCCAAAATTGTGGGTGCTGAAGGGGGGGATTTGTATACCCTGCGCATGGAAAATGCGGTTATCATCAAAATGCATGCTCGTGAATTATTAGCACAGACCTCTTATTGTAAAGCCGAAAAACTGGTTACGACGGCTTACCTGAATGTTCTTCGTGATGAAATAGAGCAGTTCCGCATCTTGTTTGTTGCCTGGGTCAATAGCTTCGATAAAGATAATGATGCTCCCGACGACTGGGGATTGTTTTATTAAGCGTACTTAGGGAAGGACTCCTACCCGCAACTCAATCTACCTTCTTAGCAATAGGCTCCAATCAGTAAATAAAGCGGGCGAAGCTGTGCCGAAATACGTTTCTGTAGCCTCAGTTTCGCCAGTGAAGAATTTATCTTTGCCTGTCAGGCTTCCTCTTTTCCACATGATTCATTATTTACATGCTCTCTGCGGTTTTTTATGTCGTAATAGCAGCAGGCTTGTATTCGTACTGGCAGGGCTGATCGTCTCCTTATCGGCTGGCACAGTTGCTGCGTCGGCCCCTTCAGCCGCACCAACCGATTTGGTTGTATCGGTTAGTACTACCGCAACGGTGTGTGCCGGAACGAGCGTTAGTCTGACCGCTTCTGGCTGCCCCACTGGAGGAACCCTTCGTTGGTCTACCAACCAGACAGGGAGTTCAATTGTGGTCAATCCTGCCCAAACGACTACCTACACCGCTAGCTGTCAGGTAACGAGTACGACGGTTACCAGCTCAACGGGTACCAGTTCGACCGCAACCAGCACTACAGGCACCGTTACCACCACCACAACGGCTACTGGTACAATTCAGGTATTTAACCCAATTAAAGCTTCTATCACTATAAACCACCCATCCTGTTTTGGGAATTTCACAGGCTCTATCTCGATTGGTACAACTGGTGGTGTAGGAAACTTAGAGTATCAGTTGAATGAACAAGGCTATCGAGCAGAAAACTTTTTTACAAATCTGAGGGCCGCAACTTATTCATTATCAGTGCGCGACACAAAAGGCTGTGTGCTCAAAACAACTGCTGAAGTACAAGAACCCGCTTCTTTATCTGCCTCTATTTCGATTATTAATACGAAATGCGTTGGTGGTACAGATGGTGCTTTTATCGCCAAAGCTAGCGGGGGTGTAGGCGGATACAGATACGCAATACAAGGCTCTCCTTCTCAGGAAAGCGGAACATTCATCAACATTAAGGCCGATACAACCTATACGCTAATTGTATCAGACAACAATACCTGTGTGCTTTTTATACCAGTCCGCATTGGTCAGCCATCCCCCTTTTCGATTAATCTGACCCCAACCCCCACCCGATGTGCGGGGTCGGTCGATGGTAGTATTAATGTAGCTGTTACGGGCGGTGCCCCACCGTATCAATACCAGCTTGGAACCGGGGCCTTCCAGTCAGGAACCCAATTCACGGGTCTGGCACCAACTAGCTATACCGTTACCATCAAGGACGGTAATGGATGCCAGGGTAAACAATCTGTAACGATCAGTCAGCCAACTCAATTAAAGTTAACCGCTGTTTCTAAACCAGTCGTTTGTTCAGGTCCTAATACGGGTTCTATTATCGTAACTCCTTCGGGAGGAACAGGTGCTGTAACCTATCAGGCAACAGCCAACTCAACCCCACAAACCAGTAATATATTGAGTGGCATTGCATTGGGGAATTATACAGTTGTCGGAACGGATGCGAATGGCTGTACCAGCTTAATTTCCGTGACTGTTGGAAAAGTCGATCCACTGAAAGCCCAGGCGAGTCCAGTACCAGCAACCTGCTGTACGTGTCCAACGGGATCTGTAAAACTGGCCAGCACAGGAGGGACCGGAACCGGAATTCGATATCAAGTTGTGGGTCAGAATTTACAGACAAATAGCCAGATCACGACACTGACGCCCAACACGTATCGTTTACGCGTCGTAGATGATGGAGGCTGTAGTGATACCGTATCGGCCGTGATTACGGATGGCAACGCGCTCACGCTTTCGGCAGGTCAAGTGAAAGATGTTAGCTGTGCAGGTGGCCGCAATGGCGAAGCGACCATCGTAGTAGCAGGCGGCAAAAAACCATTTACCTATTACTGGATGACCGAGCGCCTGGATACACTTAAGCCGTTTGTAGCTACGCAGACGGGATTAACTGAAGGAACCTACACGGTGAGTGTCCGCGACAGTAATCGATGTACTACGAATACGATATTTGTCTCACTGAAATCGATAAACCCACTCCCGGTTAAGCCAATCGTAACTCAGGTGGCGAATAGTACGCTGGTCGTGAATCAGACGACGGGTATACAATGGTATATTCGTTCAGGGAGTAATCCCGATGCGCCCGTTCCGAATGCCACTGGCACTACATTAATTCCTTATGCCAGTGGTCAGTATTACGTAGTTGTGACGCAAAATGGCTGCGCTTCGCCCCCATCCGACCCGTTCAATTTCATTCTGACAGCCCTTTCTGAGCCAACTGAATCGTTGTCGATTCGGGTCGTCCCCAATCCAGTTTCAGACCGATTGCGTGTAGAACTTGACCAGCCCGAACGGTCGGGGGTTCAGGTCGATTTATTGGATGCTTCTGGTCGGGCAGTTCGTTCGTATCAGATACCCTCTTTCTCAGGGAAAAAACAGGTTGAATGGGCGCTGGAAAAGATCCCTTCCGGAACGTATTTACTCAAAGCAGCTGCAGAGTCGCGTCAGTCGGTTGTACGAGTACTAGTTGAGTAAGCTATTTTCACTAGATAAAGCTTACTCAACCACACATTATTTCTCTACCAAACTTGGACTTGTCCAGCGCTGGGCCACATTCAGCGTATAGTCCATAAACGCCCGCACCGTCCGCTCGTAGATCTCATGGCCAACAAATCGACTATGTTCATCAAGGTTATTCGCCGTTTCGTGCGATTCGTATAGCTTTGGTGACACAATGGAATAGCTATTGGTGAAGCTAATAATCTTGTTCACAACGGTAGTCATGTCGAGCGCCGGTTGCCGCCCTCCCCGGCCGTTGGAAATACCGACCATCGCAAATACCTTATTATCGAACAAATGCTTAAACGACGGACCTCCTAACTGGTGGATCGCATTCGTTGCCTGCGGGGGTGCAGTCCAGTTGTATTCAGGCATGGCAAAAATGACCAGCTCGGCGGCTTCCCAGGCACTAATCAGTCGTTCCTGAAAGGGCGTTAGCTCATCTTTTTTTACTGAACCCTGCCCCACGAGTGGGATATCATATTCCTCAAAATCTATAATCGAAACCTCATGCGGTCCTTCTTCTTCCAGAAGATGCCGCAAATACTTCACAAAGCGTAGCGAGTTGCTATTCTTGCGCGATGAGGTTGAAATAAGCGCAATTTTCATTGTAGTAGGCTGATTCAATTCGACTAGAAAACCGCGTCGCTTATTCTTTAGTTCGTAGGTCTATTCACAACACAAATGCAACGATTTTACAAACAGTTGGGTCTGTTAATCAGTAAGCTACCTTTTCAACCTATACAATCATGAAAATTGTCTGTTTATTTTTTCTGCTACTAACCGGCATTGCCTATGCGCAGGTACCTTCGTCCATAATTCGACGCGACTCCCTACCCAAGGTTTTTCCACCCGATATAATGCCCAACGCCCGACCCAATAACTCGTTTTATAGACACCCGAATGACCCTAAAAATGTGATGCGAGCTACGTTGGACAATATGCCAATAAAAGTCCCGGATTCTTCGACACAGTACATAATTCTCCGTTCATATCAGAAGTACCTGAAGCCAGATGAACCACAGATCTTTCTGAAGCCAATGCCGAAAATTGTCCCTAAACGATTTCGGTAAGTTAGTCCAGCGCCCGAGCCAGATCGGCCAGCAGATCGCCGGCGTGTTCAAGTCCCACCGAAATACGGAGTAAGTTTTTAGGTGTTGTAGAGTGAGGCCCTTCTGCAGTTGCTCGATGCTCGATCAGGGTTTCAACTCCGCCAAGGCTGGTAGCCCGAATAAATAGTTTTAGTTTACCAATAAATCGCAGTGCTTCTTCGGCCCCACCTTTTACCTGCACCGACAACATGGCCCCCGGCCCGTGCATTTGCCGCTGAATCAGGTCCTTATTTGGATGGTTTGCCAAACCTGGATAATGCACTTTTTCGATAGCAGGATGACTAGTTAAAAAATCGGCAAGCTGCTGCGCCGTTGCACTTTGGGCTCGCACCCGAACGCCCAGCGTTTTGATTCCCCGACTTACCAACCAACAATCGAAAGGCGATGGCACCGCTCCAGACAATCCTTGTAGTAGCCGTACTCGCTGTGTAAACTCATTGTCTTCTTTAAAAATCAAGGCGCCCCCCAATACATCACTATGACCGCTCAGGTATTTGGTCGTTGAGTGCATAACCACATCACATCCCAGTTCAAAAGGGCGTTGCAGCACGGGAGTTGCCCACGTATTGTCGCATACACAAATGGCCCCGGCATCGTGAGCAATCTGACTGATAGCTTGTAAATCAGCAATATCCATCATCGGATTCGACGGCGTTTCGCACCAGATTACGCGGGTATTTTCATGAACCGACGCCCGAACGGCATCCAAATTCCGCATATCGACACGAGTATACGTAAGCCCCCAGGGATGAAACACCTGTTCCAGCAAAGCGGGCGTACCATGATACGCATCGGTTGATAATAATACGTGATCACCGGGCGAAAGGGCCTGAAACAACGTCATTGTAGCCGCCTGACCCGATCCAAATGCCATTCCAATGAGTCCTCCTTCCAATGCGGCCAACGCCTTTTCCAATGCCTCGCGAGTGGGGTTATTGGGACGGGTATAGATATAATTGGCAGGTAACTCATTGGCTTCGTTTCGGGCATACGTTGTTGACAAATAAATCGGGGGAACCACCACTCCAGTCACTGGGTCAGGTTGTTGCGTAGCATGCAGAGCAAGGGTATCGAAGTGCATAAATGTGCAAGAACCGCAAAACGGCTCACTTTTTGTATAGAAAAGTTCATGGTTTCTATTGGAAAACTGGCAACAGATTGCATCCAATTAACCACTGTGGCAATATTCCTCTTTTTTCTTACCGGAACAACCTGATGCACTAAAATGCCTTCTCTGGCTACCTATACAACACCGCTGACGGCAACAACAGCCGCTCATTTGCTCAGGCGGGCAACGTTTGGCCCTACCCACGCCGAGATATCCAGTTTTACCGGTCTGACAGCTACACAGGCCGTACAGCTTCTCATTTCGAATGCGAATTATTCGCCATCGCCCCCTATCGACCTGAATGCCTTTCAACCGACAGCTGGGCAAACGTATCTGGATAAGCCGTTCATCCACAGCCGCAATTTTGAGCTTGGCCATTATATAAGTCTTTGGTGGTTGGGCATGATGGCCTCCCAAACGGCTCCAATTAGTTTGCTGGATAAACTAACCTTATTCTGGCAAAACCATTTCGTGTCAACCCGTGAAACGGTTGGCGATTACCGATTTCTGTATCAATATCTTCTGTTGCTACGAAATAATGCGCTGGGAAATTTCCGAAGTCTGGTAATCCAGATCACCAAAGATCCGGCTATGCTTCGCTACCTCAACGGGAATGAAAATATTGTCGGGCATCCGAACGAAAACTACGCACGTGAGCTTCAGGAACTCTTTACAGTTGGTGTTTTCGATTTTGAGGGCAATAAAACCTATACGGAAGATGATGTAAAAGCCGCAGCCAAAGTGCTAACAGGCTGGGAATATACGAATTACGAACTGGATGGATCAACGAGTTTTACCACCGTATTTTCACTGGCAAACCACGATAGTACCAATAAAACGTTTTCAGCCCATTACAACAATACGGTCATTACAGGTCGATCGACCAATCCATCGCCGACCGTTACAGCCGGAGACGCAGAACTGGACGATCTGATAACCATGCTGCTAAACCATCCAGCATCGGCCCGGTATATCTGCCGAAAACTCTATCGCTGGTTTGTCAATCCGAATGTTTCGCCAACTATAGAGACAGACATCATTATTCCACTGGCCCAATTTTTCGTTACCAGTAATTACGATATCCAGGGACTGATTGTCAAATTATTAACGAGTGAGGTATTTTTCGATACGGCGAACATGGGGGCATTGGTTAAATCGCCTGTCGAAGTGGCCGTGGGTTCCATGCGGTTATTTAATCAACCCGTTCCGGATGCTGTTACGCATTATACCGGGTTCTTAAATTATACCGATTTCATGTTTTACAAGATGCAGGATATGCTTATGCCCCTCCTGGATCAACCTTCAGTATTTGGTTACGAGCCTTATTATGAGACAGGTTATACAAGAATCTGGATCAATACAACGACTATAGGTTTTCGATACCAGTACACAGATGCCTATGTGCTACGTTACCTTCAAATCGAACCAAATTATTTGATGGGTATCGATGTATTGGCCTGGGCCACGTCGATTCAACCTAATTTTTCGGACGTAGCCGGAACCCCGGCAATCTCTACAGTGGATATTTTGGCCGCTTTTTCGAAGAATCTATTCGTTTTCGAGCTGGTTCAAGCCAAAAAAGATTTCCTGATCGATACCATCATGATGCAGGGTCTTCCGCGTACATCCTGGACGTTTCAATGGAATGCTTACCGAACCAATCCAAACGATGGCGGTGCCCGATATGAGGTTCTATCACGCTTGCAAAATCTCATGCAATATATGCTACGCATGGCCGAATATCATATTGCTTAAAGGCCACTTGAGTGTAAACCAGAGATTTATGGGCTGTTAAATACCTTAAAGTTTATTTAATCTTACTCTTCTTCAGTAAACATTAAATTTAAGATTTGCGATAATCAGCATAATCTCTCTCATACAATTATTCTTTCAGTATTTCCGTTTGACAACCTCTACCAATTACAAAATTTAATGAAATACATGCTATGCATGAATGAATATGACCTGTTTTGATAAAGTCGATGGTGGGTTTACAATTGCCAATCCGCTCCTTAATTAACGCATATCCCCACTATCGACTGACGACTATTTTATGAAACGTAGAGACTTTTTAGGAGCCGCTTCGGCAACGCTTCTGCCGGTGATGCTGGATGGCTTTGGGATGAAAGCCATGTCCTACCAGTCAGCACTGGTTCAATCTTTGTTAGGAACGGCGGCTCTGGCATCTGATCGAGTGTTGGTCATTATTTACCTTAATGGGGGTAACGATGGTCTAAATACGGTTATTCCGCGCGATCAGTATTCACTTTATACGGGCTTACGAAGCAATATTGCCATCCCCGAAAACGCCATATTGCCCCTTGATGGTAATCCAGCGACAGGCCTTCATCCAGCCATGTCGGGCATGCGCGATCTGTATAATAATGGGAAGCTCTCAATTATTCATTCGGTTTCCTATCCGAACCCTGATCAATCTCACTACCGATCCACTGACATTTGGATGACAGCTGTTGATTCGGATCAGCTTTCTAATTCAGGCTGGGCTGGTCGATATCTCCAAAACCGGTATCCAGGCTATCCGGTCGGGTATCCGAACACGCAAATGGAAGACCCACTGGCTATTCAGATAGGTTACCTTACCTCAACAGCTCTACTCGGCAGCCAGCAGTCGATGGGCATTGCCCTTAGTGATCCGAATAGTTTTTATCAATTAGTGGGCTCTGGTGGAACGCCTTCTCCTGGTGACTTGCCCTGCTGTGATGCTGGCGATTTGATTGCCTTTATTCGGCAGCAACAGGTGCTATCAGTAGGTTATGCAACAGAAATCAAGCGAGCCGCTGATGCCGGGCAGAATATGGTTACCTACCCCGATGTTACAGAAAAAAATACACTTGCCGACCAGTTAAAAATTGTTTCCCGTTTAATTCATGGCGGGCTAAAAACCAAAATTTATTTCGTCTCGCTAAGTGGCTTCGACACGCATTCAACACAGGTTGATACAGATGTCACGCTGGGAACGCACGCATTGCTGTTACAAAAAATGTCGATTGCGATCAGCAAGTTTCAACAGGATTTAAAGTTGCAAGGCATTGAAGATAAAGTGATTGGAATGACGTTTTCTGAATTTGGCCGTCGCGCCAATTCTAACAATTCCAAAGGCACCGATCATGGTGTTGCGGCTCCAATGTTTGTATTTGGCAGCAATGTAAAACACCGGACAATTGGTCAAAACCCAGATCTGGCAAATTTAACAGGCCAGTTTGGCAACAAAGAAATCCCGATGCAAATCGATTTCAGAAGGGTTTATTCTGACGTTCTGAATGATTGGTTTGGTACAAATCCAACGACAACCAATTCGTTACTTTTCCGTCAATTCCCCACCGTATCGCTATTTTCAGATACAGTAGAAACAGTCGCGTCGGGTAATTGGCAGGACAAAAATGTGTGGACAATTGGGCGGGTTCCTTTTGCCAATGAGTATGTAAAAGTCAATACGGGACATACGGTAACCGTTGATCATAATATCACAGTGAAAAAGATTCGACTGGATGGTAAATTGAAATTTACAGGCCCCTATTCCGTTCAGATGACAGGTTAGATAACAGACAAACTTGGTTTATTTGTCGGAACTAAATAGATTCTAATAACGATTTTGTCCTGCTGACGCAAAAAGCATCTTAGACTTTCCTTATCTATGAACAAAGAATCGTGGAGATGCTTTTTGCGTCAGCAGGACAAAATTGCTACTTCTTTTTCGATGCCATATTCGCTTTTTTACCCTGACTAGCTCCCGTATAACTGATCTTAAAAAGCGTACCGTTCAGATCGTCTGTTACATATAAAGAACCGTCGGGACCTTGCGCCAGTCCGCAGGGGCGATGCTGAACAGGGCCGGTTGGTTTTTCCAGATCAATCCCGGCAAAATTATCGGCGAAGATTTCCCAAGGCCCCGATGGTTTGCCATTTTTAAACGGCACGAAACCAACAAGATACCCTTTTTTAAGTGGTTGTGATTGACCATGAAACGCAATAAAAGCGCCATTCCGATACCGTTCAGGGAACGCTGTTCCTGTGTAAAACAATAGCGCATTCGGGCCCATGTGTGCAGGGAAAGCTGCTGCTGGATTTATTGCTTTTTCACCGCCCGTTTTCTTGCCGTCACCGCCATATTCAGGGGCTAAAATCTTCTTCTTCTGAATGGGATCATAATAGATATACGGCCAGCCAGCGTCATCACCCTGATGTAGTTCATACATCGTTTCGGCAGGCAACTCAGTACTCATTTGGGGGGTGTAATATTGCGGGTAAAAATCATCGAACTTGCCCCGACCGTGCTGCAACACGAACAACGTATTCGTTTTACCGTTCCAGTCGAGTCCCACGACGTTCTTCAGTCCCTTCGCGAAATGCACACCGTCGGTAGGTGCCTGGTTCGGGACGTCTGCCTTAAATTTCCAGATACCCGCTGTATCCACCAAGGGGCAGGGCATCATACCTTTACCCGTTCCGGGCTCACGGCAAGGATCATTATCCGACGCCACATTAACGTATATATTCCCTTGATTATCAAGCGCTATCGACTTCGATTTATCGCGATCTTTCTCTCGCAGGCCTGACACTAGTTTTTCAGGCTGCTCTGTATCTACTACTTCTTGTTTACTATTGAGTTTATAGCGGTAAACACTGCTATTAGACGATGTATACAAATAATCATTTTTAATAGCGATGCCCGTTCCCGGATAATCGCCAAAGCCAACCCGCTCGTCGATCAGGCCATCGTTGTTGGTATCGCGCAGACGATAGATGCCTTTTCCATCTTTTAACTTATTGAGCTTTACGTAGATATCGCCCGTCTTCGTGATGGCAATGTGCCGGGGAGCTCCTAAATCTTCAGCAACAATGGTCCCCGAAAAACCAGCTGGTAATTTTAACGCAAGTTGGGCGTCTTTTTTCACAGTATGCGAACGAGCCGGTAATTTGCCAGGATTCGTTTCGCCCAGGCACTTCAATGTTACGACAAGAGCAAGCAGGCCAGTCAGGCCGAAAGCAGGTTTATGCATCATTTGATAAAATAAAATAGACGTCGACTTACACAGGTTAGCAGTTGTTTCCCACAAAAGCGTCAAAGGGCCTTCAAATACTTACAAAGCCCGTTTTACGGCTCATCAGTAATTTTCACTACTTCATGCCTCTTGTGAGCAAACCTTGCTAAACCTTACCGAATCATGAAACGAGTCAAACGGCATCTGCTGCTCCTGCTCCTGCTGGCAGTCGTTGGGCCATTGTTATCCTTTCAACAGGATACTCCTCCTACCGACGCTCCTGATGAACATCGATTCCGTAAAGTCTTTTTGACTAGTAATATGCCCGATTTGATTGAAATGGACATTGCACCCAACGGCAACGTCTATTTTATTACCATGACCGGCGGAGTTTGGGTATATGACGTTCGACAAAAAGATACCCGGCTTCTGGCTAAAATCCCCGTTAGTATGGCCACCGAAGCGCGAATGCAAGGCATTGTTCTAGATCCGGATTTCAGCCAGAACAATCAGTTGTATTTATTTTATGCTCCTCTTAATCAGGGCAAAGCAAACCGCGTTTCCCGATTTACGATGCAGGGCGATTCGCTTAGATTATCGTCTGAAAAGGTCGTGATTGAAATACCCGACTCACAGCATTGTTGTCATGCTGGTGGTGGAATGGCCTTCGACAAACACGGTAATCTGTTCATTGCCACAGGTGACAATAGTAATCCATTTGGCACCAACTATTCCCCCAGCGACGAGCGTCCAGGCCGGGAAGAGTACGACGCCCAACGATCATCAGCCAACACGAACGACTTGAGGGGTAAAGTATTACGTATCCACCCCGAACCCGATGGTTCCTACACAATCCCAGCCGGAAATCTCTTCGCCAAAACAGATAAAACCCGCCCTGAAATTTATATCATGGGTTGTCGGAATCCTTATCGGGTTACGGTTGATCGGGATACGGATTTGTTATACTGGAGCGAAGTAGGGCCCGACGCGAGTGATAGCCAGCCAAGGGGCCCACGAGGGTACGATGAATTTAATCAGGCCGCAAAACCAGGGTTTCATGGCTGGCCGTTGGTTATTGGTGATAATGAGGCCTATGCAAAAGTCAATTTTGCCACCGATTCCATACTTGAAAAAATCGACCCTTTGCATCCTATCAATTCGTCGCCAAATAATACGGGCTTACGGGAACTGCCACCTTCTCAGAAACCGATGATCTGGTATCCTTACGATAACTCCGCCGAATTTCCTGAACTCGGGGCCGGAGGGCGAACCGCTATCATGGGGCCGATTTATTACTACGATTCAACTAACCCCTCAAAAACCAAATTCCCAGCCTATTTCGACCGAAAATTGTTCATTGCAGACTGGATGCGGAATTGGCTGAAAGTGGTATCGCTGACGGAACAAAAGAAATTGGAGCGTATCGAGCCGTTCATGCCATCGGCCACATTCCGCAAACCGATGAGCCTAAAATTTGGCCCCGATGGTGCCTTATATGTTATTGAACATGGCTCGCTCTGGGGCGGAAATAAAGACTCCCGCTTAGTGCGAATCGATTATATCGCAGGCAACCGCCCACCAATTGCTACAATCAGCGCGGCTGCGGATGCCGGTCCATCGCCGATGCGCGTTCAACTATCAGCTCAGAAATCAATGGACTACGATCAGAGCGATGTGCTGACTTATCGATGGTTTGCCGATGGGAAGGCGTTACCCTATACATCCGTCGACATCAATACCGTTCTGACGAAACCAGGCAAACATCGTATTAAGTTGGTTGTCACGGATAAAGCTGGGGCTACTTCGTCTGCTGAAACGGCTATTCTGGTCGGAAATACGCCCCCGGCTGTACAGGTTGAATTGGCAGACACTGGTTTGTTGCAAACGCCACAAATGACTTATCGGGTGTGGGTAATCGATCCGGAAGATCGGCGTATCGATCCGAAAGCGATCAATGTAAACCTTACTTATTTACCAACAAGCCGGGCGATCAATCAATCGCCAACAGGAGCCATTTTGTCTGAATTTCAACGAGGTACGACCTGGATTGAGGAAAGCGATTGTAAAGGTTGTCATGCGCTTACGTCGAAATCAATCGGCCCTAGTTTTCAGATGATTGCCGAACGCTATCAAAGGCAGAAAAAATCAGCTGAATTGGTAGCGACTCTCAGCCGAAAAATTATCAAAGGCGGACACGGCATTTGGGGCGAAGCAAACATGAGCGCCCATCCCCAACTCGCCCCCGACGTGACCGACGAGATGGTCCGCTATATACTATCGCTTACCAACGATAAACCTATTGTTAAACCCTTACCCGCCGAAGGCCAATTTGACGTTGATCTGACCCAACCGGGAACCTATATCTTGTCAGCCAGCTATACCGACCGGGGATATAAATCCGTTAAACCCCTCACTCGACAAACGACAAAAGTACTACGGTCACCTGTTTTTCAGGGTCAGGATTTCGATAAGGGGATGGAGTTGAACCGGGGTGAAATCCTAAATGGCATTAAGCAGTCTTCCTACGCAATGGCTAAACAGGTTGACATGACGGGTGTTCATAATTTACGTTTTCAATTCACCACCGAAACGCCGGGAACAACCATCCGAATCCGAATTGATAGCCCGACAGGTGAATCGATTGGCGATGTTGCCGTTCCCGTTGGCAAATTGAAATCCTGGCAGGAACGTTCAGTGCCTATTAAACCGACAACGGGTCGGCATGATATTTTTCTGTGCTTCGAGAATCGATCGAGTATTTTCAGCCTGGCAGAAGTAAAATCCGTTACGTTCCATCGAACTGGCGAATAGAGTTGTTTCTGGTAAAATCATCATAAACTGCCACCATTTGAAAAAAAAGCATCATTGCTATTATGAATGATGTACCAAAGAGTTTTTGGGAAGCTACTTACCGGCAGAATATCGCTAAAATGATTGGTGTATGCTACCGATATACGTCCAATAGGCAGATTGCAGAAGACCTGGCACATGATGCTTTTCTGGTAGCTATTAATAAATCTAAAAGTTTTGAAAGCAAAGGGCCTTTTGAAGCCTGGTTAAGGCGCATAGTCGTGAATGTAGCTTTACAATACCTCCGGGATCAGAAAAAACAGAAGCACCATGAAAACAGAATGGCCTATGACACGCCTACACTTGAAGCCCAAAACGAAAGTCAAAACAATGAAGAAAATAGTTTTTCCGAGGCTGAACTTTTAGAAGCTATTGGACGCTTGCCCGAACACCATAAATTGGTGTTTAATCTTTATGTATTTGACCATTTCACGCATGCTCAAATCGGGACCGAATTGGGTATAAGCGAAGGAACATCAAAATCACATTTCGCTAGAGCCCGAAAAACAATTCGAGAAATTCTAAAAAATAAACTAAAAGAGGACAAGAGAAAACCCCGTTTATTATTCTTGTTTTGGATCTCCGATAAATTTTGGAATATAAATCATTTTTTCAGAAAAGGATTAAAAAACTTTGAGATAAAACCACAAAAATCATCTTCAATCAATATTGTTGATTTCGCAGGCGTATCCATTCCGAAACCCAATTCATCAATAATTCTTTTTGTAAACTATATAAAGAGTGATATCACAACTGTAGCAACAGTTATGAACATCGCCATTGTTTCGTTTATACACGTTAATTCAAATGAGGAAACGAAACCATCAGTAGTAAAAAACTCTAGTGTACCATCGGTTCGTGTTTCGGATTTACCTAATGAAAAAGGTATTGAAAAAAAGTTTTCAAATTTTGATACAACAACTGCCACCTTTTCAACAAATGGCATCATATCAAGTGAAAACACTAAACAAATCGATACCATGAAAAAAGTAAACACATTAGGCGCATTGCTCCTTACTACTTCGGCGCTGTCTTTTGATTCTACAAGCTTATTGAACAAATTTCAATTACCCAGTCAGCTTAAAAATCAGGAAATTGTTGAAAACAATAGCTTGGAATTAACGATACCAATCGAACAAAGTAGATTAACTGATAAAGTTGATCCTTCCAAAATACACGGTACATTTTATGCCTCAAAATTATTTTGGTCTTCGAAGGATAATACATTATATCTGAAGGGAGAGAACGTGAAGGTCAATCTTAATACACAAAAATTTAACGGAAGCGGCACATTTTCATTTATCAATAGGATAAATTATTTAGTTGTGAATGGCACGCCCATGCAGATAAATGAAACAATTGAGCTTACTGACAAGAAATATAGCTTAGTGAAGTTGAGCGAAGAACAGGCAATAAAAAGATATGGCGATAAAGGAAAAGTGATCGTAGAAATTGCACTGGTAGATTAACTATTTATAGCATTCTTTTATTATTCCAGTACAACTTTATTCCTCGGCAGAAAGCCAGTTCAGCGCATTTGCCAATACGGCATCCGCATAATCAGGATCGTCGCTCATTTCGGCTAATTCCCCTAAAAACAGTACGCCTGTCAGTATTGAAACTCGTTCCCGATCAATTACACGCCCGGTAATTTTTTCATAGTTATTAATTACACGTGAAGTGAGTTCAGTCGAAATAAAGTTTGTGTAAATAAATTCCTGGTGTAGCTCGTCCAGACCAGAATCGCCGAAGTCATAAATGCCGGCTAGTTTTTGGGCTTCATGATCGAAAGCCATGTTCCAGCCATGCCCATCAAAGAAACCATACGTAATTCCATAAGGATCAGGTGGCAGTTGCGCCCAGGCTTCAAGCGTTTTTTGAGCTTTAGCTTGACGGGATATAGGTAAAATGGGGTGAATTCCTGCCCAAATTTGTTCATTTGTAAGCCCAGGTTCGCTTACCGATGCTCCAACAGCCTGCATGGAGGCAAGATCAATTGCATGAAGTTCAGCATAAAAGCGCGCTATATCGTTCGCCAATCTATGTTTTGCGGAATCATTCAACAATTCGTACTGTGCGGTAATCAGATGTTCCCCCTTAAGTTTGGTGTGCCTTGAAAACGGCCGCGGAGCGTCGAAAAACTCGAGATTGGGAACGGGAAGGGTAACCTTCGAGCGAACAATAGCCAGCATATTGGCTTCCTTTCGCAATGCTTCGATACCTTCTTCGTCGCGGGGAAATTTAAAGATTAACCGATCATCTACATCAACGGCGACTGAATCCCAACCGGCTGTCAGCAGAGAGAATGATGCGTTGATAAGCTCCGGAAAGCGAGTTATAATAACCGTTTTTAGTTGTTCCAACATGGTTCGTCTCTACAGAAAAGGCCATCCACTCATATGGATGGCCTCCTGTCAGGTAATTTATTCCTCGTTACACTAATCCTTTTTTCAACCCTTTCACGGCATAATCCGCGGCACGGGCGGTAAGAGCCATGTAGGTTAAGGATGGGTTTTGGGTACTGGTCGAGGTCATGCAGGCACCATCCGTCACAAATACGTTTTTGCATTGATGAACCTGATTCCATTTGTTCAGGATTGACGTTTTCGGATCTTTTCCCATTCGGGCACCGCCCATCTCGTGAATGTCTAATCCGGGATTCCGTTTATCATCACGAACGCGAATGTTTTTAAAACCAGCTTCAGTAAACATCTCCGTCATTTGCTCCTGATAATCTTTCACCATCTTGTCATCATTATCGTCGTACACGATGGAGATTTTCAGTTGCGGAATTCCGAATGGATCTTTTAGGGTCGGATCAAGGGCTACGTAATTGGTTTCTTTCGGAATTGTTTCGCCCATCATGTGCGAGCCAACAGACCAACCACCCAATTTCGGATTCAGCAGACTTTCTTTTAAATCCGACCCTACCCCACTCTGATCGGCCCGGGAAATTCGGTTAGCCGAGAAACCAGCTGCATAACCCCGCAGAAAATCGGTTTCCTGTTTCAATACGTTGCGGAAACGTGGAATGTAGGGGCTATTCGGGCGCCGACCGTCAGTTGTTGAGTCAAGAAACCCATCGAATTCGCCAGAAATACCTGCCCGATAATTGTGGAACGCCACGTATTTACCCAGCACCTCACTGTCATTCCCTAACCCATTTGGGAAGCGACTGGAAGTCGAATTCAGTAAGACCAGATTTGAGTTCAACGCGGCTGCATTCAGGAAAATTATTCGGGCGTAAAACTCCTGCATTTGTTTGGTTTGGGTATCAATTACTCGAACGCCCGTTGCCCGACCTTTTTTCTCGTCGTAAATAATGGAATGCACTACCGAATTTGGTCGAAGTGTCATTTTACCTGATTTGGCTGCCCACGGAATTGTCGACGAATTACTACTAAAATAACCACCAAAAGGACAACCACGTTCGCAAATGGTTCTATGCTGACACTGCGCACGACCTTGCTGAAAATGAACGGGTTGTGGCTGGGTAATATGTGCAGCACGACCCATAATAATCGGCCGATCTTTATATTTAGCAGCCATTTTCTGCTGGAAATGTTTTTCCACGCAGTTCCACTCATGCGGAGGCAAAAATTCGCCATCGGGCAAGGTCGCAATGCCATCTTTGTTCCCCGTAATACCGGCAAATTTCTCAACATACGAATACCAGGGTGCAATGTCAGCGTAGCGAATTGGCCAATCGACAGCGTATCCGTCGCGGGCGGGTCCTTCGTAATCGAAGTCACTCCAGCGTTGCGTTTGCCGCGCCCACATGAGCGATTTCCCTCCTACCTGATAGCCACGAATCCAGTCGAAGGGTTTTTCCTGCACGTAAGGATGTTCGGCATCTTTCACAAAAAACTGCTCAGTACCTTCGTAAAACGCGTAGCATTTACTGATAATCGGATTCGCATCGCGAACTTCCCGTCTGAGTTGATTTCTATGTTCGAACTCCCAGGGTTGCTTGTTCGTCGTTGGATAATCCGTTACGTGCCGTACATCGCGTCCACGTTCGAGCACCAGGGTACGAAGCCCCTTACCTGTTAATTCTTTAGCAGCCCAGCCTCCGCTGATTCCTGACCCAATCACAATGGCGTCGTAGGTGTTAAGCGCCTGAGCATCAATATTTAAATAGGACATAGGTTTGTAAAGTAGGTAATCGTCAGCTGAAAAGTGTGTTTTACTGGCGACTATTGGCTGACCGCTCCGGCGGCCGCCACTATAGTTTATTTTCCTTGCGAAATAACTTTTTTCTGAACGGGAACACAGCCACTGTAATGACCGGGAATAAACTGATAATGAGTCAGTTTTGTCATAACGTATTCAGAGGTCATGTAGCCACGTATGGTCAGGCCTTTCACTAGTGAATAGAAGTCTTTTTGTGCCGCATCCGTCGACTGCCCTAATTGCGTTAAGAGCGCCGTTCGCTGGCTCACATCACCTTCACTGAACGGTTTGTTATACGCTTTCTGAGCCCAGCTATCCAGCGATGCCAGACCAGCCTGAAACTTATCCTGAGCAGCTTTATCATAACAGTCAGCTACCATTTTCTGTACAAACTGGTGTACATTCAGCGATTTCGCACCGGGTGTATCAGTAGCGGGAATAATCGTTTCGACCATCTCAGCCAGCACTTCCGTTTGACCAATCGAGAGAATTTGCTGAGTCGACCGGACCGATTCTGCTGTCCAGCCATTGGCCCAGGCTGGCAGGCTAATCAATCCGCCAACAGTACCCGCTATCGCTTTTAAGGCATTACGTCTTTCCACAGGTTACTTACTTTAATTATGTTTATTCTGCCAAATATACTTTATAATACCCATACTTTCTTGTATTTCCTATCCATCTCTATCATCAAATTATACTGGTATATCCTAAAATCAATGACGGATTTCGACCATAATTCTGAATAGTACAAGTCCATCGATTATTAAGATTTTCACCTGCAGAAACACCTGGCCAAACGAACGATCAGGGCGGTTTGAGTGTTCTATTTTTATACCTTCACTAACGCTGAATACTTATATATACCTATTGGTTATCAAGACCTTATCGTTGGCTATAAGTTACCACTCTATCTACATTTTATTTTCTGCACGCCAGACTAATCTGACGCATCTGGCTTGTTAAATCCTTATTAAATCACAATTCGTCTGACAGGTTGATGCAACAAACCTTTTACCCATCACGTAAGTGTGTATAGTTTACAGGCTCAAGTACTCGATTAAACCTATGGAACAACCAGTTATGAATAATACTCTCATGAATACTAATTACCCTTTGTCGGTAAAATCAATTTTCGGTTTGTTGCTAGCCGGATTACTGTTGTCTCTTTCCTCCTGTCAGAAAGTAGTCGATGATGTTAAACCCCAAACTAATTCTGGTACGTCAACATCGGAGAATCAGACCATTAATGATTGGATTCTGGAGAATATGCAGCAGGTATATTACTGGAACGATAAAATCCCAGCCAATCCTGATAAAACGCTGACGCCCGATCTTTTTTTCGAATCTCTTCTGAATAAGTACGACGCCACAACCAACCCGACGGGAGACCGATTCTCCTGGATTGAAGAAAGTGCCGATGAATTAGAGGCAAGTCTGAGCGGGCAGAGCACGACTACCGGAATGGAATATAATCTGTATCTACGGACATCTGGCTCTACGGGTGTCATTGCTCAGGTGCTGTATGTTCTTCCAGGTTCTCCAGCCGAAAAAGCAGGGCTGAAACGAGGAGATATCATCTCGAAAGTAAACGGAACTTTGCTTAATACAACAAATTACTCTGACCTGCTATTCTCAGGATCGACCTACACGTTTGGTCTGGCAAGTGTCAGCGGGCAATCGCTGGTAGATACCGATAAAACGATTAGTGTAACCGCAACTACCTTTCAGGAAAATCCGGTTTTTCTGGATTCTGTCTACACAGTTGGCAGCAAAAAAGTAGGTTATCTGGTTTATAACCAGTTTGTTCCCGGCGCGAATGGAAGTTCAGCAAATGAGTACGACGCCCAAGTTGATGCTGTTTTCAGCAACTTTAAAGCAAAGGGCGTTAACGAATTAGTTCTGGATTTACGCTACAACCCAGGTGGCTATACATCCTCCTCAGCGAATCTGGCCAGTTTGATCGGTAAAGGTATCAGTTCCAGTAATTTATATTTTCGTGAAGAGTGGAACGCTAGTATTACTCCTCAATTACAAAAACAATACGGTTCGAGCTTTTTTGTGCAGAACTTCCTGAATAAAGCTCAGAATATTGGTAGCAATTTATCACGTGTATTTGTGCTTACTACCGACCACACAGCTTCAGCCAGCGAACTTATTATCAACGGCTTACGCCCGTACATGACCGTAACCACCATTGGTACAACCACGTATGGTAAAAATGTTGGCTCAATCACGATTACCGACGAATCTGGTGTAATTAAATGGGGTATGCAGCCCATCGTGTTCAAATCGTATAACAACGCAGGCTCATCCGACTATTCAACGGGTTTTACGCCAAATGTGGAAGTGGAAGAACCCTTAAATTTGTTACCCCTTGGTGACACGAAAGAAGCCTTGTTAAGTGCAGCACTGAGTCAGATTTCAGGTAGTGTTACCGGTGGGCGTCAGGCAGCAGCGAACAGCAATCCACTTTTGCAGGTTGGTTCGTCTATTCAGCGTAAAGCAGGTGGGCACTTGATGGTTCGTCAGCTCAAAACCTTACCATTCTAATGCTTAACATTTTTTAACAATCTCGTTTCCAACGGCTACAGCGTAGAGAAGGTCTTTATGCTGTAGCCGTTTAGCAGTATACAGATAGTACTCACAACTACCATTTATTAAGAATTTTTATGAAAGATTGCCATTGGTTCATAAGGTTCCTTTGCAGTAATTTTGCAGAATTATGTAATAGGCTTCCCTCTCTGAACTAAACCCAGTAGCTGTTTATTCAGGGCAATCAAAATAGCAAAATCGTCGTTCTTAAAGCAAATCAGTGTACCTTTACGTTTTCGTTCGTTTGTTCACGCTCGTTATTTCATGATTCATTTACCTTTTCGATTTCTTTCGGCTAAAAGCTCCCAGTCGAAATCTGTATCATCTGAGACATCTTTCTCTAACCGTAACAAGAAACATTCACGGGTCAACGGGATATTAGGCTTACTATGTGTAGGCTGGGCAGGCGTTCTAATCGGCTGCGGCACTTCAGACACTGTCTCCGTTCTGGGCGACTGGACCACAAAGTCTGAATTAGAAGGCGTAGGTCGGTTTGGAGCTTCCAGCTTCGTTGTCGCCAATATTGCCTACATGGGTACGGGGGTCGACGCCAGCAACAACCGGCTCAAAGACTTCTGGGCGTATGACCCTTCCCGAAATGCCTGGACACAAAAAGCGGACTTCGCTGGACCAGCGCGATATGTTGGTGTAGGTTTTTCCGTTGGTACAAAAGGCTACATCGGGACTGGTATTAACGTCAATAGTGATCGGCTAAAAGACTTTTGGGAGTACACTCCAGCCACTAATACCTGGAAACAGGTTGCTGATTTTGGTGGAACGGCTCGTCAGGAAGCAACTGCCTTTTCGATTGGCACCAAAGGCTATGTGGCTACTGGTTTCGATGGAAACTATCTGAAAGATATGTGGGCCTATGACCCCACAGCCAATGCCTGGACGAAAGTTGCCAGCTATGGTGGTTCAAAACGGAAAGCAGCCGTTGCGTTTGTCATTAACAACATGGCTTATTTGGGCACCGGCAACAACAACGCTGTGTCGCAAAAAGACTGGTATGTATATGATCCTGCTCAGGATTTATGGACTCAGAAATTAGATTTCATCACCGATCAGTCAACGATCGCGCGTAGTTATGCGGTTGGCTTTGCTATCAACGGAAAGGGATATATTACCTTAGGTGATGCCACAACCAGAGATGTTTGGGAATATGACCCAGCAACCGATATTTGGACGACCCGGGGTGTTTTTGAAGGAGCAGCCCGAACCTATGGCGTAGGTTTTGCCATTGGCAATAAAGGCTATGTAACAACAGGTCGCAATGGTACAGCCGCATTTGATGATCTGTGGGATTTCGATCCAACCATAGAACAAGTGCAATAATGACTACGGTCAACTCCCCTGGCCAACCAAAGCCGCAAGCGCGTCTAATTCGGTTGGGGTTGATGCTGACTCTGATTGGTTTAGCTTTTTTGACCGTTTATCAGTTCTATTATCAGCAACAACCTCATTACCAACTTCAGATTATTAAAACGGCAGGAGGCTGGGGATACGACATACTGAATAAGGATAAACTGGTTATTCATCAGCCTACGATTCCGGGACAGCCTGGAATCGTAGGATTTGCCAGCCAGGAGCAGGCCCGTCGGGTCGGTGAACGGGCGATAGAAAAATTGAAGCAGACGAAGGCATTGCCTACGCTGACAAATGAAGAATTACGCCAGTTAGGCGTAAAAATTCCCTGAATTCTTTGAATATGCGTACTTTCTGGTACGCCGGTTTGCTCTTGCTGACCGGTATGGTGCTATTTGCTTGTCAATCGGGCGATCTACTTGTAGGGCAGTCAGTGGTAAATCCGCAGGAACTGGTCGTGCAATCTGTTGACTCGGTATCGATTCGGACGTCGACGGTAATGCGCCCCGATTCGTTTATCACGTCCGGTGATACGGCACTGCTCGTTGGACGGTGGGCTGACGCTCAAACGGGCCTGATGACTGCCCGAAGCTTCGCGGCTCTTAATTACACGAGTAACTCACTCAATACGCAAACGAATCAGCAGTTAGACTCCTTAGTACTGGAGTTAAACTATGCGTATGTATATGGTGATACGACGTCTGCATTCGATATAAGCGTCCACAAACTAGCGAGGGAGCTTCCTTATGTAGCCTACTACAACACAAGTTCGTTCCCCTATGATAGCAGGCCGTTGTTCCGGAAAACAGTAATTCCACAGCCTAACACACGTACAAGAAAAATTTCGTTTCGCCTAACTAATGCTGAGGCTCAGGCGTTCTTCCAGCAGCTAAGTTCGAGTCAAATTACGGATGCATCCACATTATCCTCGTATATTCCAGGATACGCCATTAATTGTAATGCATCGGGCAATACGTTTGTTGGCATTTCAACTGCCAGAAGTGGTTTACGACTTTATTATCACTCGACAGACGTAGATCGGACAGCATCGACGTTATTGTTTCCGTTTACCTCAGCCTATTTTACTCAGTTGCTGAATGATCGTACCGGAACGCCATTGAGTGCTTTAAAAAATCGCTCGGACGCTGTTAGTAGTCGACTGACTAACAATACCAGTTTTATAGTTCCAGGTGCTCAACTGATGACTCGCTTAGAGTTTCCTTATTTAAATCAGTTCGATAGACCAGAACGCTTTGCCGATCTGAATAAGGCTTTACTGATTATTAGTCCGGTTCGACGTACGTTGAATGATAATGCGACTCCGCCAACAACTGTAGCCCTGTATTTTACTAATAATCAGAACGAACTTCTGAATAATACGGTGCCAGTAGGTATAGGAGGTACCTCACAACCTACAGCAACTTATACGTACGATCCGCTAACATTGATGCTTACAGATACGTATGCCTTTGATCTGACCTACTATGTAGGGCAAGTTATTAAGCGAAAGCAACTCACTCAACCGCTACTATTAGGTGCCTACACGGTCAACTACACACTTAGACAATGGGTAGGACGCGCAACGATCGGAAACCAACAACGGCTTGACGATCAGCTGCAATTGAAGTTGTTTATGACATCAGGTTTGTAGCTAGTTATACTGACCTGTCTAAGGACAAAAATAAATCGGCCCACTATTAAGCAGTGGGCCGATTTATTTTTGCCAGGTGATTAGTTATTTATAAACCTGACACGTCATACACTTTCCCCTTCTGTGTAGAAAAAGATGTTACATACCCAGATTCTGTTTTTTGCGATTTGATTTTTAGACCTTTAACCGTAATAGGCTGGGCCGTTCGTAGTTTGCATGGTTCGCCATTGAGCGATTTAACCGTAGCTGAAGCTAACTGGTGATTCTTCCAGCGGATAGCGAGTTCAAATCCCCCCCTTGCTTTCAACCCAGTAGCACTTCCCTCTTTCCAGGCGTCAGGCAAAGCAGCCAACAGATGGATATCATTAAGATGACTTTGGATTAACATTTCGGCCATACCGGCTGTGCCACCGAAATTTCCATCAATCTGAAAAGGCGGGTGTGCATCAAAGAAATTAGGATAGGTCCCCCCGCCCTCTTTGTTACCATATTTGGTTGCTGTTTGGCTGGTGTAGGTTAGCAATTGGCGCAGGAGCAGGTATGCGTGATTTCCATCCAGTAATCGCGCCCAGAAATTAATTTTCCAGGCCCGACTCCAGCCCGTTCCGGCATCACCCCGAATTTCCAATGTCTTCTTGGCAGCAGCGGCAAAAGCAGGAGTTGTTACCGGCGCAATCTGGCGGCCCGGATGAAGTCCGAATAGATGCGATACATGCCGGTGTTGTGGATCAACGTCCTCCCAATCCTTGTTCCACTCCTGAAGATTCCCTTTATGACCAATATGCAACGGATAAAATTTCTTCCGTTTATCGATCAGCAATTGGCGAAATTCTGGTTCGATATTCAGCGCAGTAGAGGCATCGATCAGATTGGTAAACAAATCCCACATGATCGACATATCCATCGTTGTGGCTACGGAAATTGGGGAAGGCTTGCCTTTGGCATCAATAAAATCATTTTCGGGTGAAACGGAGGGCGACACGATCAGGTAACCATCTTTATCTTCGATAAGCCAATCCAGATAAAATTGAGCCGCTCCTTTCATGATTGGATATGCGGTATCTTTCAAAAACGCTTTGTCGTTCGTAAAGCGATAATGTTCCCATAGGTGCTGGCATAACCAACCCGCTCCCTGATTCCAGTTTGCCCATTTAGGATCGCCCTGACCTTTGTCGCCAACGGGATTTGAAATGGCCCAGATGTCGGTATTATGGTGTGCAACCCAGCCATGCATATTGTAAAATTCTTTTGCTGTAACCGCGCCCGTTTTAGCAATTTCGCCGATAAAGCTCAGCAACGGCCTATGCAGCTCCGACAGGTTGGTAACCTCAACCGGCCAGTAGTTCATTTGTGTATTGATGTTAATGGTATAATTTGAACTCCATGGGGCTCTTAATTCTTTATTCCATATGCCCTGAAGATTCGCTGGTACGCCGGGTACACGCGAACTTGAAATCAACAAATAGCGACCGTATTGACAATAGAGCGTTTCTAGCCCCGGGTCATACACTCCACTACTGTACCCATGCAAACGTTCGTCAGAGGGCAATTGAGCATTCGCGTTCGTAGTGGTTGTATCAGTTAACTGAAATGAAAAACGATTAAAATAAGATTGATAATCAGTTGTATGCCGATTTAACAAAGCTGAATAGGCTTTACCTGAAGCGTTACGAATTATGTCGTCCGCTAGTTTGGCTTCATCTTTTCCATCCTTATCCGGGCATTTATCATAGCCATTAAAACTGGTTGTAGCGGCAACTAATAAAAGAACCTCTGAAGCATTACGAATATGAACGCCCGACGTATCGGTTTGCACCGTGCCTCCCTGCAAAATGGGTTTAATCCGTAACTGGAATCGCATTCCCTTACAACCCTCCGTATCCTCATAAACGACAGGTTTACGATCTTTGGGATTGTAATAATTAGGGTCAACTTGTGCAGGCGCTTTGCCTTTCATTGTCCACTCCCCTTTTCCATTGCTTACATTTTGAAATCGAAGCTGGCTTTTGGTCGAAACATCAAAACTAAGCTGGCCAGGTTTGCTGGCTGTTAGTCGAATCACCAGAACCTGATCGGGAGCGGAAGTGAATATTTCCCGGCTGTAAGTAATCCCATTCGCTGTAAAGCGTGTGGTGGCCACGGCTTTCTGAATATCGAGATCCCGATAGTAAGCCGAAGGTGTACCACCTTTTATTTCCTGTTTCAGCATCAAATCACCCAAAGGCATATAGGATTGCGTATACAGCCCCTGCATATGTTTCACCAGCGCAACCGCCTGTTTATAGTCTTCCTGCTCCAATGCCTGACGAACCTGGGGTAGATAAGAAGGCGATTCAGGATTGATATTGCCTCTGACAGGGCCACCTGACCAGAGTGTACTTTCGTTGAGCTGAATGAGTTCGGCCTCCGGTTTTCCAAAGATCATAGCCCCTATACGACCGTTCCCGACAGGCAACGCTTCGGTCCAGACCTCAGCAGGATGGTTATACCATAGTTTCAGATTGGATTGAGCGAGAAGAACGGTAACATTGAAAAGTGTAAGAATGAGTAAGCACGTAGCTCTGAGGGAGGTTCGATATAACATAATTCTAAAAGCAGGAAACTTCTATTTTATCATGAAAGCCACAAAAATGTCACATTTCACGTATAGGTAAATAGAGCCATACGAAGCCGATATACCCTATTTCAACTCTTTTTAGCCCTTTATTTCTGTGTATAGTTGCTGAAATGCGAAGAAACAAACTGTTAAAAAGTACTAAAAACGGGGCGTTATTAACCCAATCCCATAAAACCCAACATTCGATCGATTAACCTGTACGTTACCTTTTAAACCGTGAAACAGCGGATAACCTGAATTCCTCAACTCATGCAACGTACATCCCTCAACGCCCCGTCCAGTTTGTCCCAGGCAACAACAACTTCTGCTTTGCCTGCTTTATTATCCCAGTCTGAAGATGGGTTTTATGGTAGTCTCCAGCGAATTTGGAACCATGTCCTTCAATTGGAAGATCTCGGATTAATCCATCAGGAAAACGACAAATTTGTTTATGCGTATCGATTTGCCGAAGCAGAACTCGAACGAATTTATTGTGATACGGCAAACGTAAACAAACACGCCTAATTGAATTGGTCCCCTTCCCGACTCCCACTTATGAAAACCTACCAGAATGAACACGTACGCGTAGAAGTCGACTGTAGCGTGCATCTCCTACAACAGGTCTGGTTCGATGTACCAACCAGTGAAAATTTTCGCGACGGATCATTAGCAACTCTGGCTTTGGCCAAACGACATCAGGTCAAACGGTGGTTGATCGACTTGCGGAGATTACGATTATTCAATCCGATTGACTTACAGTGGTTTATACAACACTGGTTACCACAGTCCAACGCGGGAATAGGTTTATCCAATCGGGTTTGTATAGCTATTGTTCTAACCGATCTCAACCAATTTGGTAAGCTCGGTTCTGATTTGTTACTAAGAGCCGCAGGCAACCTCAACTCTTCCTTATCCAGTCGCTATTTCATTGATGGTGAAAACGCCAGACAATGGCTATTGGGGTAAGCTTGGTGTTTGATGTTTCAGGCTCAACGTTGTTCGAATCATTAAACTTGAAACTTGAAACCTGAAACATCAACTGCTAAACTTAGTGTAGCAGCTTGCAACGGAGAATGTGGAGTTTACGTACTGTCGATTAAGTACCCGGACCTGCATAGACCTACATGAAAATCAACCCTTTACTCGCCTTAATAGCTCTGCTTTGGGTTACGCTGGCTTGTCAGCCTAAAAATTTTGATCCTGACGGGAGTATTGACAGTACAGCTACCGCACCTATCAACAGTACTGTCAATTCAGACTGGACAACAGAGTCACATAGTGGCGATGCCTCCCCAAATTACGATGTAGCGTTTTCGCAAACGGAAGTAAAAACACTGGAAATCAGCCTTACTGCGGATAGCTGGAAATCGATTCAGGCCGATATGGTAGCCAAGTCATGGGGGGTGTTTGGTGGCGGCAGCACCAGTGGGGGCGGGAAACCAGGAGGTTCATTCGGTGAAGATCCCGACTATGTAGCAGCCCCAGTTCGAATTAATGGCAAACTCTGGACAAAAGTTGGTTTTCGCCTTAAGGGCAACTCCAGCCTTTCATCTGCCTGGCGTTCTGGCACTTACAAATTACCATTCCGGCTAAAAATGGACGAATTTGAAGATATCTACCCAGAAATAACCGATCAGCGCTACTATGGATTTAAAGAGTTGAGCATGTCGCCGGGATTTAGTGACAACTCCCTGATCCGGGAGAAAATAGTAGCCGACATTTTTCGGCAGGCTGGTGTTCCGGCGGCTCAAACTGCCTTCTATCGAGTGTACATTGACTTCGGTTCCGGAAAAAAATATTGCGGGGTCTACACCATGGTTGAAGTTATTGACGATACGATGGTAAAAAAACAGTTTGGTGAGAAAAAGGGAAACATTTATAAACCCGAATCGACCTTCCAGACCTTTGTGGAAAGCCAGTTCGAAAAGAAGAACAATGAATCGAAGGCCGATTTTTCTGACGTACAGGCTTTTATCTCAGCATTGAATGCCACAAATCGTACTACTGACGCAGCAACCTGGCGAGCCAATCTGGAAAAAACGTTTAACATGGATCATTTCCTCAAGTATCTGGCAGTAAATAATACCATTGTTAACTGGGATAGCTATGGGGCAATGGCGCACAATTATTATCTCTACAACTCCCCTACCAGCAAGATAACCTGGATTCCGTGGGATCATAATCAGGCCATGACCAGCACAGGCAGCGGTGCTGGATCGGGAAGGGCCGTGTCTCTGGAGATGACTGAAGTGACTACTAGCTGGCCTTTACTATATGTGGTGGCTCAGGATGCGCTTTATTACGAAAAATACAAAAAATACGTAAAAGCATTTACTCAAAACGTCTTCACATCGGCCAACATATCCGCATTGATTGATCAAAATTATAACCTGATTACGCCTTATGTAACTGGTGCGGAGAAGGAGCAGAAACCTTATTCCTATCTGAGTAGCACCACCGATTTTACCAATGGTATTGCTACCTTGAAGAGTCATGTTACCTCTCGGATACAAGCGGCTAACACATTCATAAAATAAGTGCCAAATTTCACTTCAAACTGCTTAACGATTTGGTTGTCTCCACCCTTATAGCGTTCACTTTAAAGTATATGCGTATATAAAAACCAAATCTTCCTTTATCCGAAAAATTGTAGTTCTCAAATAGCCAACATCATAATTAAACTGTAAATTGTTGGCCTTAATTAAGTAGCTAGAGTATGTAAGCCCAGAATTAATCAGATGAATGATAGTTTACTCCTTCATCTGATTCCGCAAGTAAAAAAGAGTACCAATACAGTCGTAGTGAGTTAATGATTAGGAGATTTAGAACGACTTGCTTATGCGCATTTCTACTGTCTGGTGTTTTTTCTGGTTTCTGGCATTAGGAGGCATCCCCCTAGCCTCATACGCTACGCATCAGGTTGGCGGACAGATATCCATGCTGGCCATTGGTGATGTTCCGGGACATTACCGGATTATTGTAACGAACTATCTGGAAGACGGTACGCAGGGAATAGCTCGCCAAGCCTCTTCAGGTACTGTCGGCATTTATAGAATTCGAGATAATGCCTTAATGACCACCTTCACAGTTCAGCAAACGGGCGTCAAAGCACCCGTTGTTTATGCCAATGCGTATTGTGCATCACAGCGTAATCTAAATTTTGTCGTCTGGACGTACGAGGCAGTCATCCAACTTACTCCCAGTAACTATGCTGACTCTCAAGGCTATTACATGTCATACCAGACTCGAAATCGAAATGCGGGTATCAACAACATAAGTAGCCCCGACCAAACCGGTTTTACATTTTATCTTGAATTTCCGGCTCTTCAGCAAAACGGGGTTTACGTCCAGAATTCGTCTCCTCAATTTGGCACCATAAATGGCGAATACGTTTGTCTCGGCGATCCTTTCAAGTTTGCCTTCGGTGGTACCGATCCTGACGGCGATGAGCTTCGGTATTCAATGATTACTCCGCTTAATCAGAAAGGAACGGCACAAAATACAGTTTCAGGGGGGCCTTACCCAGACATTAGCTGGCTTCCCGGTTTCGATGCAAATAATGCCATAACCGGTAGTCCAACTTTGCAGATTGATCCGCAAACGGGTATGCTATCTGTAACGGCCACCAAATTAGGCTTATACGTATTTGCGGTAAAGATTGAAGAATACCGGAATGGGGTAAAGATCGGAGAAGTTCGACGTGATTTTCAATTTTTAGTGATCGACTGCCCCCCACAAACGACCCCTGATCCGGCCGTTCAGTTTCGCAATTTTCCGACGTTACGCTCCTATACCATCTGCGTTGGTGACTCGACTATCCTTCAGGCCGCTGTCAACTCAAACTGGAATTATCAATGGCGGAAAGATGGTATAAACATTACTGGAGCCACTGGAAATACATTTACCGTTCGGGAGCCAGGTACCTATATGGTTGTTGTATCGCAAAAAACGACCTGTAGCAAAGTAGGCAATTCCGAGAATTTAGTCGTGACGGTAATTGGCACCAAAGCCAGACTCTTCGAAAGTGGGCATTTGTGCGCTACTACCGGAACCGTTGAATTAACAGCTGTTGGCGATAGCAATGTAACGTATCAGTGGTATCGCAATGGTCAGGCACTGGCTGGTCAGCAAGCGGATTCAATTGTCGTGGATCAGGCGGGAAACTATTGGACGGTTACAACCGATAAAAAGTATGGATGTAAAGTAACTAGTGAGGTAGCTTTCCTTCAGCGTTCAGCTGCCGTACAGGCTCGAATTGAGTCAGCCTCGGGGCAAAATCGAATTTGCCCGCAGGATTCGCTCGCCTTACAAGGTAGTGGCGGAGTCAGTTATAGCTGGCAAAAAGATGGGGTTAAAGTCGGGGGAAGTGGCGCTCAGCATGTTACCAGTATGCCTGGTACGTTTGTGCTCATTGCCACAGATTCGTATGGCTGTGAGGGAACGTCTCCACCCGTGATTATCATTCAACTGGCGCCAATCGATGTCAGGCTAGATACCATCCCAGAAGTTTGTGGTGATAACTCGCCGGTGTACACACTGGTGGGTAGTCCGCCTGGAGGAGAATATGCCGGAACGGGAGTTACAAATAATCAATTTAGTCCAGAACAGGCTGGTATTGGCAATCACAGCGTTACCTATACCGTCAAAGCTGCGCCTGAATGTAAAGGAACGGTGGCAGCACGATTAGCTGTCGTGGCACCTATACCGACCATTCAACTGAAAGATTCTTTAACGACATATACTGGGAACACCTTTACGATGAATCCCGTCTACACTGGAAATCCCAATCAATTCCAGTGGACATCATCCACATTTCTGGATGACCCGACTTCGCCCAATCCGACCGTAATGTCAATTGGAAATGATATTACCTACATGATTGATGTAAAAAACAAAACCGGTTGCGAAGCCAGGGATACCATTCATATTACTGTATACACCCGAGTTTGGGTACCCGACGCATTTTCACCTAACGGCGATGGGCTCAACGATGTATGGGATTTACCCGGAATCGAAGCATTTCCGGATGCCATCGTAACTGTTTTCAACCGATGGGGAGAGATCATCTTTTCCTCCGACAAAGGGTATACCAAACCCTTCGATGGCACACTCAACGGGCGATCTTTGCCCTCTGGCCTTTACGCCTATACCGTAAAAACAGTTCCCGAAAAACCTGTTTTACGCGGTAGTTTAATGATTGTTAGATGAGTGAATCCTCAATCGAGTCCAAGGTTGAGGATTCACTTAATTTATCTGCTAACTATCGACGATTGGTGTAGCCAACGCTCATGCTGTTATAGCGAACAGCTGATTCCGTTCCTAGAAAATCCATGATAACAGATGGATGATAGACAATATCATCTGTAAAATTCCAGGCATCGCGAACCAGCAGTTGTTCACCCGTAGGTTTGTATACCGCCGTAACTTTATAACGCCCCATTGGAATATCTTTCAGGAATGTGTCGTAGCGTTTTTTAGCCTTTAGTTTGAGCGCATTACCCGTTGATCCGTCAATCAATGGCCCTACAGGTGTCAGCGTAAATTCAACATTCTCGTTGTCATAAAGTTCATTGGCATTCAGATCGCGCGACATCTCCATTGTACCACCATAGTAAAGATCCAGACTCAAATCGGGGATGTGACCAGTTAATTTCCACTGAAAATTTCGGACAGGTTTCTCTCCGCTTGTGAACGAATCTTCATTTTCAGGATCGAGCGCGATTTTATAAACCCGGTCATTATACTGTTTCAGGATGTAGCCCTTTGCAATCCATTCGCCAGCTAGGTTGATCATTTGAATTTTATAGGTCCCATCAGTAGCTGTCTTTACTTCAGGGCCGTTGCCTGTAATAACTGTATGGTCAATATAAATGGTTGCTTTCGATAGTGGCTTACCCTGTGGATCAATAACTTTACCAATCAGATAGCCATCGGTTCCTGTGCCGGTTCCCGAACCCGGATCAGTCGTGGTGGGATCAATAGGTTTCTTATCGCAGGCAGTCATGGTTAAAAGACTGCCCATCAGAAGTAAAATAGTGCCGGAGAGGGCGCGAAATGAGTGTAGCATGTTCGTACGTTATTTGTTGTTTGACTGCCCAAAATTGGTTAATCTGCCCCCTCCTGTTCAATCAGGAAGCGCATGGATTGCAACAAGCAACGTATGAATTCGTAAAAAGTAAGATTGAGTTGATCGCACCAAAAACAAAATTCCGGCAATAACCCCTTAGGCAGTCATTACCGGAATTTACGATTACTATATAATCTGCTGGCTTAAGCCTGCTTTGTCAATTGAATGTTCAGCGCCAGTTTCACATCATCGCTCACCACAACGCCACCAGCTTCGGTAACGCCATCCCAGGTCAGTCCGAACTCTTTACGCTTAATAGTGCCGGTCAGTTCAAAACCCGCTTTGGTTTGTCCGTAGAAATCCTGCATCTGTCCACCATGTTCTACTTTCAGTGTAACAGGTTTCGTTGTTCCCCGAATGGTCAGATCGCCAGTTACTGAATACGTATCGTCGCCGGTTTTGGTAACGTTCGTTGATGTAAACGTCAGTTTTGGGAAATTTTCAGCATCGAAAAAATCGGCCGATTTCAGGTGGCCGTCGCGTTGTTCAACGCCGGTACTAATGCTAGCGATATCAGCCGAAAAATTGATGTTAGCGGTCGTAAAATCATCCCCTTCCATTTCTACTGAACCTTCGTATGTACCGAAAGAACCAGTTACAGTCGAAATAACAAGGTGTTTTACTTTAAACTGGACTTCAGAGTGCATTGGGTCAATGGTCCAGGTGGTGGTTGTGGCTGATTCAGTTGCCATAGTTGTATGTAGTTAAAAAATTAAATGTCTATGTATTTGATGTATATACATTTAATTCAATAAAAATGTTTCCATAGTTGAAAAACTTTTTTCAAATCGACTTTTACACCCAGCAAACGTTCAGGAAATAACCTATTTAATGAGCATGATGGCGGCCATAATTTCGATACCTTCCCAGAGATACTGCACCTTGACGTTTTCATTTTCGGCATGTTGGTTGTTGTCATAATTAACAACCGGCACCGAAACAACATTGGCTTTCAAGACTTCTTCGAACACATAAAGCGGCAAACTCCCGCCCGACGAAGGCGACAATACGATCGGGTCTGGACTGGTTGTCTGCACAGCGGCAATAACATCCTGCGCAATGGGTAAATCCATAGGCGTTCGCTGGGCATTGTAGCCATGGCCGCTGGTGATTTTAATCAGTTTTGGATACTGTTGCCGCTCGGCATCGGTAGGCTCATGGTCAATAATCTGATACCCCTGTGCCCGAATATGGTCCATTACTCGCCCAACCTGCCGTTTTACGTCATTACCCCGTACCAATCGTAAATCAAGAACGGCTTCTGCTTTTACCGGAATTACATTACCAGCCAGCGCACCTACATTGGCACTCTGCATACCATTAATATTCAGTGTCGGACGCATTAAGAGTTCCACGAAAGGAATTCCATTTCCGTCGGGTTGCGCAATACCTAACTCTTGTTTCAAAGCTGCTTCCATGTTCGGGATTTTCGCCAGTGCCTGTTTTTCACTGGCGGTCAAGGGAAGAACATCGTCGTAAAATCCCTTAATCAACACCTTGTCGTTATCATCTTTCATGCTGGCCAGCAATTTCACCATCCGCATGGCTGGATTGGGTGCCCAATTTCCATAGTTACCACTATGCAGTGGGCGTTTCGGCCCGTACACTGTCAGATGCATGTTGATATCGCCCCGAACGCCAAACTGGACTATACGTTTCCCCGAAACATGGCGCGGTCCATCCGCAATAATCCATATATCGCTGGCCAGTTTATCCCGATGTTTGGCAAAAATTTCACCCAAGTGCGTTGACCCGACCTCTTCTTCGCCTTCAAAGAAAAATTTCAGATTGGCCATTGGAGCAATCTTATTCTTAACTAGAGCATCGTAGGCATTTAGGATGGTCATAACGCCGGCCTTATCATCGGCACTTCCCCGTCCGGAGAGACGCCAGTTTGGATCAATTGGGTCACCGGATTTATAGGTTGTTATGATCTTTCCACCCTGCTCAATTGATCCCGTAAGAAACACAGGGTCAAATGGTTGTAATCCTTCTGCCCACTGTTTGGGGTTAACCGGCTGCCCGTCGTAGTGTGCATAGAAAACGATGGTCTTTTTAGCATTTGGAACCTTAATTTCTCCAAATACGGCAGGTGTAGTTCCAGGGGTTGGTCCATCGAGTAGCGTAGCCGGAATGCCGCGCTGCTTCATCATTTGTAGAATAAAAGCTGCGTTTTTGCGAATATTGACCGAATCGCGCGACACGTTTGGGATTGCCACAAACTGCCGGTATTCGTCCATTATTTCCTTTTCGTGATCTTTCCGAAATTGCTGAACTCGTTGCTGAGTCGATTGGGCGTTGGCCGCAAACGCAATAAGAGGGGCTAAAAGAAGTACAGATTTAATTCGCATAACAGGTTGTATATTGAGGAAGTTGTATTCTTGAGGATTACTGACAGCTAATGCTCCGAAGCGGATTTGGTATTTCCTTCCGTCACTTTGGTCAATTCCATACCCGCACCGACCAGTTTAATCACTTTCCCCTGGGAATCAAGAAGAAAGCTAATGGTGTCTTTCCCATTCCAGAATTGATCGTACGTAAGCCGGAACGTATCAAAATGCCAGTGGCTTAGATAACCTGTCAGTAGATTGTTGATCGATGCATAGAGTTTGCCATCTTTCAGGCTAATATCCACTTTACCGTAGAGCGGGTCAGTATATATGCCTGTATAGGCTGGCAGCGACAACGACGGTTTCGTGTTCATCACGCGCATACTGTCGATTTTGTGTTCGGCTAGTTTCGCACGTTGCTTAATACCGCCATATAATTGCTGAAATTCTTTACTCCAATCATGTTCAACGCCCAGCGCAAATTCATCGAAAGCTCTGTACATGAGCGCATGACGTAGTTCAACATGATCCAGATTCCCCTGCACATACACGGCTAGTTTTTGATCGGGTAATTGCCCATGAATGGCAACCATACCTGTCAGACTACCCGTGTGAAAGTTGACGCGATGCCCTCGATAATCGTGTTGAAACCAGCCCAAAGCGTACGTTTTCCAAACAGGTTTCGTTAGTTGTTGTGTGGGATAAAATTGGCTATCCGTCACTAACGTCTGCGGTTTGAACAGTTCAGCCCAGGTTGTTGGTTTCAGCAAAGCCTTAACGGATGAACCGTTGTGATATCGTCCGCTATCGAGCATACACTGCATCCAGGCAGTAATATCATCGGGACAAGTCCAAACTGAGCCAGCGGGGCCAACGGCATCAACAAGTCCCTCCTCTACCCGACTGTCCACCATCCGAATGGTATCTCTGATATCAACGTGAGGTTTGGCACGATTGACATCTGTTACCTCTTTAAACAGTGCTTTCGTTCTGCGCATACCCAGCGGTTCAAAAATGCGGGTACGAATAAACACATCCCAGGGTGTTCCGCTGACGCGCTCCAGTACTTTCCCGGCCGCCAAATACATGATATTCTGATAAATAAAACTCGACCGTAGTGAATACGCTGGTTTAATCAATCGTACCCGACGCAAAATTTCATCGGACGGAATCTGCATAGCGGCCCAGAGTACATCGGCATTTCCCACTCCTGTGTTGTGAATCAGCAGATCGCGTACCCGAACTTCACGCGTTACGGCTGGATCGTAGAATTGAAAATCGGGTAAGTAATTCGTCACTGGATCATCCCAGCGTAATTTCCCTTCATCGACCATCATTCCCAGACAAGCGGCTGTCATGGCTTTGGTTGTCGATGCCATCGCAAATAAGGTCTGTGTATCAACGGCTTCCGGCTTGTTCAGGTCACGAACGCCGTACCCCTTCTTCAGCAATACTTTACCGTCCTTTACGATCGTAATGGTCATACCGGGTACTTTCCAGTCTTTCACAGCCTGTTGTACATAAGCATCATAGCGAGAAACAGGATCAGAATTCGATCTCTTTAACTGAGCAGTACTTGCGACACTGATTAGGAGAAAAAATAGTAGCAGAATTCGTTTCATGGCAGGTTGTTTGATCCTCTAAGATAGCATTTTTCAGATACGTATATTTGTCATTCTCTAATTGCTCATAACATCCATGAATGATCTCAGCAAACTCAAGAATCAACCTATATTATCGCTGGCATTTACGCTATTGCTTTTCTTCAATCAAACGATTGGTTATACTCAATGGGCAGTTCTTCCACCGAACGCTATGTCCGCCATCAAAGAGAGCGATATCAAACGCGACCTCTTTGCTTTAGCGGGCGATCATTTTCGGGGCCGTGAAGGTGGCTCACTCGATGAACTAAAAGCATCCGTCTGGATTGCCGACCAGCTCCGGGCAATGGGCCTGCAACCTGCTGGCGATGATGGCACGTTTTTTCAGTTTTTTCATATTCAGCGTACCCGCATCACCGAAACCAGTCGGCTAAACATTGGTTCGCATTCCCTCGTCCACGGTCAGGATGCGTTTATTCTGGCTCCGGCTATTGCTTCGGTCGATGCGCCACTAGTTTTTGTGGGTCAGGGTACACCCGATGAATTAGCCAAAGTCGATATCAAAGGAAAAGCCGTTGCACTGGAATTTTCGGGAACACCCCCAGCCGAGTTAAGTTATCGTCGATTCCTGACCGGCACAATGAACCGGCGGGCGGCTGAATTGGTAAAAGCGGGAGCTCTGGCCGTCATCTGGGTATCAAACGCAGACGCCCAATTTTACTTCGATCGTTGGACAACGGGCCTGGAACGTGGTCGATATGACTTGCCCGGTGGCCCGAATACGCGTGTGTTTTCGCAAGCTCCTACCATTTGGCTACCTGCCACTGCAATGGGCTGGATTAAACAACCGGGGCAGCAGTTTACGAACGTTGTCAATGTGGAAAGTTTCAATTATCCATCCGTGAATATTGTCGCGAAAGTACCGGGGACTGATCCTAAGCTCAAAAATGAATACGTCCTGTTTAGCACTCATCAAGATCATGATGGGGTACGACGAGCTGTGGCTGGAGATTCGATCTGGAATGGAGCCGACGACAATGCCAGTGGATGCGTGGCCACGATGGCAATTGGGCGAGCTTTCGCGAAAAAGCCCGGTAAACGATCTGCATTATTTGTCTTTCACGGCGCAGAAGAGCGTGGCCTGCTGGGATCACGATATTATGTCGATAAACCAACTGTACCGCGAGAATCTATTGTAGCCGTACTGAATGCTGAGATGATTGGTCGAAATGCTCCCGATAGTGCCTGTATTTTGGGTCAACAGCCCCCCCACCGTAATTCGACTGATTTGGTAAACACTGCGCTTTCAGTCAACCAATCTGTCACGCATTTCAAACTTGATACCCTTTGGGACAAACCGACTCATCCTGAGGGCTGGTATTTCCGTTCCGACCACCTTCCCTATGCTCGAGCCAATGTGCCTGCAATTGCTTTTACTACCCTGCTTCACCCCGATTATCATACACCGAAAGACGAGCCTGATCGTATCAACACAGCCAAAGTAACCCGTATTGCTAACTGGATTTATCTGACCGGTTGGGATATAGCCAACCGACCGCAACGAGTGCGGTTAGATCAAGGATTTAAGCTGGAACGTTGATGATTCGTTTATTCCTAAATCCATTGGAGGGGACTTTCTTCAAGCAGAAGTTAAGTCCCCTTCAGGGGATTTAGGGGTAAAAACTACGGTGCACGTAGCACGTATCCTTCGCCAATGACAGTATGAATAAGTTGCGGGGAACCGGGTTGATCTATTTTTTTACGGAGAATGCCAACATATACCTCTATGGAGTTGCTGCTCATGGTATACTGCATATCCCATACGTTCTCAGCAATGGAGGCTCTAGACACAACCCTACCCTGATTTTGCATTAAATACACTAATAACTGAAACTCTTTGGCAGTCAGATTAATGGATCGGTTACCACGTTTTGCGGTACGCTCATCCAGGTTAAGCACGAGGTCACTTACCGATAGGATGGGCTCCGAATTGAGTTTTCCTGTGTGTCGCCGGGTTAAGGCTCGTACACGAGCAAGCAGAATGTCGAACTGAACTGGCTTCACCAGGTAATCATCAGCACCAACATCTAAACCTGTAACAATATCGTTAGTTGTCCCTAAGGCACTGAGCATCAGAATTGGCGTATCGACGCCCTGCTTTCGGAGGGCGGCCACCATATCCTGACCATTTTGCCGGGGAAGATTAATGTCGGCAATGATCAGATCGAATGGATAATCGAGCGCCCACTTCTGCCCCGCAAGCCCGTCAGCAGCTATCTGCGTATGAAACCCATTGGCCTCTAAACCTTTCCGAAGAAATCCGGCAATCGACGCTTCATCTTCTACGATGAGTATATACATAATGCTATTTGTTGGGGCGAAATTAAAAAAACTTCGGAACCAAACTCACCGAATCACAGAGTTCATACAATGAACAAGTTCTTGCAGTGGACTAACAAAGGGCACTAGTTAGTCCACTAGCTATCAAAATAATCCCCAGCCTGATCAGGCTGGGGATTATAACGTTTCAAATAAAATCAGCAACTAGTCAAATACTAGCCATTTTTTAAGTCTAACTGGCCAGCATTTTACCGGCGACCACCACCGCCGTGAAAACCACCACCATGAAACCCTCCACTAAATCCACCACCGCCGAAGGAACGCGAGGCTCCGCCCCATGCCTGAGAATGGTAGACGTTGGCGTTAGAACCTTGATATCGGCCAGGAGCGGCTACACGTGCTGAGTTGTTCCAGGTATTTGGACGAGCATATTGACCAGAGTTGGTTAACCAATTCGCGCGGCCCATAGTCAGGTTTGAGGTGGCTCCGAATGTACGGTGAGCAGCCGACATAAATCCAGCATTGCCTGGTGTCCAGATTCGATGCTCACCCATTGTATGGGTATAGTAGTTATTAAACCGATTGTATAAGTGAGGATAGGCATAGCGGCCTCTGGTAAAGAACCAGTTTGAAAATCCGAGCGATGGCATTCCAAACAGAACCATGTTTCCACCCAGGCCAAAATAGTATCCCGTTCCATACCACCAGGCTGATGGATACCAGAGCGGAGACGCATACCAGTACGGATAACCAAACCAGAATGAGTACGGGTTCTGATAATAATACGAAGTATTGATCCAGGCCGGATTCGGGTTAATGCCTGTGTTATACCCGTTTGCCTGTGCATACGCCTGACCGGCCTGCTGGAGTTCCTGTCTGGCCTGTGGATCATTAGTTAATTCATTCTGATACTCAGCTAATTCTTGCTGATTCTGAACAGTTAAACTATCATGCAGAGCTGTCAACTCTTTAGTCACCTGATCAGGGTTAGCTCGATACGCTTCCCCTAAACGAGTCGTTTTATCAAGCTGATCGGTAAGTTGCGACAACACATCAGGCATACCGATCAGTTGTCGAAATGCGTTTTGCGTCGGCACATCCAAAGAACCAATCAGGTTGTCAAACGCCTGATCTGCCTGCTGATTTATATTGTCGACCTGAACGAGATCGTCGTGGTGATGCCGGTATAATTTCCAGGCGGTTTCCTGCAAATCGGCCGACATATTTTTGGTCAGATTGTTCACGGCTGACTCACTGGTTCCGGCAGGTAACGTAGCCAATGCGTGCATCACATCCGGGAATCGAGCTATATCATAAAACCAAGCCTGTTTCTTCTGACCAAACGATTGAATCAGATTACCAAACGCTTGCTCACTGGAGGCTCGTTGCTGGGCCAACGCAGTTAAAACCTGGGGCTGCTGGCTAGCCAGTAAAATCGACCGACGAACATCGTCGCGGTAAGGGGCAATGGCCGAAACGATAGCCTTGTCGGTAGTAGGTGCCTGGTCAGGTTCGGTAGTTTGTGCGGTGCTGATTTTCCATCCTGCAGTTATCAGACCAATTGTTAGAAACAGGATTTTAGATGGGCGAAACTGAATGAACGTTTTCATGACTGCTAATGAAGGCATGAACTGTCTTCTGGTTGTATACGATCAATTGATTTTGAACGCAGCAAGTAAACCCGGTTTCAGAGAAAATCAGTTACTATCTTCCACCAGAACCAGGTTTCCTTACCGACGATACAAACAACGCCATGCAGCCTGAAGCGGGAGTAAAACAGGAGTTAATATGTGGTTAAAAACCGTAAACCGAATACTATAGATCACTTTACACTAGCCTGATTCCATTTTCTTCAATCACAATCTTTCGTTCTCGATAGAGTGTACCTATGGCTTTCTTAAACGTCTTTTTACTCATTTCCAAGGCTTTGTAAATAGCATCTGGCGGACTATTATCAGTCAGTGGTAGAAATCCATTTTCTGCTTTTAACGTAGCCAGAACCCGTTGGGCGTTTGGCTCTACATTCTCAAAGCCAGCCTTTTGCAAACTTACATCGACCCGATTATCATCGCGAATGGTTTTGATGTACCCAATCAGTGGATCGCCCGGACGGACCGTTCGGAAAATTTCATTTGCATACACAAGCCCTTTGTAGCGGTTATTAATAATCACATTGATCCCCAGATCCGTCCGTTCGTAAGCCAGCAATTGTACTTCTTCGCCTATGTATAAATCGCGTACGTCAGGATCCAGAAATCGATTGATCTTGCTCGATGCAACTAATCGATTCGTCCGCTCATCCAAATACATAAAAACAACATACCAGCGACCAACTTCCATTGGATAAGCCTGTTCACGATGTGGTACCAATAGATCTTTCTCCAATCCCCAATCCAGAAAAGCACCTGCACTGGTTACAGCCACGACCTGCAACGAAGCAAATTCATTTCGTTGAATCGCGGGCGTTAGCGTCGTGGCAATAGGTCGATCTTCGGAGTCGGTATAAATGAATACATCGATGTCGTCATCAACGGATAGCGTATCCGGGACGTATTTATTGGGTAACAAAACGTCGTTCGTATAGTCATCCGTTTGGCGATCCGACAGGTCACCGAGGAAGAAGCCTACGCTGGTTTCGCGCAGGGCCGTTAGTGTATTTATGCGTCCAATTTCAATCATGATGTCTAAAAACTAGCCGAAAATTAGAAACTTTCATTCAGTTGCTGCTGCAAGATACTGTATGGTTTAGACTACTTTTGCCAAATTAAAACCAGAGCCTCATAAATGAGTTATTAGGGTACAGCTGATCCGACTAATTGGACAGTACTTTTTTCAGCACGTGAATGCAATCCGACGCCAATAAATCGCAACAACCAACTGGTCGATCCGTCACAACCAGACAACTCGATCGTTTTTTTTTAAATCTGGCGGATGTAGCCGCTTTTATGGGGCGCTTCTTCCGGGAAGTTCTGGTTCCGCCGTATGAATTCAAAGAGATTATCCGGCAATGCTACGAAGTTGGTTATCGGTCGTTGCTGCTGATTTCCACTACTGGTTTCATTACGGGTATGGTTTTTACAAATCAGTCGCGGCCATCGCTTTCCGAATTTGGAGCTACGTCGTGGCTACCCTCACTGATTGCCATTGCCATTGTCAGAGCATTAGGCCCGCTCGTCACGGCGCTGATCGCGGCAGGGAAAGTAGGGTCGAGTATAGGCGCAGAAATCGGCTCGATGAATGTTACCGAGCAAATTGATGCGATGGAAGTATCCGGCACAAACCCATTTAAATTCCTGGTTGTTAGCCGCGTGCTGGCAACGTCGTTTACGATTCCATTGCTAACGATGTACACAATTTTTGTGGCATTAATCGGTGCTTTTCTCAACGTAAATGCCAACGAACAGACCAGTTTCACATCTTACATTCAGGAAGTTTTCGGAGCCATTACGTATCTGGACATCTTTTCATCCTTGATAAAATCCATTGTATTCGGCTTCACAATTGGTATGGTAGGTTGCTACAAAGGATATCATTCGTCGAAAGGCACGGAAGGCGTCGGAAAAGCGGCCAACTCGGCAGTTGTCACGGCCATGTTTTTAGTATTTATCGAAGAATTGCTCTCCCTGCAGATCGTACAGGCGCTCCGGGGAAATTAAAATAATTGCGAAAGAGCGAATGAATGAAAGAGCGAATAACTAACACTGTATTTATTTTTTCGCTCATTCACTCTTTCACCCTTTCACTCATTAGTTATGGCAGAAAAGAAAGAACCCGTCATTGAGATTAAAGGATTAAAAAAATCCTTCGGTAGTCTGCACGTACTTCGGGGGGTTGATTTAGACGTATATAAAGGTGAAAACGTAGTCGTTCTTGGGCGATCGGGTACGGGGAAATCCGTACTGATTAAGATCATGGTCGGTTTACTCAAGCCCGATGCAGGTAAGGTCATTATGCTGGGGCAGGATGTTGAAACACTACATGGAAAGGAGTTGGATGAATTTCGGCAGAAAGTCGGTTTTTCATTTCAGAGCAGTGCCCTTTACGACAGTATGAGCATTCGGGAAAATCTGGAGTTTCCGCTTGTTCGCAACGTCCGCAATCTCAGCCGATCCGACATTGACAAAGCCGTCAAAAAAGCGCTGGAGGATGTTGGATTATCGCAGACAATCGATCAAATGCCGGCTGAATTATCGGGTGGCCAGCGCAAACGCATAGGTATCGCCCGAACGCTGATCCTGAACCCCGACATTATGCTCTACGACGAACCGACAGCCGGTTTGGACCCCATTACCAGTGTCGAGATTAATAACCTAATTAACGACGTGCAGGAACGCCGGGGCGCTACATCGATCATTATTACTCACGACCTAACCTGCGCCAAAACGGTCGGAGATCGGATCGCCATGCTACTCGATGGGAAGTTTGAACGCGTCGGCACCTTCGATGAAGTATTTGCCGCTCCCGACGAGCGTATCAAACAGTTTTATGATTACAAGTTTGTCGATTAAACACAATAGGCTGTTTACGGTTTTCTGTATACGTAACACGAATCAGAATTAACACTCAACAATCTAATACCCATAGTAAACAACAGCAAATCGAATACTGATACCTGAATACCACCAACCATGAGTACCGAATCAACGAAACGCTCCGTAGTTGTAGGCATTTTTGTCCTGCTAGGAATTATCATATTTATTGCCGGTGTGTTTGTACTGGGCGGCCAGCAGAAACGGTTTACCAGCACCATCCGGGTCATTGCGCTTTTTAAAGACGTGGGAGGCCTGAAAAATGGTAATAACGTTTGGTTTTCCGGCGTAAAAATCGGAACGGTCAAACGGATCAGTTTTTATAGCAACTCTCAGGTCGAAGTTGACATGAACATCGAGGAGAGTTCCAAACAATACATCCGGAAAGACGCATCTGCCTCTATCGGCTCCGACGGACTCATCGGGAACAAAATTGTTGTGATTGCGGGTGGCACAACGAATCATCCTGAAGTAGAAGATGGCGACCGTCTTAAAACCTCGGAGGCATTAAGTTCTGATCAGATCATGGCTACGTTGCAGGAAAATAATAACAACCTTCTGCGCGTCACCAACGACTTTAAAGAACTTGTCGGCAACCTCCGGAAGGGAAAAGGCACAGTCGGGGCCGTATTGACCGACTCGGTCGTCGCTGATAATTTCAAACGGGCGATGCTCAATTTGGAGCGGGCATCTAATAATACGGTGAAAGTAACCGGCTCCATTGCGCAGTTTTCAGCCAAATTAAATACCAAAGGAACTCTGGCGAACGAATTAGTGACAGACACGACAGTCTTTCGTAAATTAAGCCGGGCCGCAACTCGTTTCGAGTCAACAATTGCATCGGCGGATCAGAGTGTTACTACTCTCCGGCAAACATCTGAAAACTTGAACAGGGCGTCGGATAAACTCAATAATACCAATAGTCCACTAGGCATATTGCTTACAGATAAGGAAACGGCGGGTAATCTACGTACAACGCTTAAAAATTTGAGCCAGAGTACGGTTCTGCTAAATGAAGATCTGAAAGCAGCCCAAAATAACTTCCTGCTACGAGGCTATTTCAAGAAGAAAGCAAAGGCCGAAGCCAAACAAAAAGCGGATAGTACCGCAGCCGCAACGCCAAAGCCTTAGCGATTTTAACTTCTTAAATTATATTCAACAGGTCCGTTAAGGTTTCTTTATAACTTTATCGGACCTGTTCCGATTGTATAAGCAAGCGCCATTTATATAGTTTGCAAACCTGGTTATGCCTCGCTTATGCCACAGCCAACTCTTTCCGTTCACCAATTTGTTGACGCCACATCGCATAATACAGCCCTTTTTGCGCCAGCAATTCCTCGTGTCGCCCTTGCTCAACAATCTGCCCCTGCTCCAGTACAAAAATCCGATCGGCATGGAGGATCGTGCTTAAACGGTGGGCAATCAGGATCGTGATGTGTTGACGTGAACCAGAAAGTTCTCGAACCGTACGGCCAATTTCTTCTTCGGTTAGTGAGTCCAAAGCCGAAGTTGCTTCATCAAAAACCAGTAAGGCTGGCTTGCGCAGTAGAGCACGAGCAATACTCAGACGTTGTTTTTCACCACCAGACACTTTTACTCCGCCTTCGCCAATGACCGTATCAAGTCCCTGAGGAGCGCGTCTTAGCAGTGAATCAGCGGCTGCCTGATGCAGCGCTTTGAGGCATTCCTCATCGGTAGCATTTGGAGCTACAAAGCGTAGGTTTTCGCGGATGGTTCCGGCAAAAAGCTGTGTATCCTGCGTCACGAAGCCGATTTGCTCCCGCAGTGCATCTAGATTCACTTCCGCCCCCGGAATATCGTTATATAGAATCTGTCCGCTGAGCGGTTTATATAAACCCACCAGTAATTTCACAAGCGTCGTTTTTCCAGAACCACTAGGCCCCACAAACGCAATAGTTTCGCCTACTTGCGCATCGAACGTTATGCCATCGAGCGCAGGCTTTTCAGCAGTAAGATGTTTAAAGTGAACATCATCGAATGCCAGGGTTTGCAGTTGCTTCACTGGCTGTGGAAGCGCTGGTTGCACATCGCGGGGGGTGTTCAGAATCTGCTGGAAATTTGCCAGTGATGCTTCCGTCTCCCGATATACGTTGATAATATTCCCCAATTCCTGCAACGGGCCAAAAATGGCGAACGAGTAGATAAACAGTGAGAAAAATTCGCCAACTGTAATCTGTTCTCTTACTACCAGAAAGAGCATAAACAGCATAATAGCGTTGCGAAGTAGATTCACAAACGTACCCTGAACGAACGACAGCGACCGGATATACCGCACTTTTTTGAGTTCGAGCTTCAGAATTTTATCAGTCGTAGCATTTAGCCGTTCGGTTTCCTGTTGGGCCAGACCCAGACTTTTGACCAGTTCGATATTTCGTAAACTTTCTGTGGTTGAACCAGCTAGTGCCGTGGTTTCAGCCACGATAGTTTTCTGAACTGTTTTGATTTTTTTGCTCAACAACGAACTCACAAAACCCAATAATGGAATCGTCAGAAAATAAGCTGGAGCGATGGGCCAGTAAACCGTAGCGGCATACCACATCACAAATACAATACCGACGACCGAGGTAAACAACACATTGACAAACGATTGAATCAGCTTTTCAACGTCCGCACGAACCTTTTGTAGCTTACCCAGCGTCTCACCAGATCGCTGATCTTCAAAGACTTGATAAGGTAATTCGAGCGAATGTCGTAACCCATCCGTATAAAGTCGGGCGCCAAGTCGCTGGGTTATTACGTTGACGTAATAATCCTGAAAATTCTTGGCAATGCGACTGACCATGGCAACACCCAATGCCTGTAAAATCAGCAAACCAGCGCCGTTTTGCAGAAAAGCCCAGAAACTCAGTGGCCGTAATGAACCATCCGGTTTGACCACATACTGGTCAATAATTTTACGAAAGATGTACGGGTCGAGCAGCGAGAAGATTTGGTTGATAGCTGCGAGTAACAACGCAAGCGCCAGGAGGCCCCAATAGCGCCGTAAATAACTGTAAAGAAGTTGCATAGGTATTTTGTTGGTAGTAAAGCAGATAATTCAGCCTAACAAAAACTGGATTATGTTTCTTTTGTAACATAAACAAGCTCTTTTTAGATCATCTGGCAGGCAGATTTTACCTACTCTTTTGTCAGCAACACATAGGACACCATCTTTGCAATACCTTTGCCGGATAAATACGAACTTTGCTCTATGAGAAACGCCTATATACCCGTTTTTATCGCCACCATTACCAGTCTGATAATGGCTTGTGGAGGTTCAGGCAAAACGCAGGAATCGGCCAGTCAATTCACTCCCAAAGACTCTATTGCTGCCACAACATCTAAACCTAAAAATTGCCAGTCGATTATAGCGGCTGATAAAGTAGGCAAGGCAGATGAATATCAGGAGTCGGGCAAATCAGTAAAAGTTGCGTTAACACTAGCTCAGGATACCAGTTCGTTGCAGACGGCAAATGGGTGTTATTTCAACCATACAATTACGGTGTTAACTACCAAAAAATCAGGCAGTCAGGTTTTTAAACGAACGCTTTCCAAAGACGATATACTGTACTTTGTCAAAAGTGACGACGTTGTTAACCGCTCGCTTCTACAGTCGGTAACCTATAAACCTACCTTTAATGGCCAGCGTTACATTACGCTGACGATGAATCTGTTAGATCCTGAGAGCAAGAAAAAAGCCGAGTATCTGATCTTTATGAATTACTTCGGGGAAATTGTGAAGGTGAAGTAAGATGGATAACAAAAAACGCCGGACGTTTCCACCCGGCGCAGATCGTAATTCGATCACTATTCTAAAATTATAACGCCCCCTCTTTTATCTCATCTACGACTGCGGGATCGAGCAGTGTAGTGGTATCGCCCAGGTTACTTGTATCTCCTTCTGCGATTTTGCGGAGAATACGGCGCATGATTTTACCGGAACGCGTTTTCGGAAGCCCCGTCACGAACTGAATTTTATCGGGTTTGGCAATGGGCCCAATAACGCGGCTGACCGTAGCGAGAATGTCGCGCTTAGTGAGCTCGGCGTCGTGATGATCGGTTGTACTTTCGGTGATCACATAGGCGTAGATACCTTGGCCTTTGATGTCGTGCGGATAGCCGACGACGGCACTTTCGACTACACCTGTGTGCATGTTGATCGCATTTTCGACCTCAGCGGTACCTATTCGGTGGCCCGAAACGTTCAGCACATCATCGACACGGCCTGTAATGCGATAATAACCATCCTGATCACGTAGACACCCATCCCCCGTAAAATACAAGCCCGGATAGGTAGCAAAATACGTCTGGCGGCAGCGTTCATGATCGCCGTAAGTTGTACGCAATATGCCTGGCCAGGGGAATTTCATACAGAGATTTCCGCTCACACCGTTCCCCTCGATCTCCTTCCCGTTTTCGTCAACCAGAACTGGCTGAACGCCTGGTAACGGCAATGTGGCATACGTCGGCTTGGTTTTCGTAATTCCTGCCAACGGTGAAATCAAAACTCCCCCCGTCTCAGTCTGCCACCACGTATCGACGATAGGGCAGCGATTTTTACCGATGTGATCATCGTACCAATGCCAGGCTTCTTCGTTAATCGGCTCACCTACAGACCCTAACACTTCCAGGCTACTTAGATCGTGGTTTTCAACTTTATCCAATCCAAAGCCCATCAGCGATCGGATGGCAGTGGGTGCGGTATACAGAATATTGACTTTGTATTTATCCGTAATATCCCAGAATCGACCACAATCAGGATAGGTGGGTACACCTTCAAAAATGATTGATGTAGCTCCACTGGCTAACGGCCCGTAAACGATATAGCTATGTCCTGTAATCCAACCGATGTCAGCGGTACAGAAGAAAATTTGCCCAGGCTCGTATTGAAAGACGTTCTGAAAGGTATAGGCCGCATAGACCATGTATCCCCCGCAGGTATGCACGACACCTTTTGGTTTGCCCGTTGAACCCGAGGTATACAAAATAAATAACATATCTTCAGCATCCATTTCTTCGGCTGGACACTCGGCAGTAACCTGCTTAAGTTCCTGCTCCCACCATACATCGCGCCCTTTCAGCATCGAAACTGGCGTGCGGGTACGTGTTAACACGATTACTTTCTGTACACTAGGGCAGCCAATCAATGCATCATCTACGGTACTTTTCAACGGAATTTCCTTACTTCCCCGATAAGCGCCATCGGCCGTAACAACCACCTTACATTGGGCATCGTTAATCCGATCAGCAATACTTTGCGCTGAAAATCCACCAAAAACGACCGAATGAACGGCGCCAATGCGAGCACAAGCCAGCACGGCAATCGCCAATTCAGGCACCATCGGCATATAAATACAAATGCGGTCGCCTTTCACAACACCATTGCGTTTCAGCACATTAGCAAAACGACAAACCTGATCGTGAAGCATCCGGTAGGTAAGCGTAACTCCCGCTTCATTCGGATCGTTGGGTTCCCAGATAATGGCGGGTTGGTCGCCACGCTCGGCAAGATGGCGGTCAAGACAATTTTCGGTAATGTTGAGTTTGCCACCCACAAACCATTTTACATTTGGCTCCGTGAAATTCCATTGTAGGGTTTTGGTCCATGGTTTACGCCACTGGAAATTCTGTGCAATTTCTGCCCAGAACGCTTCTGGGTCGTCAACACTTTTCTGATAAGCTGTCTGGTACTCGTCAAAGGTTCGGATACGCATAATTCGTAAAAGGATAAAACCGAATAAGAACGTAAAGGTAAAGTTTGTGGAATTACAGCGGTTAACAATTTGTCGCTTTCTACTTGAACAATCCGATCATTTTACCCCTCATCTACTTAAAAAGTGTTCTAATCTGGCTCTCGATTTCTGCCGCTTTTACGTTGGCCTCAGAGAGTGGTAAACCCTTATTCATACCCGGTCGTTTATGGCCCGTAGCCGTCAACCAGGCATCCTTCATGAGATTTTGCCGGTCAGCAATAAGCTTCATAAGCTGAGCACCATTCGGTACTGAAGCCATCACTGATTTGAGATCGGGGGCCTGAGCGACAGCCTTTTCACCTAAGCCAAGTAGAATATTTTTAGCCATAATCCAGTGGCCTACCTCGTTCGGATGTACACCATCTTCGGCCAGCGCAAAACCAGCAACGCCAAACGAAGCATCTACTTTTCGATGGGCTTCCAGAAAGTCCTTCATCGGATAATGAATATCAATAACGCGCCATTTCCGGGCCGTTTTCTGGGCTATTATCCAATCGGCATAGCGATCAAGCACGGCGGAATAACCGATTTTTCCACCCTTTAACTCGTCGTAAACAGGTGGTGTAAGGTGAATGATCGGGGCACCCGATTTTACCACCTCATCGTGCAGCCACTGAATCCCTTCCGTAAATTTCGCAAATCGTCCCTCATCGAACGGTAAATATATACCATCGTTCATCCCATAGCAGGCAAACACCAGATCGGGTTTTGTCTGAGCCAATACACGCGCTAATCGCTCATGCAAATCAGGCCTTGGAAATTGTCCGTCGGCGTGCCCTTCTTCCGAAAGCCCCGAAACGGTTTCGCTCGGCAAGCCGACATTGATAAATTCAATTGGTTGAGTTGGATAACGTGCCACATAATACGTTTCGATGGCCGTTACATATTTTCCAGCGTAGGTAATACTATTACCTAAAAATAAAACCCGCTTGACAGTAGCGGGAAAAAGTGATTGGCCAACTGTTACATTCGCAAGCCCAACAACAGAAAGTATCAGGAAAACGAACCGACGGATTGACTTCATCTTGGCCTCAGGAATCATATTCGCCATCCAGTGCGTACTTGCCAAACAGGATTAACCCACCAACTACAATCGGTGTTAAAACCAGCAAAACGACCCAGCCGAATACACGATCTTCTAGTTGGTCACTGCCAATTTTCGCAAGACTATCCGTAATTCGGTCATAGCCGACATAGAGACCAAGTCCTATCCAGAGAATACCGAGGTATTTTTTTAGAGAATTCATAGGGTTAGAGAGCGAATGAGTGATTATTTGGAATTCTGATTGGCATTTCTGCCCTTTCACTCAATCATCCGCCGTAGTATAACTCTTGTTATTCAGGTACAATACGCCAATTACCAAACAAACCGCAGCAACTAAAATCGGATACCAAAGTCCTTGTAAATACGGTTTATCGACCGAACCTGGAACCGCCTGATTCGCTTTTGTAGCCGTAGCGACTAAAGCCGTAGCCACAAACGGAGTAAGTCCACCAAACACGCCATTACCAATATGATACGGTAGCGACATCGACGTATATCGAATTCGGGTTGGGAATAGCTCCACTAAAAAGGCAGCAATAGGCCCATACACCATCGTTACGTAAATAACCTGAACAAATACCAACAATACCATCAGCCAGAAACTACCCGAAGCCAACGTAACCGCTTTACTTAGTTCGGGTTTTGCTGGTTTTGCAGATGAAGATAGGGGTGTAATTATTTTTTCAATATCCTTAGCCACTAACCCATCGGTAAAGAAATGCGTTGTCGTCGTCGTCGTCTGTGTGTCGCCGTTTGCCAGTTTTACCAGTTTACGATCAATTGTACGGGCTTCCGTTAATTCCTGATGCTGAGCCAAATCCGTTAGGCTATACAATTTATCATAAATCGGACGATAGGTCAGAATACCCAAAAACATACCTGCTAGCATTATACCCTTTCGGCCAATCCGATCCGATAGCCCACCGAATACAACAAAGAAAGGGGTAGCCGCAAGTAAGGCAACCGCCACAATCATGTTCGATTGAACAAACTCGACATTGCAGGCTTTTTGAATAAACGAGAGTGCATAAAATTGGCCGGTGTACCAAATTACCCCCTGTCCTGCCGTAGCGCCAAAAAGAGCCAGGAGTACCATTTTCAGGTTCTGCTTTTTGCCAAAACTTTCAGCCAACGGATTTTTCGAGACTTTTCCTTCCGACTTCAGTTTTGAGAACAAAGGCGACTCGGCCATACGCATCCGTATGACAATTGAAACCGCCACCAGCAGAATCGATAACAGAAAAGGAACTCGCCAGCCCCAATCGGAAAATTTATCAACGCCCAACGACTCGCGCGTAAGGAGGATCACACCCAGCGATACGAACAATCCCAATGTAGCTGTCGTCTGAATGAAACTTGTGTAATACCCACGTCGACCTTCGGGCGCATATTCAGCTACGTAGGTGGCTGCTCCCCCGTACTCACCACCAAGGGCCAAACCTTGTATTAGCCTGAGCAAGAGCACTAATAATGGAGCCCAGAAACCAATAGTAGCATAACCCGGAATCAAGCCAATCGCAAACGTACTCCCGCCCATCAACACCAGCGTGACCAGAAACGTATATTTCCGACCAACCAAATCTCCGAGTCGTCCAAATACCAGCGCACCAAATGGACGAACCACAAATCCAGCCGCAAAAGTCGCCAGCGTAGATAATAATGCGGCCGTTGGGTTATCTTTTGGAAAAAATTGAGAGGACAGAATGGCAGCCAGGCTACCGAATATGTAGAAATCGTACCACTCAATGAGCGTTCCGACCGAAGAGGCCGAAATCACACTAAAAAGCGTGCTCTTTGAAACGGTTTTAGGTTGCGTAGTGGCTTTGCGGCCGGTCATAGTACAAGAATGAAAGGGAGTATACCTTCAAAAGCAACCCAATTTCGAATTTTACCCTGTGAGAATGAGCGAAAGAGTGAATGAGTGAACGAGCGAAAAAATAAGTTTTGCGTTAGCCACTCGCTCATTCACTCTTTCGCTCATTGTCTATGGCGATAACCGCTCAATAATCCAGTTCCCCTCCTCCTTTCGATACCGAATCCGATCATGTAGGCGGCTTGGGCGGCCTTGCCAGAACTCAATCGTATCGGGCACGACCCGGAAACCACCCCAATATGGCGGACGTGGCACAGGTTGATTGGCAAACTGAACGTCGAGCTCATGCTGGCGATTTTCCAGCACATCTCGATCAGGAATCACCTCCGATTGTTGTGACACCCAGGCACCGATCTGGCTACCGCGCGGCCGACTATTAAAATATGCGTCCGATTCTTCAGGACTTACTTTTTCTGCGCGTCCTTCAATGCGAATCTGGCGTTCGAGATCTGGATAAAAAAATGTAAGACCAGCAAATGGATATCCTGTCAGTTCCTTTCCTTTCCGGCTCTCGTAATTGGTAAAAAACACGAACCCTGCATCCGAAACGCCTTTTAACAGCACAATCCGTCCATCGGGCCTACCGTCGGCTGTAACCGTACTTAGGTGCATTGCATTGGGTTCAGGGACTTTTGCCATGAGTGCGGCATCAAACCAGTTTTGGAATTGGGCAATGGGATCAGGGAGTACATCGGCGATGTCTAAACCACTCAACGTATATTCATTCCGCAAATCACTGATTGTTGAAGCCATTATATATAGACCTTTAGCGGCTTTTCAATCTCTGTACTAGAAGAAAATCCGTATATTATCGTATTTTTGCAAAAGTAATCGGTACGTTCTCAACATGGCAAACCAAGAACAGGAAATTAACCAACAGCCGGAAACCACTACTCAGGCAACCGAGGTGTTGGCAGTGCATAATCCCGAAGATACCCAAACCTTGCCCGATACACCAATCGAGGCCACGGAGACTACGTCTGAACTGGCCGAATCTTCGACAACAACAACTTCTGAAACACAGTCGAACGCCGTGGAAGGTACACTTGAATCGACTCCATCGGCACCTGTTGCTGCTTCCCAGACAACACCCGATCTCCCAGCCGACGCTGACGATGCATCTGCGATCTCCACTGAAGCTATCGCTGCTGAACCAGTTAGCGAGTCAACTGGCACTCCTGAAGCAGCAGAGGCAGAATCAGCGCCAGATGCTCCGGTTGCTGAAATAGCAGAAACGCCTGTTGCGGAATCGGAGCCAACGGAAGAAACAGCTCCAGTTGCCGAAACTGTGCCAGCCGAAACGTCTGATGCATCGGTTGACCACGAAGCCATATCGACCGAATATGCAGATGTTGCTGATGTGGAGGACGACACCAATACTCCACTGGCAGTGGATTATAGCCAATTTTCAAAGCAGGATTTTGTTAATCTGCTAGAAACACAATTGGCAACGATTAGTCTGGCTTCTGTATCGCCCAGCGATTTCAAAAAAGCCGATCAGGTGCTAAAAGAAGCAAAGCCTCTGTTCGACCAGATGAAACGGGCCGAGCGCGAAGCTGCTCTGCAGGCTTACGTCGCTGAGACGGGTGCTGACGAAGGCTTCGAGTACAAATACGACGATGCGGTCAATCGCTTCGACGAGTTGTATAAGCAGATCAAAAGTCTGAAAAATACATACTTCCAAAATTTAGATAAAGCGAAGGAAACCAATTTTGCATCGAAAACAGAGCTGCTAACTCGCTTGCGTGAACTGGTTGAAAACGACGAGAATAGCGCAGGTGATCCTAAAGTAAGCTGGAACGAATTCAAGAAAATTCAGGACGATTGGAAATCGGCCGGAAACATGAATTCACCCCACAATGCAACACTTTGGGCAACCTACCATGCGCTTGTTGATCGATATTATAGTAATCGCAATATCTACTTTGAGCTAAAAGAACTCGATCGGAAGCGAAATGCCACGCTGAAAACAGAAGTCATCGAAAAAGTTGAAGCAATGGCGAAGGCATCAGAGGAAACTCCGGTGACCCGTCAGACAATTGACGAAGCGAATGCGCTGTTTGAAGAGTATAAACACATTGGTCCAGCCCCCAAAGCGGAACAGGAAGTACTATGGGGACGTATGAAGGCCGCTTTAGATGTTTTATACGAAAAACGTCGTGGTCAAACCAATGAGCAGCGGAAAGAGTCGGCACAGCTTTATGAAGAGAAGTCGGCGATCTACGAAGAATTAGTACCCATAACCTCGTTTACATCCAATAGTATTAACGACTGGAATGACAAAACGAAGGCGGTTATGACCCTTCAGGACCGCTGGAATGCTATTAAAGGGCCGATGCCACGGGAAGAAGGAAAAGAATTAAGTAAGAAATTCTGGGCCGCTTTAAAAACATTCTTCCATAACAAAGGCGAATTTTTCCGGCAGTTGGAAAACAAGCGCGAAGAAAACCTTCGGGCTAAAATACAGCTTTGTGAACAAGTTGAAGGGATTTTGGCAAGTGGAGAGGAATCCCCTGAAACTACACAGACGGTAATTGAACTACAGCGTCAGTGGAAGAATATTGGCCAGGTACCTGAGAAACAAAAAAATACGATTTTTGACCGTTTCAAAGCAGCCTGTGACGCTTTCTTCAACAAGAAGCGCTCGAAAAATCAGGAAACTGAACGCGAATTCGAAGAAAATCTGACTCAGAAAATTGCTCTAATCGAACGAATTGAAGCGGCTGCTAATGCCAACGCAGACCTCTCGCAATTAAACGAGTTTAAGAAAGAGTGGAATGCGATTGGCTTCGTCCCTAAAAAAGACATGCAGTCGACACAAAAGCGGTATATTAATGCGGTAAATGCATTAGTTGGCGCAACGGGTAAAATACCAGCTAAAGATAAGGAGCGAATCATGCTCCAGAGCGAAGCTGAAGTGACTCGGCCAAGCGGCACCCGTAATGGAGGTCGGGATCGAGACTTTAACCGGGGCGATCGTGATGGTGGCGGCAACAAGCGTGAAAACGATATTCGTCGCAAAATAACGGCTATCGAAAACGACATCGCTACATATCGAAATAACATTGAATTCTTTGCCCGCTCTAAAAATGCGGACAAACTTCGGGCTGATATCGACAAGAAAATTGCAGAGGCTGAGAAACAACTTGATGATTTACGCCATCAACTCCGTGTAGCTCAGGCATAATCGTAAAAAAAGCGCAAAGTAACTGAGTTACTTTGCGCTTTTTTTACAAACTCTTTTGCAGAAGAAGCCGAAAAATACTACTTTTGCGTCACGATTCGGAAACGAGTCAGAAAGTGCCAGTGTCGGATAGCGGTCGATTCCGCCTGATTTGTAATCAGGATGCGCAAGCGCGTCGGGGGTTCGAATCCCTCCACTGGCTCACTGAAAATCAGACAGTTACAAATAAAGAACCGCCTTCATCAATGTTGGCGGTTTTTTATTTGCATACAGAACGCTTTGTTTCAACATCATTAGAGTTACAACGCAAATGGTAGTGACTTTTTTAAAGCTACCTTCCTAATAATCGCGTATAATACAAAATAGCATTAGGAATGGCTCCAATAAGTTCAACACCAATAGCTGCAATAGGGAGAAGTAAATACGCCCATACTGGAAATTTGCCCCGACTACTTTCCTGATTAAGTAGACTGTGTAAGGTAGGCAATGCCTGAGATCGAGCTTGGTAGATAAGCAGCCCCGTCAAGATTAAATAAAACGATAATTGGAACATAAATGCCGTCGTAAACCCCTCCATAAAGGTCATATCCCACATGAGAATGTTGAGCCAAATAGGAATAGATATCAACGCCCCTAGAAAATAGGTTCGATTAACGCCCAACAATAGCACAGTAACAATCTGAGAAACGCCAATAAACGCCTTAAAGGTCGGCTTCTCCCATTTTGGTATAATGTGCTCGCATCTTACTTCAGTACACAACCATGAGAAGTAGAGGTACTTTTACGGCTGTCAACATTGATCCCATCACCAAAAGCCCACAGGCAAGTCGAACCAACCAATTATAGGAGCCTATATCGGATTCCGTTGAACAGTATTTTGGTGCCTCGACCAGCCCCAACTTTTATCTTGATTTACGGACTGTACCAATCAATCAGGTCGAAGCGGCATGGTTACATCAGCAGAAATGGATGCGCAATATCGGCTCAACTGTTCCCGCAAAGCCCGAATATCAGTTTACACCAAACCATCTATTGAGCGAATTACATGATGTATTAATCCACTTAGATAAGACAGCATCTTCCCATCTGCCTTACTAATTGGGTGTTGAAAAAGGGGCAATAGCTGCCAACCGTCTCATTAATCAGACAATTTTGCGCCCTTGACTCCATGACGTTAGATTACAGGTCATTCGCTATGGCAGACGTTATAACTTCGAAACAGTCACTGCACGTATACACCATTTATCCATTCTGATGTAGTCGTTAAAAAAGCCTAAAAAGCCATGCACTTTTCCAACCCATTTGATTCTGACGATCTCATCGAATCAAACAAAACAGGATCATCATGAAACGTTGTGTAGTACTATTAAGTCTATTCTTCCCCCTATTGGGATCGGCTCAGACGGTGTTTGACGAGCATCAGCGGGATTTACTGGACAAAGGACATGTAGCCGTGGGTATCTCAGCTGGTCAGGGATACAGCGGGAGTCGCCAAACAACAACATCCTTCAGTCCTCGACTTCACTATTTCCTTGCTGATGGATGGTCAGTGGCGCTCGAAGGTCGTTATTTACAATCAACATCATCGGAGTTTCCTTACTCCTTCCCCTTTCGTTATGTGGGAGCTGGTCTATCGACTCGATACTATTTCCTACGGGGAAATCGGTTTGCGCTTTTTGCTCAAGTTAGTGCTGTATATGGCCAGAGCACTTATGACCGATATGAGCCAGCCGACCCCTATACGACAATGAAAGGTGGAGCACGCAATACCAATTGGCAAACGAACGCTGGTTTAGGAGCGCATTACCGATTAGCAAAACGTTGGTCGGTAGAGGCAACGGCTGAACGGAGTTGGTTACCCTCTTCTTATTTGACTCCCGATTTCAGCCGATGGCAAGCCAGTATTGGTCTGAATTATCAGTTGAAATAAGATTGAAAGTACGACAGCTGACTAAACTTTGTTCTTTAATCTTTCCATGCCTGAGTATCAAACTCGGGCTTGTTTTTTCGGAATTTTATCATCGGCAACGAACCTTATTATCAGGGACGAATTATGTAGGTAAGGTCAGTAACCGTCATTCTTAGTTGGTTTCCCAATCGACTCTGTTGGAATGATTGCGGCATGCCAGCCAGTAATTCCAGTGTTTTGCGTCTACCCAAGTCTTTATGATAAGCAACTAACAGGAATAAAATGGCCCAAGAGCTCGTATGGGTTTGGATGTACAAGGTAATTTGATGCCAGTGTTTTAACTCCAGAAAGAAGTAGTCTTGAGAAAGCCTTGAAACGTTCAGTTGATCCTTTTCCTGTGCTGCCAGGTGAATGCTCTGACGAATTTCAGTACAGCGGTTTTGCTAGACCACCTCAACCGTATCCGAAAAGGCTTTTAATGCCTCACTAACAGGCGATTCCTCGATTACTGATTGATTCAAATCATCCATCCTGAGGGAAACCACCACGTCTTTATCCCATACAAAGTGAAATTGCCCAATGGCATCATTCATCGATATAAAATAAGTACCCGGTTCATCAAGTGGTTTTCGGAATGTGAAAAATGGATTGGCCAGTTTGACAGAATCGATCAGACGGGGAGCTTGACCAAAAACACTAGCTGCATACAGGTAGATGGTACCTGAATTCTTATTCATGACCTGACCCCGAATAGCATAATCTGGTTGGGCGAAGCCGGAAAAGGAAACGGTAAGACTGAACAGAAGCACTGTCTTCAACATAATCTAAATAGGAAGATAAACCTGTACAACTCATCGCTATTGTTCAGGGCTGAATCGTAAAGGAGGCCGTCATGAAATACGTATTGAATTTACTTATTTCTATTTAGCTTGTTGGCAAGTTGCACTGACAATAAAATTGATTCTTCATTCACCTCCTACACGAATCCTGATACGAAGCTGACACGAACGGATCAATTTATTAGCAATGTACCGGCCACAGTAATCGCTATTACGTCCCCAACTAAACAAGTCAATTACCAGCTTATTCGAGAAGGCACGTCGGTTGCTTTGGGCAGTTGTAATCTCTCCCCTGCTTTTGCAAAAGATAGTCTAAAGGTTACAATCAGTGGCTACTTTCTGACTTTCCCCGGATTGGAGGTGATGAATTTGAACCCACTTTCTTTTGAAGTAACAGTAGTAAAATTACGAGAGTAGAGTTCTCTAGCTTAGAGAATCTTTAGTACCAAAATCTGCAAATTGAGCGTACTGCTAACCCGGACCATCTCAGTACACTCGCCGGATTGACGTTAAACGTAGCCTCATTTCAATTCCACTCAGGTACGATTAGAAGCGGTATGTTTACAGGGCACTATATCCCAACTCCAGATTTCAATTCCACTCAGGTACGATTAGTAGTGATGGCCGTCCCTCCGCCCCGTCCAATCGCATCATTTGAGGAAGTCGATATTCTGATTGATACCAACGCTGAGTTTCAGGTCAAGTTGTCGATCATCGTTAATAAAGAACTGGTCTACGAACTGGCTCGTCTGGGCGATTCGGTCAAGGTGCTTTCTCCGAAACCATTAATTGATTTGCTGACCCAGTTTCATCAGAAAGCCTGGCAGCAGTATCAAAAAGACTGAGCAAGGGTATTATTTAACTAGTTGTACACTGTTATTGGTAACAAGCAGCCTTTTTTCACAACTAACTAGTCTATGGGGGATATAAAAAAACAGTGTATTTATCGGTTACTTTAAGCAACTTCCCTCGAAAGCTAAAGCCTGAACACAAAGGCGGTCTTATAACCTAATTTGATCGGTGATGAGCTAGTTAATAGCTACCGATTGATGGATAGTTTGTCCTTCTATTGTATTTAATTACACATCTACCGTTCTTGAACGGCAAACGATATACGTAATATAACTAGTAACTACCCATGGAGGGGTATAGACTTTTGCAGCAAACCAAACACAAAAAAGCGGAAGTGCCCATTGTCATGACAACTTCCGCTTTTTTTATACGATTATATAAACTTAACACCAGGCGTAGTGCCTACCTTATCTGATCGTCACCGCTAAAGGTGAGAGATTGTAGCTGCCGAAGCAGCCCAGACCACCCTGAATGTTGCTGGGAATCGTCACCGACTCCGCAAACGGGTTTTCCGACGCCTGTAGCTGCTGATTCAGCGCCAGATGATAGTGATAATACGCTTCATCCACATGCAACAAAGACACACTGATCAGCGTCGATCGATTGTTCTTTTTGAAGCTGCCATCCCCCAACGTGGCTGCCATCGCCAGACTTTTATCCTGGCGGCCACAGGTCAGTAAACCCATCGAGTTCGTGGCGCTCATAAACGAAATGGGACTTGGTGTGCCATAGGATGCAGTAAGAGGAGCCGTTTGGCTGATGCCCTGTACCATCCCTTTCAGGCGGAAATAAGCGCCCGATTGATTGTCCCAGCAGCCGATGGCCCGGAACACCTTCTGGGCAGCGGTCGACTGTGAGGTGGAGTCAATCCGGATATTTTTGAGCGGAATTTGAGTTGGCACGGTGGTAGTAGCGGTAACCTGCTTGCCATCAGGTGTGCTAACGGTGAGTATATACGTACTGCCTGCTTGAATAGGCATTCTTTTGGCTTTGATGGTGTATTGCGATTGCGAAGCGTTGTAAATCAGATTGACTGTCGTGCTGCCATTGGAGAGGGTAACGCTGGCATTGGCAATATCGACGGCTTGGGCGGCATTGTTGTCCAGTACGGGCCTTGATCGGCTGACTTTGGCGGTGAGCAGGGTATCCTGTGGGGAGATGAAGCAAGCGACGGTCAATTTAGCGGTTTCGGTGCTTAGTTGATCGGGGGTGATTTCTTGCTGGTTGAAACTACAGGCAACTAAGGAGGTTGCTAAAAAAAGCAACAGCATTTTTTTAGTGAAGGAAATCATGAAATTGGGTGAGAAGAGTCTCTTTGTTAGCTTGTTATAATGACTGGAAACTGGTCGTGTAGCTTAAGACGGCTGATCACCTTTGCTCCTGAAGCGTTTCGCCAATAGACAGGAAGCCGGTGAGCTAATCGTCCAAATTGGCTTACAGCAATGTAATCGATAAAAGATTAATTGAACGTTTGCAGTAGTTGGGGTCGAGAGAGAAACATCCCCTACTGTTGATGGCGATACCAGTTCTATGATTACTGGTATGACTAATAACACCTAAAAAAGGAGCTTGGCTTCCTTGTTCATTAACGTATCCAGATGCGAATTGGTAGTTCGGTAATGCAAAGCAATATACCAAAGGAGAATACAGCAAAAAGCTGAAGAGGGTAATAGCACGTTTCATGTTTAAGTTCAAGTTTACAGTAGGGCGAAGGCATCAACTGATTGCATTCACTTACTAATAAGACTATGGTTTTTCGAATCGGTCACATGAACAAAAGTCCATTTCTAGTCAATTGACACCAATGCATGACTCCTCATTTTGTACTTTTTGTAGGTAATATGTATCTACACAAATAGTTTATACAAAAAATCTATAGTACTATTATACTATTTAGCTAGCAGACCACCTATCTGCCTGATATCCAGCTACTATTGTCGTCGTTTATTTATTAAATGAATTAACTTTTTGATATATAACAAATTAATCATTGATGTAAAACATTATATCGTAGTTAACATCAAACTAAATTGTCACCATTTGTTTACTAAGCGGTGGTAGTTGACTACGCTTAAGTCGTGAATTGTGACATTAGCTCAGGTTAGCCATTTTATTGGAGAAATGAACATTAAAAAAAAATTAAACCGTGTGAAAACCGGTTAAGATGGTTTCAGAATCAAGTATTTCGAAGCTATAGTACTTAACTATGGAGGGATATGATCACGATGATGAGTCGTTCAAAATAACTGTAGCTATAGACGCGCACAGTATACTATAGCTACGCACCCAATCAGAAAGTAGTAGATATATAATGTCAGGAGTAAATAAACAGCAAGTAACTCTGGTGGCGAGATAGTGGTTTTGTTTTAGAAAAACGTCACTATCTCGCCACGGGAGCTACTCATCTTTATACGACAACGACAGAAATGTAAAAACGGGAATAAGTCCTACACCTGGGATCATATCAAGTATGCCTAACAGAGCTTTTGGTCCGGCATGAAGCATATGTAAGACAATGACAATTATATCAGCTACATAAAAAAAATGCCCTACACCTGTAAAATCAAGCAAGTCAGCAATAATACTTGCACCAATTACGAATTGTCTCATAAGATGAACGTTTAGATTTTAAACTGACTATCGTAGGAGAGTAATCGTCTGAGATGGCTAAGAAATCAATATGGTGAACTTTTTTAACTTCACAAGATGATGAGGCCTAAAACGAAACCAGCAAACGTTGTAGCCAGCAAACAATATCGTTTTACGCCTAAAATAAAATGGTTAGCTATCCGTGATCAGATAGCCCTCTACCAGGAAACTACAGGTTGAACTACACCCTGTCAAAAATATATTAAATGGTCGATTGAGTGGCACTATTGTTGGATTGATTTGAGTATCAATCAACCACCAGTATGATCCTAGTCTACTTCAACGAAAAACCGATTTATCTCTACCCGGCTATCGCACACCGTTTTGGTCTAAAAGAAGGCCATCGTCTACCTGTCGAAACAGCGGAGCAAATTATTCATCAGAATGCTATTTACTTTGCGAACACGCAAAAAACCAAGGTATGAGGTAATAGTAAGCGTATTCCCTGGGTACTACATTATCTGATCTTGCTAATTAGGCACTCCTGGTTCTGCTATTATTAATGGCTTCAACTGGATTGTAGCCTGCTTATGGCATACGATTAAAATCTAATTAAAATTACAGAAATTACTCAAATATAACTATACGTAATTTTACTTATTTTTATCTTTGACTATACCGTAAAGTTAATTAGATCATGAAAGATCAAACCCTTCCTCAAACCTCTGCATCCTCTTCTTCCAAATCACCATTTTGGGCGCTAGTCCTGATTGCTATGTTTGCCTGCCTGCTGGGTGTTTCAGTAAGCCTTGCCATGTTACTGGATTGGCTAATGAATTGAATTCTTGTGTTACTATATCTATACTAACAGGTTTCAATCTGACTCAAAACGCAGATTAAAGATGATATAGTTGAAATGTTCGGATGATATAATAGACGTAGATTTAGCCTTATTTCATAAGGTCTATCTTTCATCGGTCACACTTATTGATTATTCGGTTCTTTCGACGTAGAAATATGGTCTACATTTGTGGAATATAGTTGCTTGTTGCTTAAGCAAACTCCGTTTTGACAACTGTAATAACTTGAACTTTACTTGAATTATGTACCAAAAGCTAACCTGTTATTTGTTCCCTATCTTATGCCTTAAAGCATTAGGTTTACTAATAGCCTTCGTTTGGTTAATTCAGATTCAGGAATACTATTTTGGTGGTATTGCCTTTTTCCTAATGCTATTTACAGATCTGCTCATTCTTGCTTTTAATCAGTTTATGTCGCAAGACGACTTAATGATGTCAGATGACTTACCGAATACCTGACCATTTCATTAGCTGAAGACCTTTAATTTGAAAATAGGATCTGTTCCATCAAGGATGGCTTTTCTTTGAGTAGTGCTCATTAACTTTTAAAGAAAATCGATCTGACAGTTTGAGAAATCAATATGGTTTTTGCCAGACTGCCGATAGCCGTGACTGATCCGAAAGATTGCAATTGTTTTTTTATCACTGGGTACAACAGATTAAGATTCAATTAAAAAATAAGCATATATACTTAGCAATTTGTTAGGTAATTCTGGTAGCTTTTTCTTTGTACCATTAACAAGCTAAGGATGAAATCACTGCTGTCTGTATTCACTGAGTCAATGACTGATTTTTTATATGCCCTTCCAGTATGGGTATTTCTGGCGGTATTGACTCCGCCTTTGCTATCCATCCGATTAGTTCGATTCCTACTAGTAAAGATTAGTCGATAATTTTTTGAACTACCCCCCGTAAGACTTGTAGTTAAGAACACAAAAAAGCGAAGCCCCTTCCATACTGGTTGGGGCTTTCTGTTTATAGGCTAATTGCTGGTTATTACTCCAGCTACTATAATTCGCTTCCCCATGTCTAGTTTATCGAAGAAAGTCTAACTAATTGATTTAGTGTATTTTTTACGATCACGCATCCCTTTCTAACAAACTAACGTATATGGCTATAGTGATTTCACCCTAACCTCCTAATCTGCTCATGAATCGTATTTTTCATTCATTCGAAGGTGAACTCCGACGCATGCTGCACACCATATTTACGCACGTTTTACTCGCTCTACCCGGCCCCTGGACACTGGTTTTTGCCATTGCCTTCTACCTATTCTGTCAGGCTCTCCAATTGGTAATTAAATGGTTTAACCAGGGGGTATTTTCCCTTTGACAGCCTCCTATTGATTCGAATCGTGTATGTCATTTGAGTTGATTTTGTCAGACCTATCCCTCTAATAATAATCTAAGGAAAATCTAATGTCCTTCTAAACCGGAAAAAATTCGGATGCAGGTATTTTTGTCAGTGAGTTGGTAACTCAGAGTAAAATAAAAACACCGGCAATTAAGCGACTGGTGTTTTTATTTTGCGCACTCCCGTAAGTCTATTTTCCTCAATTGATGAATCAGCCAAGCTATATCATTCTGGAAGCCCATTGCGTAAAACTCCTTCGGGATTCGATTACTAGCCTGATGGCCGATGGTTACGCAATTTTAGGCAATTCATCCCTCCCGCAAATCTGTCGATTAGGCGGCTGTACATTATACGTACAGGCCATGATGCGCATACAATAACTTACGCTTGTTCCCTAAAACAAAAGCCCATTCAGCCAAATAGAGCTTTTAGTCAGATTGGCTGGAAAGTCACGAATAATCTCCCTAATAACGGTACGCAGCTATACTCTAAATGGTATAAAAAAATGAGCAGGGAGAGTTACTTACTACCAAAGAAAAGCTTAAGCCAAATCAACGTATATTCCTGGACGTAATCAACCCGCTGAATCGATGAAACAGCACTGGCTAAAACAAAGCTGTATCAGCCTTACCTGATGCTTACAATACCAAAAAGCAGCCCAGCAAAGCCAGACTGCTTTCTCCTATCTATAAATCACTAAAATGGTTAGTCTTAGCGAGGCCTTACTGGAAACCGTCGTAGCTAGCAACAGCCTCGATCAGTTCCATTAATGTCAGTTTATCTTTTGTCTTCGCTAAAGCAGAATTCGACGTCGTATGGAATAGCTTCATCACTGTTTTTTTGGACAGAGTCACTTCCTGAAGAGGCTGAGCGACAAATTCAATAAAATAGCGTTCCTGCCGATTATAGGTACCGTCAAATTCATCATCGAATTGGTAAGGCTCTCTGTTGACCGCAGTCAATGTTGCTTTATAGTGAGCCAGCACTCTGGATTTGCCCGCATACAATACTTCATAATACAGACGTTTGCCACTGGATTCAGTTCTTGCAACAAAGCGTTTTCCATCTACCGTAAAGGCATCCGGTAGCACAGCCTGTTCCGTAGCATCTCCTGGCAATAAACAGCTAACCTCATTGGCAATCAGATTGAACGCAATTTTACAGGGTATAATCCCCTGAGGTGAACTCATTTCCAACGTACCTTCCCGATAAATGGGATACGTTAAATAAGGGTTTCCCAAATACACTGTTTGGTTACTCACCTGCCCCCGATCTGGGCGATTGATCAAGAAGCCATTTTTTGTGGGGGTATCTCCCTGGCAGATCGTAATGATGCGATTTGATTCATCCTGCGTCACTATACACTGACTATACGTAACCGTAGAAATCAACATAAGTAGCCACATCGATCCTGATAGTACTCGACAGACAGGGATTAATTCAGATGAAGCCCTATTTATTGAACGTTGAAAAAGGCGCATTTTGTTGATGACAGATCCGACGCTTATTCAGAACATTGTGCACAATAAATTTCAAGGCAGCCTATTCTCCAAGCCGACACGGTCAATTCCTGAATTTTAAGGGTCGAATGTCCAATTTCGACGGTCGAAAAAATAGCCGTGACAGGGATATCTTGTATTATTTCCCCAGCCACTTTTTAAAATCGTTCATGCGGTCTGGGCTGACGAACACATCATGCCGGGGAGTAGGATGCAGCTTCAGGTTTAATTTACTACCGGAGTAGGTGTGAATCGATTGGATAGCCGATAAACGGACCAGGTAAGCCCGGTTTACCCGAAAGAATTGGTGCGGATCAAGCAGGCTGGTTACTTTATCCAGGCTGTATTCAATGACAGACGTCTGCTCGTCCTGGGTGGTTAGATAGGTTGTCTTCTCTTCATAAAAAAAGTAAGCGATCTGATCGACACCAATGCTCTTAATCTTCGTGCCGACCGTCACCATAAATCGATCCTTGTAAGGTACTTTTTCGGGAGTATCCTGCCAGTTTAGTAGCAACTTCGAAGCAGTACCTATTATTGGACGTTGTTTCTGCTGAGTCCATTTGAACTTATCGATGGCAGCCGCCAGCTCGGCTTCATCAATTGGTTTGAGCAAATAGTCGATGCTGTTCGCTTTGAAGGCCTGAATGGCATAGGTTTCGTAAGCAGTCGTGAAAATGATCGGAATGGTCAGTTTAACTTTTTCTATAATGCCAAATGCGCTGCCGTCTTCCAGGTGAATATCCATGAACACCAAATCCGGCTGGCTGGCGGGTGTCTGACCTTCGAACCACTCAACCGCTTCGGCAACGGATGGCAGTAAAGCCATTACCTGTATCGATGAATCGTAATCCCTAATGAGCATTTGCAAACGCTGAGCGGAAAGGGATTCATCTTCTATAATGACGACATTCATGGTAAAAGGGGAATACTGACGATAAAATGATTCGCTTTCTGATGAACCAGCACTGGACGATCGGTGAGTAATCGGTAACGTTTTGTGATGTTGGCCAGCCCTATACCAGTGGAGTTTTCACTGTACGTTTCATCAGTTAAACGACACTGAATTGGATTGCTGATGAGCAAATAATATCCGTCGATGGTCAACGTAACGATCAAAGGTTGCTTACGTGACATTTGATTATGCTTAACGGCATTTTCCATCAGTAGTTGCAAAGTTAACGGAGCAATACTAAAGCGGGTAGATTCGTCTTTTGATATGGTATTGACAAGTCGAAGTCGATCGTCAAATCGAATTGTCAGTAAAAAGCAGTACGCATCCAGAAATTCCAATTCTGTTTTCAGATTGACCCGTTCGGAATTTCGTTGCTCCAAAATATAGCGATACGCCCTGGACAGGTGATTGATAAACCGAATCGACAATTTAGGATTGACATCCACCAGGGAGGATAGAATACTTAGGCTATTAAATAGAAAATGAGGGTTTACCTGATTTTTCAAGGCGTCGAATTGCGCTTGAGAAGCATCTCGTTTTAACTGCTCGGCATTCACCTGTAATTGAGCCACCACTTTATCTCTACGTCGGTTAGCAGCTAGATAATAGGCCATGAGTAAGGCCATAACGGTTAGCGCTGTTGTTGCTCTATGCCGACGTTGTCCATCGTTTTTGATAAGGACGGCCTTAACCTCCGAAGGAATTGGCTTGGTCTGACCAGGAAATAGTGAACTTTCTGTCGGATCGAATGCTTTTCGCACCTGATGTAAATACCCAAAAAACGCCCAGTCAAAACCAAACGAGAGCATGGCTGCAATAAGCAGGGTTACAACTTGAACAACGAACTTACCGTCTCGTTGGAAAAGCCGCCTGGATTGCCCATTTAGTATGTTTTCCAACCACTCCATCAGGCTCAGCCAGCAGGTAAACAGTGTAATGGTGATGGGGATTTCCGATAGCCAGATGGCCCACCAAAACGTGCTAATTTTTTCCCAATCGAAGGAATTTAAATTTATATAAAATCGGAGTGGCCAATAAATAGCGAATACGGTTGCTGCCAGTCGTACTTTCTGGGATATGGTCAGATTGATATTGTCGGATGCGTCCATACCAATTGGCTATCAGGAACAGAATTACCGGCTACTCAGCGAAGGTACCAAATCAGCCCAATAATTGAATGCAATAGTTTGTGCCCTATAAAGATAAGTATAGGATGCTATTGCATACGCTATGGAAAAATGAGGGGAGAGATGTTCAGCGTAAAACGGTTCGCGAAGTAATACCTACACCCACCGCCTATTACTCGACTGGAAGCCCCGGTGCACTAACCTTCCCATTTTACATGGGCTAAAGATTTTTACAACACAGCAGGGAACACCTTCTGTTACCAATTTTATTCTTTCTCAGCACCAATGTGCCCTGCATGTCGTTTACAACAACCCGTTAGTCGCAAAATTAATCTGATGAGCATCCGGTCAATCTAAATCGCTTAATGTGTGAACGTGATGTCGGTTAAACAGTCGATAAATTATTGGGAAAATAAGTAATGTTAACACAGTTGCCGTAATCAGCCCACCAATAACCACAATGGCTAGCGGTTTTTGTGTTTCTGAGCCAATTCCTGTCGAAACGGCAGCTGGCAGAAGTCCAATGGCGGCCATCAATGCAGTCATAACAACAGGTCGAATACGGGAACGGACCCCTTCACGAATAGCTTCGTCAAGCGGCATTCGCTCTTTGCGATTCTGATTGAAAACCGAAATCAGAATAACCCCGTTCTGAACGCAAATGCCAAACAGAGCAATGAAGCCGACACCAGCCGAAATACCAAAGTTCATACCCGTTACGTGAAGGGCCAAGATTCCGCCAATCAGGGCAAACGGTACATTCAGTAATACCAATCCGGCATCTTTGCCATTCCCAAACGTAATAAACAGGATAACGAAAATGGCGGCAATGCTGATCGGAACAACCTGCCCCAAACGTTCCGTAGCCCGAACCTGATTTTCAAATTCGCCGACCCATTCTACCGAATAGCCTTTGTCAGTCTGTAATTTTTGCTGCACTCGTCGTTGCGCTTCAGCAATTGTACTACCTAAATCCCGGCCGCGCACCGAAAATTTCACCCCAATAAATCGTTTGTTCAGATCCCGGTAAATGAAGGCCGGGCCAGTAATTTGTCGGATACTGGCAATCTCTTTGAGTGGGATTTTACTCCCCCCCATCGTTGGGACCATCAGGCGCATAATGTCGTCTTCACTCTTGCGGTATTCGGGCAGGAAACGCACACGAATATCAAACTTGCGCTCACCTTCATATAGAATCGACGCTGTTTTACCGCCAATCGCCATTTCGATAACAGCTTGTGCATCAGCAGTCGACACACCGTAAAGTGCCATTTTATGATCGTGAAACAAAACGCTTAACTCAGGCTGGCCTACGTTGCGAATGATACCTAAATCTTTCACGCCCTCTACATCCTTGATGGCTTCCATCGCCTGATTAGCATATTTTTCCAGTTCGTAAATATCCGATCCGAAAATCTTGATTCCATTACTGGCTTTGTAACCTGCTACGGCCTCCGCTACGTTGTCGATGATGGGCTGCGAATAATTGTACGTCACCCCGGCGTAGTTTTTCAGTTTGGCGTCCATCTCGTCCGTCAATTGCTCGGTCGTAATCTTGCGCTCCCACTCTTCTTTGGGTCTCAAATCGACCTGAAACTGGCAGAAATAAAATCCATTCGGATCAGTACCGTCGTTCGATCGGCCCACTTGCGAAAGCACCTGTTTTACTTCGGGAAACGTATTCAGGTCTTCCCGAATGGTTTTGGCCATATCGACACTCTCGGGTAGTGACATACTCATCGGTAATTCTGCGGTTACCCACAAAGCACCTTCATTCAGCTGCGGCAAAAATTCTGTTCCCAACATGGACGAAGAGAAAAACGTAGCAATCATGAAACTGATGGCCGCGAACAGACTTAGTCTACGATTTCGATAGCACCAGCCAAAACCGGCCATGACAATCCGGTTGAAAAAATTAACGATAGGGTTATTTTTCTCCCGTACGTTTTTCCGTAAGAGCATCGAACAGAGAACGGGCACCAGCGTAAGCGTGAACAGCAAGGCTCCCAGCAGTGCGAAACCAAGTGTCCAGGCCAGGGGCGAAAACATTTTCCCTTCTACTTTTTCGAAAGAGAAAATGGGCAGCAACGCCGTGATAATGATCAACTTGGAAAAGAAAACTGCTTTCCCGAGTTCCCCGCCCGTTTTTCGAATGAGCCCCAATTTGGCCATCTTATTGTATCGCTCCATCCCAACGCGGTGCGCCATGTGATCGAGCGATACAAATATTCCCTCGACCATCACCACGGCTCCATCGATGATAATTCCAAAGTCGACCGCTCCCATAGACAGCAGGTTGGCCGACATACCTCGCAACTTCAAGCACATGAACGCAAACAGAAGCGCCAACGGAATAATGATCGACACAATCAGCGTTGTGCGCCAGTCGGCCATAAACAGGAAGACGATTACTGTAACCAGTACGATTCCCTCAGTGAGGTTGTGCAGAACGGTTTTCGTACAGAAATCGATCAGGTTGTCACGGTCGTAGAAGGTCACCATCTTCACGTCGGATGGGAGAACCCGCGTGTTCAGTTCGTCAATTTTATCCTTTACCCGTGCCAGAATTTCACTCGGATTTTCGCCTTTCCGCATGACGATAATCCCTTCCACGACGTCATCATTTTTATCCAGCCCAACCTGCCCAACCCGAGGCAGATTCGATTCCACTACGTCCGCTACGTTTTTTACCAAGACTGGATTGCCGCCCGCTTCTTCGATAAGGATGTTTTCAATATCCTGAATGGACGTCAGCAACCCGATACCTCGCACTACGTATGCCTGCGAATTCCGCTCAATTACGTCGCCCCCTACGTTGATATTGCTACGGGTAACAGCCTGATATACTTCGAGTGGGGTAATATCATATTTGGTTAGTTGAGTCGGATTGACCCGCAATTCGTAAATCTTATCGCGTCCGCCGAACGCAACAATATCGGCCACGCCCGGTACGCTACGAAGTTGGCGATCAATGACCCAGTTTTGCAGAGTAAGCAGTTCCCGACTATCACGATTTTTACTTTCCAGCGTGTAGCGGTAAATCTCTCCAGTCGGCCCATACGGCGGTTGTATTTCTGGATCGACTCCTTCGGGCAGGGCTACGTTCCGCAGCAAATTGTTCACCTGCTGACGGGCAAAGAAATCCTCTACGCCATCGTCGAAAATGATTTTCATGACGGAAAGGCCAAACATGGTAGTCGAGCGGACGTTGCTTTTTCGCTGAACCGAGTTCATGGCTACCTCGATCGGCACCGTCACGAATCGCTCTACCTCTTCCGCCGATCGCCCTTTCCATTCCGTCACGACAATAATTTGCGTGTTCGTTACATCGGGAAAAGCTTCCAGAGGGGTATGTAAATAGCTGAAAATACCGGCAATCACCAACCCCGCCGTCATGAAGAAAATGAAGAAGCGGTTCTTGAGCGAAAAGCCAACCAGATTTCGAATGAATTTATTCATGGGCAAAGGGCAGAGGGCAGAGGGCAGAGGATGATTTTAATTACCCTATGCCCTACGCCCTCTGCTAGTTATTGAGAGCGTTGTAGACGAGTAGTTGATTTTTGGAGATGACCTTTTCGCCCGGTTTAATGCCCTGGCTGATGTACGCCCGATCACTCAGCGATTTGAGGACGGTCACTTCCCGAACTTCGATATCCGAACGGCTTTTGAAAACCAGTACGTATTGCTTGGAACGGTCGAAAATGATAGCACTGGACGGTACGGTGGCTAGTTTTCCGCCAGCGTCATAACGTAGCGTTACAGTAGCGTGCATCTCCGGACGAAGCTTCATCCCCTGGTTTGCCAGTCGAATTCGGACGGTCATGGCCTTTGTGTTTGGGTCCAGTACCGTGTAGATTTTATCGACTTGTCCTTTGAAAAGTTCATCTGGATAGCTGAGCGTCTGTACGGCCGCTTCCATGCCGGTTCGTACCTGTCGGATATCGCTTTCATTGACATTGGCCAGCACCCAGATTTGATTGATTTGTCCAATCGTGAACAGATTATCAGCGTTATCGGAACGTAGCTGCATGTCGCGATTGACGTTCTTTTCAATGACGTAGCCATCTATTGGCGCTTTTACGGTGTACATCGACGCTTTACCGATGCCGTAAATCCGCGACACTTCTTTTACCCGATTTGATTCGGCCTGTGCCTTTTCCACTTCCTTTTGGGCGGCAACTACTTCCCGCTGCGACGTCAGTTTGGTTTCAAACAGATCCTGTGCTACTCGCAGGTTCTTTTCAGCCACGAGCAAATCTGATTGCGCCTGAATACCCTGTCGTTCCAGATCAGCCACTTCGCCCGAACGTATCGACGCTAGAACCTGTCCTTTTCGTACGTAATCGCCAAGTTCAACTTTTACATCCTCTACGTTTCCGCCCACCAGCGGGAATACTTTAATGACCCGGTTTTCATCCGCCACCACCTTTCCGACCAGCGTTAGTTCACTACGTACCGGCTGCATAATGGCGCTATCGAGCTTGATACGGTGCATCATCGTATCGGATAGCATAAAGGCTTTATCGACGTCAGCCGCTGGCTTTGGGCCGCATGAACTGATTGCGTACAGGCAACTTACTGCCCAAAATAGGGTACGTTTCATACTTGTTTTGCTACGCCGATAGCGGAAATCGGCGATATGAGTTAACTGCATTTTCGTTGATTAACTAGAGACCGTTTTTACTTATACAGGTCTTCGCCAAGGAGGTAATTGAGTTCTTCGTAGGCACTCACCCGGTCGGCTTTCAGGCGGTTGAGCTGACTAACGCTATCATTATACGCTTCGATCAGATCAACAAATTCAAGTAGCGTAATATTGCCTTTCTGAAAACTGGTAATCACTCCGCGGTTCAGCTCTTCAAACTGGTTCGTAAACTGACCTTCTACCGATTGCACCCGTCGTTCGACTTCCCGTATTTTTTGTAGAGATGTAGCAACTTCGTTCGACACCTGATTGGCCTTCTGCCGTTGCAGCTGGCTTTGGTAGCCAATCTGACTACGAGCCGCCCGAATGGCTCCCTGATTCCGATTAAAAACCGGTATATCCGCCGATATAGATAAGCCGACGTAGTTTTGAATGTAGCTCCCGGCTTGATCGTAAGCCCCCCCTACCCGCAAATCGGGCGTTGCCAGGGCACGCTGGAGATTATAATTTAGCTCAGCCTGTTTCGTGAGCGATTCCGTTGCTTTTAGGTCCGGGCGATTGCGGATGGCCATTTGCTGAAGTGTATCTTCCGACTGCACTGGCACATAATACCGACCCAACAGGGCGTCACTAACCACCGGCTTAATTGGCTGATCTACTGACAATAACGTACGTAGCGCCCGTTGATCATCGGCCAGTTGAAACAGGATTGCCGTACGATCATTTGCGAGTTGAAAGAGTAACGCTTTCAGCCGCAGCAGTTCGCGAAGTGATACGTTGGCCCGGTTATACTGGACTTCATAGGCCGCAACGGTCGTTTGTAATGTAGTAAGCTGCTGATCGAAACGCGCCAGTGTTTGCTGCTGGAAATAAATAGAATAGAATCGGCTCCGTAGGTCGAAGCGCAGTCCCCGCAGTAAATCCAGCAATTCAAACTGAGTCAGTTTGGCGGATTCAGAAGCCAGGGCAATCCGTTTGTTTCGCTTACCCGCCGTATAAAGCAATTGCTGAATCGACATACTTTTCTGACCCTGTCGGCCTACATCCAGCACCCGACGGGTTTCGTTGTTGTAACTGCTGACCTCCAGACTTACCGTAGGATTATCGTATAAACTGGCCTGTAGAACCTGGGCCTGGCTGGCATCGACCCGAAATCGTTCAGCTAGTAACAACAGGTTATTCTTCACAAACAGGCTATCGGCCTGCGGAAGCGTTAACCGAAGGGAATCCTGGCCAGCAACGGATTGCGCCTGGAGAGAATGAATGGAAAGTCCGAGATAAACTAGAAAAACAAACAGCCGCATGCGAAATATATTGTACGGCTGCAAAGGTCTTCTGCCAATGTTACAGCAGACTTAATATAAACTTAGAATGTCTATAGAAAACAATTAGAAAGCGCTTAGAAGAGGATTGAGCAGCCCTTATTCATCATCATCCTTTAGTACGTAACCCATTCCCAACCGGGTATGAATGAGTTTTGGCTTAAAATCACGGTCTATTTTTTTACGGAGATAATTAATGTAAACCTCGACAATAGACGAGCCTGAATCGTGGTGTAAATTCCAGACATGCTCAGCAATATCCAGTTTAGACAGTACTCGGCCCCGATTTCGAATCATATACTCCAACAAGGCGTATTCGCGGGCCGTCAGCTCAATCAGTGTGTCTCCACGATAAACCTCTTTGGTTGCCCCATTCACCAGTAGGTTAGCCACCTGCCATTTTGTTTCGAATTCGGTTTTAGGCCAGGTAGTGAACGCTGTTCGACGCAGGCAGGTTTCGATGCGGGCAATCAACTCCCGAAAATCAAATGGTTTCACCATATAATCATCTGCACCAAGCCCAAGTCCTTCCACCTTATCATCAATCTCCCCTAATGCAGATAGGATAATTATTGGTAACTGGGGTTTAGCCGCTCGAACGCTCCGGCACACTTCAAACCCATTGATACCGGGGAGATTAACATCTAAAATGATCAAATCGACGCCCGGTTTTAGTGCTATCTCGCGGCCGTTCAAGCCTTCATATACAACTTCAGTGTCATAACCTTCGCCCTGAAGCCCCCGCTTAATGTTTTGCGCAATACGTCGATCGTCTTCAATAATTACGATTTTCTTCATATATCTACCAACATCTATCAAATAATAAAAACACCAGCACATAAAGTCTGGTGTTTTTATGCTTATCTCTAGAATTACCAACTCTACAACAAAAATAGGATCTTATTAAGGACCAGCCGATTAGAGGAGAATTAGATTTTACTTAGATTAACCTTAGAATGAAATTAAGGAACAATTGGTCTATCTACGTTTTGCGAAAACAGGATAATCAGTTCGATTTAACGCGCAGCTTGCCACTTTCGGGCAAAATGCGCTACCATTCGACCATAGAAATAGTCGATTTACGCGTTAAAAACAGGCATTCCATCATATTTTTTTCCGTACTTGATGGATAACCTAGAAATTACCTATTTAGAACAGACAAAATTTTTAACCTGAAAATCAATTAGTTATTCTAACTTTAACTACCTATTTAACCGTTTCATTTTCATGCAAAAACAGCCTATTTATCGGCACCACATTGACCCCTTTATGTTTCACTGGTGGTCTGCTTACTGACAGTATCAGTCGGGAAATCCCCAAAAAATCGCAACATATACAGTTGATCCGGCTCAAAGTGCAATCAACACCTAAGCTTACGGTCAATCGAATTGATTAGGATAGTCAGTATCGGGCCGCCATCATTAGTACTGCTACTGACAAAATCATCGATGATACGTTTTCACTAGATTTGAAGATTGTAGCCACGAAAACACCACTTTAACAAAGTATCGTAAACGTTATTTATTGTAAACAGGATCGAGGAATTACTAAAATTCAGATTCATACGTATGACGCCTAACAACATCCAAAAAGAAGACATCAAACAAGAGGTATTTGACCTCTATGATGATTATGCCCACAACCGCATCGACCGGCGCGATTTTATGCAAAAACTGTCAGTCTATGCCGTGGGAGGTCTTACCGTCACCTCATTGATGGGGTTTCTCATGCCCGACTATAAAGGCGCCATCCAGATCAAAGCCGATGATCCCCGCCTACAATCGGATTATGTCAATTATCCGTCTCCCAAAGGTGGGGGCACCATCAAAGCTCTGTTATCGAAGCCTAAGGACATCACCAAGAAGCTCGGCGGCATCATCGTCGTTCATGAAAACCGGGGACTAAATCCGCACATTGCCGATGTGGCCAGAAGAGCAGCTTTAGCCGGATTTGTTTCTATTGCTCCTGATGCGCTAAGCCCATTGGGTGGCTATCCGGGTTCGGATGATGAAGGCCGTGCGATGCAAAGCAAACGAGACAAAAATGAAATGCTGGAAGATTTTATTGCGGCCTTTGATTACCTGAAAAAAGACAAAGATTGCAATGGCAAAATTGGGGTTGTCGGTTTCTGTTTTGGTGGGTGGATTTCCAATATGATGGCCGTGCGCATTCCGGATTTAGCAGCAGCCGTACCGTTTTATGGAGGTCAGCCAGCAGCCGAAGATGTCCCTAAAATAAAAGCCCCCCTGCTCCTACATTACGGCGAATTGGACAAAGGTGTCAATGCCGGTTGGCCAGCTTATGAAGAAGCCTTAAAAAAGAATAACAAGGAGTATACGGCTTACATTTATCCGAACGCCAACCATGGTTTTCATAACGATACGACCCCACGTTTTGACAAAGCGGCTGCCGAACTTGCCTGGAAACGTACAACTGATTTTTTCAGAGAGAAGCTAACATAATGGCGGGACCATTTCATTATCAATCAAATTTGCCCATGAGAACTCATTGGTTTTCATGGGTAAATTTTCTATCGATCCTACTCAATAAATACAATATGGTCGGCAACCGATCGGTTAGCGTTGTGCGCGGCTCAAGCGCGCAGCCGGGTAAATCCGATCCGTAGTTTTACCCAGAGGGATATAGTAAAACTCATGCTCACAATGATTACATTGGTAAGCCCTTGAGTTAGAAATATTCTTCAGCCACCATGGCCTTGCTATGCGCCAGAGCGTTGGCTGATCGCAACAAGTACAACGACGTTTAAATGTGATTTTTCTTCGGAGATAATAGAGCGTGTAAGCAATTGGTAAGAGAGATCCAAGCAGAGCGGGATATTGATCCCAAATTTGACTTTCCATACAAGTTGAGAGGATTTACTCAAAGGAATGACTGATAAAATTACTTAGCAAATAAATTGTGTAAGCGTACCTAAAACGCCCTCAATTAATCCTTTTTTAACATCAACTTCGTATTATCGTCTTTCCTTCTAGTTAAAAAAAAGTTGACTAGGTCAATAATTGATCTGAAATTAGCCAATCCTTTTATTCTTAAAACATAGTATCAATTACTCAATTAGATCTCTTTTCTCTAGCTACTAACTTCCTAAGGCTAATGTACGATTCTGGTCAATTCAATAAACTTAAACGATGGGGACTCAGAGGTCCAATTCTGATAGGGCTAGTCTCGGTGGGATTAGTAGGCTTTCTACTCTACATCTTGTCTCGACAGGAGCGCAACCAGGAAGTTAAACAACAGACAGAGATTATAGCCGACTCGACCCGCCAGGCGGATTCCTTACTACAGACCGAGCCGGATGATACAGTTCTAATCCGTTGAGTTAAACTTATTCCCGGGTTAAAGCCACGCTATCAGATTCAATCTGAGTCGTGGGCAGGGTTGTAATCTTGTAAATTTTTACCGTATCAATTGGCCATTTAGAGTAGGCCCAGGCGGCTCCTCTTCCATAAAAACAATTGTAAAAGCTGGTTGACAAAAAAATCGACCAACTGTAAGGAGTGGTCAGATAATCAACCTGTTGCAGATGGACCCCATTCGGAATTCGCTGACTGTCGACACCTTGTGGTTTTACCAGATAATCGCCTGTCTGAAACTGCATCGAGTCGGCCTGTACTTCTTTAAATCCGTTTTGGCGGGCGTACCATTGCCACCCCCAGTGCCCCGCAGACCAGATACGCTGCTGGCCAGCTAATCGAGTAGCTGCCTCTTTGGCTTTCTCACGATAAAAATTCGCAATCTGCCAATCGCTAATTGCCAGAATAATGGTGATACTAGCTGAAGCAATAACTGCCTGCCAGGCATTTATCATCGATAGTTTATCAACCCATACGCCCCCTATTAATAATACGGCTGGAATAATTAAAAGAACATGTCGGCTTGCAACAAATGGAGCAAATAAAATAATAAACCCGCTCAGGGTTGCTATCCACATTAGTAAGATCACACTCGTAGAACTAATAGCTTTGCGAATTTTAAAACTATTGTTCCAAATAGCTACTATTACTAGCAGTATAATCAACAAACCATTGCCAAAAAAAACGTTCGATAAAATATCATTTGAGAGCAAAATAAACAACTGCCCATTAGCCGTAATAATGGTTAATCCTACAAATAATACAGCAACAAGCGGAGTCAGAAGATTGACAAATTTATTGCGAAAGAAATAACCCAGAATAAACGCCAAAGAAAAAGGAGAAATCGCACCCAGGCACGTAATGAAGTTGATTACATTATTAATAAATAGCTGGAATGTCATCGGGTTTCTCGGCCGATTCACAATATGAACGGCGCCGAATTCGACGTAATTCCATAAGGACCAAAGACCTAGCGCAGCAGCTGGAATCAATACTATATACAGATATCGGTATTGTTTTCGCCAGAGTATGGCAACCAGCAAAGCAACCAGGAGTGGAATAGAGGTGTATTTAATTAATACGCTAATGCTTAAAAAAAAGCCTACTTTCCAATAGCGACCCGATTCTGAAATGGCATCTTTTTGAAGCAAATAATAAAGAGCCAGCAAGTGAAAAAATAATAGTGGCACATCCACCATCAAATTCTGATTGATTAAAAAAGCAGGAGAAAATGCTAAAAATGCGGTTAGTAATAATCCATTTTTTAGCGACAGTAATTGTGTTATCTGATAAAAAATAAGTAAGCAAAAAAGGGTGAATATTGACTGAAAAAGGTGCAGCGCTATTTCTCCCGTTCCAAATAAAGCACTAATGAGCGCTATAAAATAAAAATACAAAGGAGGTTGATTTGCTTTATAAATTGGTTCTTTATTTTCGTCCCAGTTGATAAAGCCCGACATTGGTTTAAATGGATGTTGCTTGATCCAATCGGCTGCTTCCAGATGGAATGTATCGTCAATATGATACGCTTTATTCAGATTAATTGAGGTGGCTATGACATATAATAAACCAATAATTAACCACTTCTTTGGTAACATATTTTATAAGTTAAAAAGAGGATATATGCCGCGAATCTAAGACTATATTATGTAAATTTAAATTACGTTTTGCGGCAATCGAGTAAACAGACAGCTAATTGCGTATAAAGTCGCTGAAGGCTTGTATTCTTGATAAAAAAATAAAAAGCCCCATCTGCTTGGACGGGGCTTCTACTTATCTCCTAAAAAAGCTCTTATGAGTTAGCATGTATTCCCCTTTTGGACTCCATTACCTACCAAAAAGTAACAATAAACGCTGATTCCAGAAGAATCAGCGTTTATGTCTAACCCATAAGAGCTCACTGGTTGACCATTCTCAACCAGCAATCGGGCCCATTATAGCTTAAAAATACCAAAGTAAAGAACTTATTGAGTAAACGGACATCCTATTTTTATAGATTATATATTCAAAATATCTAATATTCAGTAACATAAGCGATTTTATCATACCGTAAAATCAATTTACAAAAAATAGGCCTGTTACTTTTTTAGAAATTCCTAGTCTAAAATCTAGTTCGCCTAAGTTATCGTATATAGCTCAGGTAACATATCGTAACTTAAGCTTAATCAATCATGTCCCGTATCATTCATTCACTTTCAGCAACCTTTCGTCGTACCTCTTTTGACCTTCGCCTTTTCCTTCCTGGTCCGTGGACGATCGTGTTTGCCATCTCATTTTTTCTATTTTGTCAGTTTATCAGGATGACGATTGAATTATTATTCTCCTGATTATACTGCTCTTTAGTCAATCATAAAAAATGCCCTGACCCATGGTCAGGGCATTTTTACTTCAATCCATATGCGATCGTATTGAGTGAGTAACCCGATAACCACCTAATTGATGACTTTTATTGAACGATCAGGCCGAAATCAGCAACGAAATAGGCCTCAGATTGGTACAGGTAATACTGAAAGTTATATTTGTCAGAAACCATTTTTTACCATGAAGATCGTCTTTTACACACTTATCTTCTTAATTCTTGCACTCACAGGCTATTCTCAAAAAGTAAGCATCCCTAAAAAAGCCAATCGAATTGAAGTTACGGCTGCCCTATCTGACACAGCTCTGCTTGATATGATTTCCTTACGGCTAGAAACGGCAGGTTTTTTCATTGACCAATTGGAGAAGCAGAAAATGTACCTGATCTCAGAATACAAAAAAATGGATGAGGCCATCTCGATTAAAGTAGTTGTTCAGATCAAAGGAGATATCGCTGTATTTAGTGGGCAGGGAGAGGGTGAAGTTTTAGGCTATAAATACACCAACGTACCCTTGATCTATAAAGGCTCAGGCAGTGGAGTTGAAAAGATCGGGTTTACCCATCTCGACCAACTCGTTAGAAAGATGGCAAAATCAATAGGCGGGGCTTCCACTATAAAATACCTGATGCCCGAATTAGAAGCTGAAACGCCTTAACGGTTAGGGTAAAACTCACCTGGCAGTTGCTTATCAATTCGTTCGATAATAACCACAAAATTTTAGGGCGATGTATGACCAGTTCACTAAAAACGTTGACGGCCAGCTCATTCGTTTTACCCTGGTTGATTGGGAACATGATAACCCCATCGTGTTCACGCAGCAACAAGCCCTGGAAATACTGGATTATCTGGCGAAGGAAATCCGGCAAAAAGGGTACCAGCTTCTACAGCAAACATTTGTCTATCATTCAGGCTCAGAATTCGTAACCTTCCGGGTATCATTCATGATAGTAGAGAATGATAGCTCAGTTACCTATGCATTAATGTATCGGCGAAACGATTCATCAGGACTGGATTGGATAGTCGAACCTGAGCCTGATTGATGAACGTTGAATTTGTTCCTTTCCTTTATGCGTTAACTTTATTATTTCATTTCACCCGGCGTTACCATCACTCCTTTCCTACGATTTTCACGCAACACAGTCAATTGAACGGATCGACCAATTGTATCATCGGTCAGGAAGCGATGCAAGTCATCGACGCTGGCAACCGATTGGCCATTGAATTCGACAATGATATCGCCTTCCCGCAAACCACTATTGCCCGCTACACCGTCAGGTTCTACGCTGACGACCATCACGCCCGATTTGGCGCTAAGTTGATTATATAGCTTGATGCGTTCCGTTAGATTGATCAGTTGTCCGGCAATCCCTAAGTATCCGCGACGTACACGCCCATGCATAATGAGTTTACCCGCTACCAACGCAGCCAGATTCGACGAAACGGCAAAACAAATTCCCTGAGCAGGTAAAATCACAGCGGTATTCACGCCAATGACATCCCCATTTGAATTAACCAATGGCCCACCCGAATTTCCCGGATTTAAGGCGGCATCGGTCTGAAGCACATCATCAATTAATCGCCCTGATTCTGAGCGTAATGTTCGCCCTAAGGCACTTACGACACCGGCTGTTAATGAATACTGAAAACCGTACGGATTTCCGACAGCAATGGCAATCTGCCCTACCTGTACTTGTTTCGAGTCGGCAAACCGAATGGCTTTCAACCCATCAGCGTAGATTTTGAGAACAGCAATATCGGTAGACGGATCTCGTCCAATTAGCGTAGCGTCGTACTCATTTGAGTCAGCAAGTGATACCCGAATGGTGGTTGCGCCAGCAACTACGTGATTATTGGTAATAATGTAGCCATCTGTAGATATGATAAAGCCTGATCCTGAACCACCATCAGCTTCACCCCGGCCCGGTCTGGGTGGCGTTTTCTGGTTGGTTTGAGCCGCAGCACGGCCGCTTACCTTTATCTGCACAACAGATGGACTTACTTTCTGCGCTACATTTACGACCGTGTTAGAATACGCATCCAGCAGCCTGGCATCCGACGAACCCGGTTCGCCGGCTTGCGATGCGGTATCTGAAAATGTTATGAATTGTGTGTTCATGGTAAAAGTTGATCAGTAAAAAAAGATAAGGTGCACGATCTATTCCAGTTTGACTTTCGAGGGAACGGCTTGTGTTTTGTAGGTCATTTTGTCATTTTTGCGTCCATAGATGGCTGTCGGAAATAGAGAATACAGCAGTTAACCCTAATCAATCCGGTTAAAATGTCAGTAAGAGTATGGTATTTGAAGACTATTTAGCTCAGAAAAAAATTAATAGTGAGCTGTTTCAGCAGACCGAACCAGCCCGATATATGGAGTGGCAAAGAGAATTCGCGCAGATGCATCCAGAAAGCTTTACCGCTCAGAAGAAATTTCTTTTGAATGATACTCGAAGGAAGTACCTTGTCCGTTAATATGTATTAATCAGTCCGAAGGCCGGGCTGTCCTCTATACTAACCTCAACTTTTCTTCATGAGCCTTACATTAGGAGAACTGCGTGGCATCACAGATGCCGTTCTGAATGCCCTAAAGGCGCAAGGCATTAGCGATGCGGAATCGCTGCTTGATGCGACCAAAACGCCCGGCGACCGTAAGTCGTTAGCGGAACTTAGTGGCGTAGATGGGAAAATAATTCTGGAACTGGCCAATCGCGCTGACCTGGCCCGCGTTAAAGGTATTGGGCGCGTTTACAGCGATCTAATGGAAGAAGCCGGGGTCGATACGGTTAAAGAATTAGCGCAACGATCAGCTGAAAATCTGCATGCTAAACTAATTCAGATTAACAGTGTCCGGCAATTTACTCAACGTCCGCCTTCTGTTGAGCAAATCGGTGATTTTGTAGAACAGGCGAAAAACCTGCCCAGAATGTTAGAGTACTAATTGCGTATCGTAAACTGGCTCAATCCATACCGCCAGCGTGTTCTAATAAAATACGACATCGATAATTTGACAATAACCTTACACTCCGTTCAATAACTCTTGAAAATTTCACTCAAAGACATCATGGCCTACATGATGTCTTTGGTTTCCTTTGAACCCATTTTTTGAGAAATACTTGCGAATTAGCTTCGTCCACCCGGCTCACGCAGATATTTCTCTAAACGGCTTTCCAAGTCAGGTTGACTCAGATTTGTATAAAGTTCGCCATTGAGCGCCAACGTTACCCGGCCACTCTCTTCCGAAACCGCAATCACGGCAGCATCAGTAGCTTCACTCATCCCCAAAGCCGCACGGTGACGAAATCCTAGCGAAGGAGGCAGTTCATCATCTTCTGATACGGGTAATATACAGCGCGCTGCCCGTATTCGACCTTCACTAATAATTACAGCCCCATCATGCAAGGGACTGTACTGACTGAAAATAGCCAACAGTAGCGGTTTCGATATATCGGCGTCGACAATTTCACCCGATTGAGCAAATTTCTCCAGATCGTCGTTCCGCTGGAGAACGAGTAAGCCACCCGAAAATTCGCCACTCAGCGCCTTACAGGTATCCAGTATCGGTTTTAGTGGAGTATGAGTTTCCGGTGTTTCTGTTTGACGAAGTAGCCACCGTTTGAATAGTCGACTATTCGTAACATTAGTTGATTTGCCAATAAGCAGCAAAAACCGCCTGATTTCGTGCTGGAAAATAATGATCAACGCCAGGGCGCCCACACTGATAAAATACTCCAGAATGGTAGTCATTAGATTCAGCCCCAGCGCTTTAACGAGTAAATAAGCTAGATAAACCAGTAAATACCCAACAAAAACCCGACTGGCAACGCTTCCCCGAACAAGGTTATAAATCTGATAAATTAACAGGGTTACCAGCCCAATGTCGACTAAATCGAGCCATCCAATGTCTAAAAAACCCAGGCGAAAAGCCAGCATGTACTAAATGGTCAAAGTTTCCGGGCTAAATATAAACAGAATTAAGTACTTAGGCAGGTTCGTATTATGTTTCAACTGTCATGTTTCAAACTAGTCGGCACAGCTAATTAACTTGCAACATGACAGTTGAAACACGAGGCAAACGATTGATATGTATCTATATATCAATCGTTTGGCCTTCAATAGCCAGGTAGGTTTCGGGGAAGACGGCGCGGGCTTCGTCTAAAAATGGCTCGTATTGTTTGTAGCGGGAGGAGAAATGGCCAATTATCAAACGGCCTACCTGCGCTTTGGCGGCAATCGTTGCCGCCTGCTCTGCAGTTGAGTGAAATACTTCAGCCGCCCGTTGTAAATTATCCTGTAGAAAGGTGGCCTCGTGATACAGTAAATTGACGCCCTGCAATTGCGAAACCAATTCCTCAACGTAGCGTGTATCGGAACAAAAGGCGTATGAACGAGGTTCAGGAGCGGGTTCCGTATAGTCAGCAGCGGCATACAGCATCCGACCATCCGCATCCAGAACATCCTGCCCATCTTTGAGCTGTTTCAGATAAGCAATCGGCACATCGGCAGGCAGTTTTTCGCGGAGCAAATGAGGTTTTGCTCGTTTTTCCTGAAACAGATAGCCCGTACAGTCGATCCGGTGCTGGAGCGGAATCGACTGTACACTCATTAAGGGGTGATCCAGTAAATAAACGGCCTGGGTTGGGTCAACAGCCTGAAAATGCAATCGATAGCCTAACCTTGAATCTGATACGCGAAAAATCGTGGTAAGTACTTCATCCAGCCCACGGGGCCCAAACAAAAACAAATCTTCGGTACGTCCCGCCATATTCAGCGATGACAGCAATGGAGCCAGTCCAAAATAATGATCACCGTGCAAATGGCTAATAAAAATGTACCGAAGTCGCCCCGGCCGAATCCGTTGTTCGAGCAGCCGAAATTGAGTTCCTTCACCACAGTCGATCAGAACATAATCACTACCAATGGTCAAAAGTTGGGCGGTTTGATGGAGTTTGAGCGAGGGCGTAGCCGACCCAGCCCCTAGAATCGTAAGGGAAAACGGCTGCTGATTCGACCGATGCTCCGAAGCATACCTAGCCTCAGCAATAGATTGTTGTTCAGGTTGTTGCACTATAAAATCAGGATTCGACACTCCCTCCTACATTATACTCATCATCTTCCTCACTTCGGAAGTCATTTTCCAGTTCATTCATAAAGACGGCATCGACTGCTTCTTCCACAGTGGGCAGAATAACCAGCTCGCTCAGATTGGCTTTATCCAAAAACTCAATCAAATCATCGTCTTTAGTAACAACAACCAATAAGCCCTCTTCATTGGTACATTGACGATTTATTTTTCGAAGAGTCATAACGCCAGCCTGATCGATCGACTGAACGGGAGCCATATCAATGATAATATTGCTATACCCTTCGCGAAACAGATTCCGGCTAAGCGTTTCAAAATCAGTCAGTATACCCTCTCCAAATGTGGGTTCAGCGAATCGAATCAGGGCGTATTGTTCGTTTTTTTCAATCGAATAGTTCATGGGTGCTTTATTTTGAATAATCGACTTACTGAATGAGTAACTCATTCGAAAAGCGGGTTATTCTGCTGGTTAAATCAGTCAAAATTAGCGATTGCCTTCAGGATATTAGTTTCGATTCGTACGAGTGGATCAGTTGTTTCATCTGGTTGAAAACGCTGCCCAGTAACGATTTCAAATAATTCGATGTATCGTTTGGTGATTTCCCCAACCCATTCATCCGACATAAGAGGGACAGTCTGTCCGGTTTTTCCCTGAAATCCGTTTGCAATGAGCCATTCTCTAACGAATTCTTTCGACAATTGTTTTTGTGGCTGCCCTGCCTGCTGATTTTGCTCGTAGACGTTGGCGTAGAAATACCGGGACGAATCGGGCGTGTGTACTTCATCAATCAGGTATACATTTCCATCCAGATTCCCGAACTCATATTTGGTATCAACCAGGATCAATCCCTGCTTGGCAGCCATTTCGGTACCGCGTGCAAATAAAGCGAGTGCATAGCGTTCCAGCTGAACATATTCTGACTCAGGCACAATCCCCCGCTCCAGAATTTCCTCTCGGCTAATATCCTCATCGTGACCTTCATGTGCTTTGGTCGATGGTGTAATAATAGGGGTTGGCAGTCGGTCATTTTCTCGAAGTCCATCAGGCAACGGGACCCCACAAAGCATTCGATGACCATCACGATACTGACGCCAAGCATGCCCTGCCAGATAGCCACGAACAACCATCTCAACCGCATAAGGTTCACACTTAAGACCTACACTAACATTAGGGTCGGGTACATCGAGAAGCCAGTTCGGAACAATGTCGGCGGTGGCTTTCAAAAAGTACGAAGCTGTTTGATTAAGTACCTGTCCTTTAAAAGGGATAGGCCGAGGTAATACAACATCGAATGCGGATATGCGATCCGATGCTATCATAACTAACTTGTCGGGAAAGGAATAAACATCCCGCACCTTACCCCGATAAAAGCCGGTTTGGCCGGGAAATTGAAAATTGGTCTCCTGAATGGTGCTCATTTAACGTAGTTTAAGTGTTCAAGTCTAAGGTTTCAAGTTCCAGGCTTGTTTACATAATTACTCCGATTGGAGCGTCATACCTGAACTATTACCCCAGAAACTTGACCCATTTTTATAGTTTTTCAATAACAATAGCAGAGGCCCCACCGCCCCCGTTGCAAATACCGACCGCACCGTATCGGCCGCTGTTTTGCTGCAATACGTTGGTCAAAGTTGTTACAATTCGAGCCCCTGATGCTCCCAATGGATGACCGATTGATACAGCTCCTCCGAATACATTCAGTTTTTCCTGCGGCACACGCAGTACTTTACTGAAAGCTAGTGGTACCACTGCGAAGGCTTCATTTACTTCAAAGAAATCAATGTCATTGACGGTCAATCCGGCTCGTTCGATGGCAAGCGGAACGGCTTTTGTGGGGGCTGTTGTAAACCATTGCGGTTCCTGTTCGGCATCAGCATACGCCAAAATCCGGGCGAGTGGTTTCAGCCCCAGCTCGTCGGCTTTCTTCCGACTCATCACCACTACAGCAGAAGCCCCATCACTAATCGGCGATGAACTGGCTGGCGTCACTGTTCCGTCGGTCGAAAAGGCTGGCTTTAAACCCGGAATTTTCTCATAAATAACATTCTTATATTCTTCGTCTTCAGAGACAATACTAGTCCCTTTCCGACCAGCCACTTCAACTGGAACGATTTCGGCGCTAAAACGACCTGTCTGTGTACTGGTTTCTGCCCGACGATACGAATTGATCGCATAGGCATCCTGTTCTTCGCGACTAATTTCATATTTTTTTGCAGTTAGGTCTGCAAAAACGCCCATTGCACATTGATCATAAACGTCAACCAGGCCATCACGAGCCAGGCCGTCTACCAATTCTGCATTTCCATATTTATAACCAAATCGAGCTTTCGGAATGTAATAAGGCACATTGGACATGCTTTCCATTCCTCCTGCCACAATGCATTCAGCCTGTCCAAGCTGAATTGCCTGAGCCGCCAACATAATAGCCTTCGTGCCAGAGGCACATACTTTGTTAATAGTTGTACAGGGAATAGTGGCCGGTAAGCCAGCTTTAAGAGCGGCTTGTTTAGCGGGTGCCTGCCCCACATTAGCCGACACCACATTTCCCATATATACTTCCTGCACCTGATCCGGTTTAACGCCAGCCCGACTTAAAGCTCCCTGTATAGCTACCGCTCCTAGTTCAGTAGCCGATAAGCTTGACAAAGCCCCTCCAAAGCTACCAATAGGGGTTCGCACAGCCGCAATAATAACAACCTCATTCATGGGTATTCTTTTATAATATATTGACTTACAGCATTCGGTATCCGTAAACTGTTATCACATAATCACCATCGATTCTCCTTTTCTGCTGGCTTCGTTCCCTTCTGTCGGGCTGCCCGAGTAAGTGCATAAGGCAAATCATCACCTCGCATAGCATCGAGTAGTTGTAAAGCTTGTTCTTCGCTCAAATTTAACCGTTGAAAACGTCGTAATATCTCATCCTGTCGATCAGACCGTTCAACCTCCTGTCCACCAGACGGTCGAGGTTTATCGACCTGCTTTTGTTTAGGATCTGTCGATTTACGACGCGGATTCTTAGTTGACGATTTTCCAGAATAGTATCGTTTAAGGAGTTCAAAGTTATAGCGAGCAGATTTGTTATCTGCATTTTCAAGCAACGCTTGCCGAAATAAGGTTAATGCTGTGGTGCTATCGCCTGCCAGGCACGCAATAACGCCCAGTTGAGTAGCAGCGGCTGTTCGTAAATCGGAGCGATCAGACTGCATCAGGGTTTCATACTGAAGTTTCGCTTTGGCATATTGCGCTAACTTAAAATAGGTATGCCCAAGGTTTAACCGAACAGCCGGATCAATCGTAGTAGTATTTTGACTCAGATAGGCATACAGAGAAAGGGCACGTCGGTACTGACCTGCCTCATAGGCCAGTTGCGCTTCCTGACGGGCCTGGTTGTTTCGTGAAACCTGATTACGCGAAATCAACTCATTCAACCATAGCCAGGCAGTGATGAGTAAATAAATCATAGTAACGCGATCTATGGGAGGCCAAAAATAAGACGAAACCCCGAAATCAACTCACAATCGAAACGTCCGGATTACGATAAGTATATCTAAAGACAACAAGGCGAGTGCTGCCAGCAGGAAATAATAATATTTATTGGTTGATACTGCAATCTGACGCTGATTGAAAAAGCCTCCTTTTAACGACCGCAATACCCCCGCTAACTCATTGACATACCGACCGTTCGCGTCGGCTTCAATGTATTGCCCCCGACTATCCCGAGCCAGCTCTTGTAAAAATTGCCGATTTAACCGACTCCGAACAATCTGGTGATCGTCATCACGCACAAAGTCTCGCCCTTTTCGAATCGACGATCCGGCCTCAGTACCAACTCCTACCGTAATTAAGGGGATACCCTGCATACGCAACCTCGTTAATTCGTTCCGTTCGCACAAGTCAAAACTTTCCCCATCACTAAACAAAATAATAGCTCTGACATTACGATGAGTAGACGAGTCGGCAATCAGTTTTTGATACGCGAGTGAAATAGCGCTACACAAATCGGTTCCTCCGTTTGGAGAAATACTCGTATGTACTTCACGTATAAATTGATTCAGCGCATCCTTGTCTGCCGTAAGTGGAGCTAGTACAAAGGATTCAGATGAAGCCATAATTAAGCCGAATCGATTAGCAGGCAACGTATCACAAAGTTGCTGAATGTCGTATTTAACCCGCTCCAAACGAGTCGGAACGATATCCATTGCATCCATTGACCGAGAGATGTCAACAATCAGAAATGTATCGTGGCCAGTAATTGCAAAATCGCCTTCAGCTTCCCCAAACGAAGGGCCAAGCAACGCAATAATAAGCAGGGTTAGATAACTACCGCGTAGAAAAAACTTAGGTACAACTCCCCAGGCTGATGTATTTAGCTGCTGTGCCAGCCGAAAAGTACGCCAGATATAAAGCGCATAAAGGCCTATAAACAGACAAATAAAAAAAAATTCACTACGCGAAAAAGAATATACCCAATTCATTTAAAGCAAGTATCAGGCTGACTCTGACTTAGTTTGGGGTAAAGCACTAACCCAAGCGATTGGCGAAATTAACAATTATAAAAAGATTTTCGCGGCTCCCTCTTGACCAAAACGCTTAATTACCCTATCTTTGTGTCCCAATCGTTCAAGAGAGCGAAAATGGCTACGGAGAGATGCCTGAGAGGCCGAAAGGAACAGTTTGCTAAACTGTCGTACTGGTAACGGTACCGAGGGTTCGAATCCCTCTCTCTCCGCGGAAATAATAAGTTATAGAGTGTGCCGTTTTAATCACCACTTTATAGCTCTCCTTCGGGGTGTAGCGTAGCCCGGTATCGCGCCTGCTTTGGGAGCAGGAGGTCGTAGGTTCGAATCCTGCCACCCCGACACTGAAAATCAGCCACTTAACATTTAGTTAAGTGGCTTTTTTCTTTTTAGGTACAACGTTAGGTACAACAAAAGTTGTGCTCCTCATTTATGACATAGAAGAAGGGCCAATTTCAGCCTTTGCTATTGGTGGTATTCGTTTTCCTCCTGAAAAGTCAACAATATGAATAATGATGTTTGGCAGTGCTTTAGCCAAATCGTCAGGCATAAGGAGGTATTGTATACCGTACTTGCCAATACCGTATTCCGTCCCGAGTACTTCGTTATTTACAATCCATCGGTCAAAGCTGTTAGCTTATTGCCGATTTGCCCGAAAGTGCCACATACTGTCGTTATTGCCTTCAGGAATCTTAGAAAGAAGTTGACGTTTACCGCTTATAGGGTTCCGGTATTTGCAAGCGGCCATTGTCCGGTATCATAAAAATAGTCAACGGATCGTATCGAGTAAACGCCTGAATGTCTTTGTAAGACATTGTTACTTGTCGGCCTTTGTGGAAAAAACTTACCTCATCATTTGGGCCGGGGTTTGATGCTCCAGGCAAGTAAGTAATGACAACAGCTCCGGGGCCGTTTAATTGGCGCAACTGCTGTTTAGTCCCCTTACTGCTTTTACCAGCTATGAGCGTTGAAAGTAGAGCAATCTTATCGGTTCGTTTCATTAATTTTTTTTGTCAGTATGCTAACGGGTAGCGAATATCTTTGCAGCATTTTACCCTACCTAGGCAATATTTTATTTTTATTTGCTTCAAAACAAGAAGTTAATGTAAGTCGATATTTTAATTCTTAACAATGTGGCGAAATATTAGCACTTATGCTCATACGATATAGGTCAGTCAGCTTTTTGATAAACTACAACTAACAAAAGTGTTTTTTCGACCTAACAAATTGTATTTTTAAATTCATTTAGTATCGTTTTGTCATGCTAAATTGTGTCTTCATGAATGATTCTATATCTACTTGAATAGAACTCCAAATCGTTGAACTTACTCTAAACCTTATATTTTGATCTTCTATACTAACAGATATACCGTCTTTGCCGGCATTAAGTATTGATTTTTTTAACTCTACATCGTTAAACTCCTTAATTACATTATTAATTTTATAGCCGATTGTGTGGATTACTTTAGCATTAACTCTTATATATTCAATATCAGGTTCATTACCGTCTAATGGCACAACAATTAGTGCATAATTGTCTTTATTCTCTGTCGCAATTTTTGCTTGCAGTGGCGTCATTGCCGCGTAATCTTTTCCTGTTGCTTTCAATTCTATAAGCCAGTTATTTATTTTAAAACCTTCTCTTTCATTGTTATCATTGACAAAATCGGAGGAATCTTCTGTGATAATGTAATCACTACCAATAGGTTCTCTTTTTATATAAAATGAAAATTCTTTATTACTTAATTGTTCTAAATATTCTTTAAATAAATCTTCAACTAATTTACCTATAGTTTGGTTACGTTTTATTAGTTTACGATGATTTAACCTCTTTTCATACTCTTTTTTTATGTATGGATCGTTGAAAATTTCGTGAACTAAGTCTGGATCGACATCACTCGTAATTAAATTGGTAATTGCTTTGTCCCAGCTTATCCGCAATTTGTCATTTGACAGTGTATTCCTAATCAGATCCGAAACGCCAATGCCTAATTTATTCAATAGAAGTTGTTGGTTTGAACCCCTAATTTTTTTTATTAACTGTTCGTCTCCTTTAAGTAATTCCGATAAATTTTTTGAAGAAGGTGTTTCACTAACAAATTTAACCTCGGAGTTATCGTTTTCTGATTTTACATTTATCCAGCTTAAGCGTTTGGCGCGGTAAACCCAAAGGCATCTTTTAAATGGTATAGGTTTTTCAATTCCTTCTATAACTATATCCTGTTTATCGATTTCAAATGAAGGGTCTTTTTCAACTGCTTCTACAAGTAGAAATTTAAACCTTTCTAAACTTGATTTTTGAGTGCTATTTCTGCTGTAGATATGCCCATCTGTAGCAGTTAAATAAGCGAAATCTGTATAAGTAATTTTGAATTTAAATTTAAGTTGCCCTTCATTATCTCGCAAAAGATTTAAATCATTTTCATTTATAATTAATAACTCTAGTAATTTCAAGTTGGCGTAATCATTTTTAATTACTAGAGGTAGATAATGGATAAAACCATTGTCGCTTAAAAATTTGTAATCAGCGCTATTTAAGTATATATTATAGACCTCATTAAGGCAATCTTTATCTCTAATTAAATTTGAATATATCGGAAATTGATTCTCAAAAAAAGGCTTTGGGCTAAGTAGTAAATGTTCAGATTTTGGAAAATGATCATAAATAAAAACCTCATCGCTTCTTTTATTTCCACCTGTCAATACCTTCAAATCCTTAATTGTATCATTCTGTTTTTGAGTAATAAGCCATTTAAGGAATTCTGCATTACCTTTGAGAAGCTCATTCCTACTAAAATCACTTTCAGTTAAATTATTAAAATTAGATTTTAACTCGCCAATAGCGTCCTGGAGTGTAAAATTGTCCACACCTGCAATATAAAAAGGGTTTATTTTTCTAGAAATAAGTCGTTTAGCATAGTTTAAGCCGATCAAGTTAGAAATAGAAATTAATGTATCATCATTAACCTTATCCCAACTCATTCCTTCAGCCTTCTGTAACTTATTATCCTGATTTAGAACAATTTTATGGTCTAATGGAAAAGTGTTTGAAATTTTTACTACTGTCGAATATAAATCATTTAGCCATGCATTAACATCAATATTTAATAACTCTTGAAGTTCAACTAATGATTCTTGCTCCTCCACAAAACTAATTACCATTTTAAGTCCCCATACAAATTTCAATTTATGGGGTTCAATAGTTTCAGTTGATAATTTGGAAATATTATCTGCTATTATTACCCAATTGTCAATTTCATCATCTGTTGGAAGCCGTATTTTTTTTGTTTTAGTTAACAGATCCCACAATAGTCTTGTATTCTCTTGGCTGGTGGAATAAGGTATTTTAAGATCCTCAAGGCAAGTATAAGTATTATCTGCTCCGTAAAACCTTATAACTGGTTTAGACGCAAGATTATTAATACTATTCCGCTTAACTTGATTGAACCAATCGTGATCAATCCATTTAAGATCTTTTGATAGTTTTAAGTTAAAAAGTTCAAAAACACCTTTGATATTTTTATCTGTAAAAAAATAAGCAAATGATTCTATATAGTTTGAAAGTGCATTGTTGACAATCTCTTTATTAATTGATTCATTTGCATTTTCCGAAAATTTTTTTAAGTAGACACCATCTCTTTCAACTCTTGGGTGAAAATAAATAGAGTTAATTATTATAGGGATTCCTATTTCTTCTGTGCCGATTAAAGGAAAAGTAAAGTAGAGTCGAGGGTATTTTTTTGTTAATGGAAAAACCATTTCAAAACCATTAACTATATGAGTTATTACACAGGCATCATATTTATCTCCCTTATAAATATAAGCTTTAAAGGTTGCTTCATTTTCTTTGTTTATCACTGTATTGATTTCCCATTCATTTATACACCTAATTTCATTTATATATGTATTAATATGAGATTTTGCAAATGTTTTTGTTTGAGTATCCTCTATAACCGTAACTGATTCTATCTGGTCATTAAATAATTGAGTAATTGGAATTAATTCATCAAGGCATTCTAACCCAACTTTAGCAGTTATCTTACCTTTTGAGTCGAGGTTATATGTAAATTTTGTTTGAAATTCAGATTCTCCGAGGTAACTATATTCGCTTATAGAGTTATCGAATTGCCGATTCGATTCTTGTTGAAGTTCGTAAAATTCTCCATTACTTGAAGCATTTCGATTAAGCAAAAAAGAGAAAGATCCTTGACTGTTGGCAAGATTTCCTGAAATGTGTACTTCTTTTGATAAGAGGTATGTCGTCATAAATCCAGTCCAAAACCTTCCTGTTTTGCCTTCTTTATCATTCTTAGATGAGCCTTGAATTATTAAACTTAAAATATCATCTAACTCAAATGGGTTTCCAGTGTGTGAAAATGAAATTTTATTTTCAGAAATCTCAATCTTTACTTTAACTATCTCATTTTCATTTATTTAATCTTTTGCGTTTTGAAGCAATTCCCAAAACCATCTTCTTTCATAATCATCTCTCTCGTTTTCTCTAGCAATAATATCTCTATAAACACTATCTGCATGCCTAATTTCAGCAATTTCTCGTCGTCTTTGTTTTATCTGATCTGTCTGAATCATTGGCTTTTAATTTTGTCAAATATTTATTTTTTTAATGGCTTAATTTCATTTCTACAATTCAACAAATGGCACGTTTTCAATACAAAGTAAGAATGCATACTTTATATTATTAGTGATAAATCTAATCTTTTACAATTTAAGGTTAATTTTCAGATTAAAGTATTAAGTAAAATGCTCATTCCGTGAAATGGAACTTAGTCTAATGTACATCACGAATAGCCTTTTTAAGTTTTTATTAGATCAACTAATATAAAAGTTGTATAGAGTTTGCTTTTTTTTCAAAAGCAAACTCTATATGATTAGGCTATAAAAAACTAAAAACTTATATAACCCCTTGCCTCATTTGAATGCAATATTTTGAACCTGTTTACTGGTTAGTTAATTCGGTACTCAATTCGCCCATCTGGGTAACGGTCGTAGCATTTGGTTTTACCGTCCATGTAAATTTCATTATGATACGTTGGCTCGCTAGAATTTTGCTCAACTGGATCTTCACTATCATCAAGAATCAATGTCAAGCATATAAGCTCCCAGCTTTTACACATGTATTAACGTCTTTGCTACTTAGCCTACCTTCGACAATTTTAGAAAGTAAGGCTAATTTATCGGCTCGGTTGGGTAGTATCCTTATACTAGCAGTTTGCGCGTTTGGCTGGTAAAATGAAGATTGTGCCAACGCTATAGCGGCAGGCGAATTGACAGGCTTCCCATAGTGTCATTTGATGCTTTTTGCCTTTGTAGTAAAAATGTACCGGGTCATCGTCGGCAATTGACTGGCCACTTTCAAAATCTAAGTCATCAATAATAATCAGTGACCGGAGGGTGTTCTCCCATACCTGTTGCAATCGTTGGCGATTTGTTTGGTTTATACCACCTTGTAAGACCTTTGTAAGTAGACTTACCTTTTCGGCTCGTTTCATGCTGTCTTGGCTTTCTTGAAGTACCATTCAAACCGGGAAAGTTCTGTTTCAAGGGAGAGAAGTAAAAAAGGATGCTCGTCAAAAGCCGATGCTGATTGCTTAAAATAATGGCGAAGGTCTGCAATTGTGCCACCTTGCAAATATGTGCTGGAGTAATTAGGATGTCGTATCTGTATATAATTTAAAGCTACAGAATCCTACTGGCTGCTATCAGCGTCTATAATACCAACGGCACTGTAAGAATAATACGATCCTTTAGGATCAACTCCATAAAATCGGCGTAAACAGTCTTTCAGAGTTATATAATCATTTCTTTTCCCATCAATGATGCTTTCAGTAGGCATAACCAGTAGGTCTAAAAGAAGAGGTGAACATTGGCTAATATCAACAAATCCGTGAACCTCCAGAAATGGCATCATTTTTTTGCGCTGTTGACGATGCAATTCCTGTAAAGCCTTCTTTCTACCATTTAAGACTTCCTGTATGGCTTTCAGCTTTTCAATTCGGTTCATAACTATCAACTGTGACACAAAAGCTACCGTAGGCAACAGGGCTCTTTAAAAAGTCAGCATAAGAAGTACACTTTTGGCCATGTACATTACCTATTCGCACATCGACTAGATCCGTTGGCTTTGGCGTTCCATTGCTGGAAACCACTATGAAGAAAGGCTCCAGTTGACGTTGATAATGTCGTAAGCCACTGGAATTACCATTGATTGCAGCTTGCAGCATTAACAGCTTTTCTTTACGATTGCTGAATTTCATTAGTTTGCCCCATTATAATAATCTCGTCTAACTGCTCATTGGTCATTGTACCATAATCAGGGCAAGACTGATTTTTTCCCAACTTAATGATAACTTCCAACTGCTCATCAGTCATAGCTTGTAATTGCTCCGTTGTGAACGCCTGCTTTCTTGGTGGAGGCCCTTTAAGCTGACGTAGTAAATCGGCTTCACCACATAAAAACTGATTTAAAATCTTGACCTTACGTGTCCGGTTGATACTGGCAGTTCTCATGCTCAATCCAGTTTAGCCATTGCCTTGTCTAACAAGTCGTCTATCTGTTCGTCAGTGAGTGTAGATAGATCTATTTTCTGTTCCCGCTGTTTGGGTAATACGTACTCCATAAATTTGAGGTAAGCTGCTACACGGTCTTTCGGCTCCAACGTTTGCAAGTCAGTCTGAATCGCGTCGAACTGATTATCTATTAGGGCGGCAATCTTGCTCTTTATATCTGTGCTGGCTTTATTGGTGCTACCGGGTTTGCGTCCGCCCGTCTTTTCGCGCCCCTTCTCAAATACCATTGTGCATTTCGTTTTCAGGATGGAGAGTAGATTCTTTTTTCGCTGCTACACCTAACCAGGGCGGTAAGCCTTTCTTTGGCTCATCCTCTTTTAGCTCAGCTTGGAGTTCAACGCTATTTAGTTTGGGCATGACGTAAGGCAGTAGGGCGATAAGCATTCGCGCCCGGTCAGTGGATTCCATTGCGGCCAATGTATCCGGCAACTCATTCAGGGCTGTTTGTACATTGCCTGTAATTGGTAACGTAGTTCCTTTGCCCCTTTATTCGGTGTTCCGGCTTCGCGTCCTCCTTTTTTATTGCGTCCTTTTTCAAACTGCATAAAATCCTCTATTTTCTCTCTAATTTAGAGAAAATAAGGCTAAGTATGAAAATAATTGAAGGTAAAATGTTTACAAATAAAAACGATAAATGTACTTAATTTTAAAGATAGTAAATGAACAGAGTTATACGTTCAGCGCATACTTTTTTATCCCTTTGTCTACCCGGCGTCGTTGCTGATTAAAGCAATAAAAGCTCATTGCCTATTCCGTTGTCAGAAGTTATTTTTCTATCTAACCGAGGCTGAATAATGAACAGAAGCAGAGCCTATATTCATCGCACCACCATAAGGCCAATGCAATTTTAAGCGCTATAAATGTTGTACTTAAATTGATACGTCCACTGGAATTATGCGAATTCTACCACCCTTTATCAATGGCTGTGGAGTAAATTTATAGCTGTCGGAATTACACAGAATTATTAATTGGTCAGGATTAGATTTGTTGGCTAATAATTTTTTTATAGATGAAGTTGATTTTCCATTAAAATAAGATGGCGCTACGTTAAAAGCCTCACCAGCAAGTACCTGACTATTGGATTTGCTTATAATATCATGAGCATTTGCCTTTTCATTACCCAACTCAACCGTAAATTCATCAAAACTGGAAAACTCAGGATATTTATTTGTTAACATTTATTATCGCTGGATCGGACCGCCGAAGCGGCAAAGAGTTTTTGGAAGCTGGTAAAAAGCGATTAGCCGGGGATACCACTCGCGAAGCTACTGCACCTG
>NZ_BAAHBD010000026.1:67070-163761 GCF_054776975.1 Spirosoma harenae | reverse complement strand
TAGTCAAGTGGTTAGCTCTATTAGTAGCCCTGTTTCTTTCGATTTGGGACTGCAAAGGTAGGGAGCTTTTTCACCCTTGTCAAGACCCCATCCAAAAATAATTGGCGACTTACCAAATAAAATTCGGCAAGTCGCCAATTATCAGACACTTATGAGAAATAAAATTTTTAAACTTTTTTCAACAGGTGATTTTTCTTCCCCTTTGATACTAAAATGTATCGATCCTGAAGCCATTCTAACGCTACGGGGGCTGTTGGATCGGACACTTTCGTTTTGTTAATACTTACTGCATTTTGTGTAATAGCCCGACGCGCTTCTCCTTTTGACACATATACCTCTCCCCGACTAGCAACTGATAATAGATCCGTTATATCTTTACTATTGGCTATTTCTTCATCAGAAATCTCAGTTTGGGGTACACCTTCAAAGATTGTATCAAATTCATCAATCTGGATTGACCGAAGTGTATCGAGCGTCGCTTTTCCGAATAATACTTCCGAAGCTTTTACTGCCAAATCATAACCAGCTTGTGAGTGTACACGAATCGTTACATCCTGCGCAATCGCTTTCTGCAGAATTCGTAGATGCGGTGCTTCTACATGTTGTCGCTCTAACTCTTCAATTTCCTCTTTTGGCAAAAGAGTAAATACTCGAATCAATCGTGGACAATCGGCGTCGGCAGTGTTGAGCCAAAATTGATAAAACTGGTAGGGCGATGTCATAGCGGGATCAAGCCAGACGTTTCCACTTTCTGATTTGCCAAATTTGGTACCATCGGCTTTCGTCACTAATGGAGTCGTCAATGCAAACGCCAAATGGCTACCTTCTTGCCCTTCAGCTACTTCAGCTTCTTTCCGCCGAATCAACTCCGTCCCGGTTGTGATATTGCCCCATTGGTCGGCTCCGCCCATTTGTAAACGAACCTGCTTATTCTTGTAGAGCCAGTAAAAATCGTAACCTTGTAATAGTTGGTATGAGAATTCGGTAAATGAGATTCCGGTTTCGAGTCTTTTTTTGACTGAATCTTTCGCCATCATGTAATTAACGGTGATGTGCTTACCAGCCTCGCGGAGAAAGCCTAGAAAGGAAATCTCCTTAAACCAATCGTAATTATTGACCATTTCAGCCGAATTAGCTCCGCTTTCAAAGTCCAGGAATTTGGCTAATTGCTGGCGAATTCCGTCCTGATTTCGACGTAGTGTTTCTTCTGACAGAAATTCACGTTCGGCTGCTTTACCCGATGGATCACCAATCATACCTGTTGCTCCACCAACAAGTGCAAACGGCTTATGGCCAGCTCGTTGCAGGTGTACCAATAACATGATAGTCGCCAGGTTACCGATGTGAAGTGACGCTGCGGTGGGGTCAAAACCAATATAGCCAGCAGTTAATTCTTTCTGGAGTTGTTCTTCAGTTCCGGGGGTCATGTCGTTTAACATGCCCCGCCAGCGGAGTTCTTCAATAAAATTCATAATACGTAAAGAGCGAAAGAGTGCAAGAGCGAAAGAGCGATTTGACTGGACTAGATTGTTCGCCCTTACATTTTTTCGCTCTTGCACTCTTTAAATTCGTCTGCAAAAGTAGTGGTTTACGGCAAAAGCAGGGATGAGTCACCGTAACTCAGAAAACGATAGTCGTGTTGTAAGGCTTCATCATACACTTGTTTCCAGTTGTTGCCAATGAGAGCAGCGATCAGCAGAATCAATGTTGAGCCAGGTTGATGGAAGTTTGTAATGATGCCTTTACATAGTTTCAAGCGATACCCAGGCGTAATATATATACCTGTGTGTGCTACCACTGACTCCTGTTTTGCCTCAATTAACCAAGATGAAACTGCACTCAACGAGTCCTCAACGGATGGTTGTTGATTTATAGGTAGTTGATAAGCATAGTGTTGATCGAGCTGAAACGGATTAGGTTCTTTTCGAAGTAATTTGACTCCCATCCAATACAAACTTTCCAGCGCCCGCATCGACGTAGTGCCAACCGGAATGATTGCCCCCAGATGCGCCAGCAGATTTCTCAAATTTTCCTTCGTATAAACAACTTGTTCCGTGTGCATGTGATGCTGTCGAACGTCGTCAGTTTTAATTGGCTGAAAGGTCCCAGCTCCGACATGTAGGGTCAGGTAATCGTGCGAAATGCCTCGCTTGGTCAAGTCATCAAATACCGCCGGTGTAAAATGCAAGCCTGCAGTTGGCGCAGCTACAGCTCCTTCCTGTTTCGAATAAATGGTCTGATACGTATCACGATCTGCCTCGGTAACCTCACGTTTTAAGTATGGCGGTAGCGGCATCTCTCCTATATACTGAATGATCTGCGCAAATGTTAACTCAGCAGGTTGCCAACTTAGTTCAACAATTGATTGATCGTAATCATACCAGGAAGCAGTGATTTTCAGCTCACCCTGACCTTCTCCTAAAACAGGGAAAGGAAGCTGTCCTCCTTGCAATACCAATATCTCATCTCTTTTCCAGCGTTTTCGGTTACCAATCATTCCTTGCCAGATAGCTGTTCCTGTAGTTTCCATCGCCTGACTGATAGGTAAATCATTAGGGTAAGGATTTAGTAGAAATAGCTCAATTAGGGCGCCGGTTGGTTTCGTAAAGTGCAGCCGTGCCGGAATGACTTTTGTATTGTTGAAAACCAGGAAACTGTTTTCAGGTAGCAGATTAGGCAGACTTGAAAAACGCTCGTGACTAATTTGTCCAGCTTTATAAACAAGTAGTTTCGACGTGTCGCGCTGGGGTAATGGAAAACGAGCAATGCGTTCGTCGGGTAGATTATACTGAAATTGACTCAGCAAAAAGTCAGTCGATTCACTCATCACTATCTGGCTTCATGAATAAACGAATCGGTAGCCCTATCAATACTGCAACCAGAATGGCAGTACTGACAGGTAGCAACCAGGCATAATCGTAGGCCTGCATACTCCGATCAGAACGATTGAGCAATGATAATACAAAAAGCCCAAGCGCCAGAATGGTATTGACAGCTGCCATCAGCGCGTAAAACCAGTTGGTAAAAATCTCGTTCAACTCCGGGCGATGCGTTGTCCAAACGGCCTGATTAGGCACCGGGATTTGCGCCGTAGGTACTCGTTTGAAGAGTTTGTTAATGGCATTAATCAGGGTAATGTTGACAAGAAAAATGGCAATAGCGCTGTAAAAAATAACTTCACGATCAATTGTTTGAATTGGTTGTTTGAGCTCGTCGAAACGAACGGCAACCTCATCAGGATACGAAATGTAACTGGTAAATAATGCAATCAGAAGACCGAGCATTGACAGGATGCGCCAAGTTCGGACAAAAAAAGTACCTGCTTTCATTTAAAAAGAGTGAATGAGCGAAAGAGTGAATGAGCGATGAAGTGTTGCAACTACTATTGGTTATCTCATTCGTTTCTGTCAACTCGTTAAAATCAGGGCGCAAAGGTACGGCTGGAACAGATGAAATCCGTTAGTTTAGTCATCCAAACTATCATTTACTACAAATTACATAACACATTGAGTGAATGCGATTGTTACCTAAATAGCAACATTGCTCATTCGCTCTTTAATCACCATGAAAATTTATACCAAAACGGGCGATAAAGGCCAAACGGCGCTTATTGGTGGCCGTCGGGTTAGTAAAGCCGATTTACGGATCGATGCGTACGGAACAATCGATGAATTAAACTCGTGGCTTGGTTTGGTACGCGATCAACCCGTAAATGAATCTCGTAAAAACCTGTTAAAAGAAATTCAGGATCGATTATTTACAATAGGCAGCGAATTAGCTACGGATCCGGAGAAAGCACTAAGACGATCAATGCCTACGATTCTGGCAGATGATGTTTCGCTGCTTGAACAGGCGATGGACGAGATGGATACGGAGTTGCCTGAACTGCGGGCGTTTATTCTACCCGGTGGTCATCAAGCGGTTTCATTTTGTCATCTGGCCCGGACCGTTTGCCGACGAGCGGAACGATTAGTGATTGAATTGAATGACAAATCGCCAGTTGATTCGTTGGTATTACAATATCTGAATCGATTGTCGGACTATCTGTTTGTGCTGGGTCGAACGATGGCGCATGAATTACAGGTCGAAGAAGTTACCTGGAAGCCAAGGACCTGATTTTTTCAGCCAATTTTAATCGATAAATCAGTGCTCAAAAAAAAGTTGTCTTGACAACTATCTTTACTCAATCTAATTTTTTAGCTTTGCCACAGCCTGATGATTGGTAGGCAAATACAGCAACCACAAGTAGTTATGACGACGGACGTATTGCAAATTGAACTGCGGAAAGCGGAACGCTCCCGCCTTCAAGAGGTAGATTTTAATCATCTGCCTTTCGGAAAACATTTCTCGGACCACATGTTCGTGGCCGATTTCGTAGATGGTGAATGGCGGAATCAAATGATCGTGCCATTCGATAATTTCACCCTAAGCCCTGCCCTGTCGTCACTACATTATGGTCAGTCGATTTTTGAGGGCATGAAGGCATTCAAAAATGAGAATAACGAGGTTTTACTATTTCGTCCATACGCCAATTTCGAGCGAATGAACGAATCAGCCCGTCGAATGTGCATGGCTACCTTACCCGAGGAAGTGTTCATTGGAGGCATGGAAGCATTGCTACGATTGGATGCGGATTGGGTGCCTAACACGCCACATAGCTCGCTCTATGTACGTCCATACATGTTTGCAACCGATACTTATCTGGGCGTTGCTCCGTCGAAAACCTATCGTTTCTGCATATTCACTTGTCCAGTAGGCGCTTACTACAGCAATCCACCAAAATTAAAGGTTGAAACCGAATATATTCGGTCGGCACCGGGTGGTGTAGGCTATGCGAAATGCGCTGGTAACTATGCTGGGTCAATGTATCCTACATTATTGGCTCAACAACAGGGATATGATCAGTTGATCTGGACCGATGCTCGGGAACATAAATACATTGAAGAGTCGGGCACGATGAACATCATGTTTATTATCGATGGAAAATTGGTAACGCCTGCTACATCTGATTCCATCCTAAAAGGTGTTACCCGCGACTCGATTATACAGATTGCCCGTAGCTGGGGTATGGAGGTTGAAGAGCGGCTGGTATCTATTGAAGAAGTCATTTCAGGCATTGAAACGGGACGCCTGACCGAAGCTTTTGGTGCGGGAACAGCTGTCGGCTCATCACCTTATTCGCTGATTGGCTACAATGGTAAAGATTACATGCTGCCCGAATTTGCTCCAGAAGATGCATTTGCGGCAAAGGTTCGGAATTACCTCGCTGATCTTCGTACAGGTAAGATTACAGATCAGTTTGGCTGGATGTATAAACTATAAAGGCAACGAGCCTGTCTGATAGGCAATTTGCTTAACATTGAAACGAGGAAGAACGAAAGACACAGAGTAGGCTTTGTGACTTTTGTTCTTCCTCGTTTCATATTTATACCTTCGAATAACTTCCTGTGAAAGCCTTTTTAATCGTATTCTTCGCCATCGTTAGCTTTCATTCGTTCGCACAAACAAAGCCTTTCAAACGCTATTTCGGGATACATTTCGACTTTCACGCCAACAGAGATGACTCAAAAATTGGCCAAAATTTATCCGAACATACGCTTGATTCGATATTGACGGCAGTTAAACCTGATTTCATCCAGATTGATTGTAAAGGGCATCCGGGCGTTAGCAGTTATCCATCGAAAGTGGCCCATGCAACGGTTGCACCAAACATCACAAACGATCCGTTAGCTTTTTATCGCAAGGTCACCCGCCGACATGGCGTAGACTTGTATCTTCATTATTCGGGCGTTTACGATGATGCGGTCCTGGACAAACACCCAAACTGGGCAGCTCAAAAAACGGATGGCTCTTTCGATAAATCAAAGACTTCCGTACATGGCCCTTATGTTGATTCGCTACTCATACCGCAATTGCGCGAGCTGGCAAGCTATGGAGCCAATGGTGTTTGGGTTGATGGCGAATGCTGGGCTACTATTCTTGATTACTCCCCAACAGCTCTAGCAAAATTCCGAGCAGAAACGGGTATCCAAACTGTGCCAAAGCCCGAGAAAGATCCTGGTTATGAGGCCTTTCGCGAGTTTGCTCGTCGGTCATTTGTTCGTTACGTTGATCGTTATGTAACCGGAGTTCATCAGCAATACCCATCGTTCAGGATTGCTTCGAACTGGGCTTTTTCGTCCATGATGCCCGAACCAGTTTCGGCCAATGTCGATTTTCTGTCGGGTGATCTAACGCCAGGGAATAGTGTCAATTCGGCCGCGCTGGAAGCTCGAATTATGGCAGCTCAGGGACAGCTCTATCAAAAACCGTGGGATTTGATGACGTGGGGATTTTGGTACGCATTTAACCCATCGCGCCAAGGAGACCAGAAAAGTGCCGTTCACCTAATGCAGGATGCGGCACAGATACTAGCTCAAGGCGGTGGTTTTCAAACGTATTACCAACAAAGTCGAACGGCAGCACTCCCCCTCCGACCTCTACCCACTTTAAAAGCATTAAGTCAGTTTGTGCGCGCCAGACAACCTTATTGTGAGAACAGCAAACCCGTTCATCAAATTGGGCTGGTTTATTCGAACACAACTGTTCGAGCGTTTAATCAATCGCTTTTTGGCAATGGTCAAACGGGACGGGTCAGCGGTATTTTGACTGCATTACTCGATGCTCAACTTCCGGTCGAAGTTGTCTCTGAACAGCATCTGCAAGGTCGAATGAAAGAATATCCATTAATAGTAGTGTCGCAGCAAGATACACTTGACCCAACCTTTCGTCATGATCTCCTCTCTTACGCCGAACAAGGTGGACATCTACTCTTAATCGGTGCTCGTACTTGTCAATCATTTGCGATTGAGCTGGGAGTGGAAACAGGTAGCGTACAGAAACCCAATTTCCCAAAAACAGTATTGTATCAGGGAAAAACGGTAACACTTACCGGCCCATTTCTTTCCGTAAACATTACTGGAAAAGCTACTCAATCCATCGGTCAATTTCTTGCATCCGAAGCGGGCGATCCAGTTCCTGGTGTAATTGCTACTGAAACTACTTTGGGAAAAGGAAAATTAACCGCGATCTATGCCGACTTAAGTACTGATTATCGAATTCATCAGTCGTCGGATTTGCGCGATTTTATCGCTTCGCTGGTTAAGCCATTGCTCCCTAATCCGCGAGTGAAAGTCAGTGGTTCGCATTTGGTGCATGTGGTGCTCAATCAACAGCATAATCAGCTGGCTGTCAATTTGATCAATACAGGTGGCCGTCACGCTGACCCGCAAGTTTTCACCTACGATGAGGTTCCTCCTCTAACCAATCTGACAGTTCAGATACAAGTTGATCATAAACCAAACCGCATCGTACAGCAACCTGAAAATCGATCCTTACCTGTGCACTATAAAGGCGGAATTGCTACGGTAACTGTACCTCATTTAGCGATTCATTCTGTGCTAGTGGTTGAACCAAACAAATAGGCAACTTACTATATTTTGTTATTTAAGTTCTATTTTCTTAATTAGCTCCTACTTATTCACATAAATCATTCAGGCAATGGTACGTCTCCTTCTATTTGTATCAATAGTATGCCTTACACTCTTGAAAACTTACGGACAACTTACTGTTTTTCAGGATAAAAAGGGGCAATTAATGTCCATGGGTGAAGTATATGGTTCAGGACAAATAAATTCAACAGCCTATAACCAGTTCCTTTATGCAGGAAGCCCATTCTTAACGTTTCCGGTTTGGCAGAAAGGCCGTTTCCAGTTGGATAAATTAGGGAAATCAGTTAGTGCTGAAATGGCCTATAATCTGGTTACGAACGAAGTGCTATGCCGCTTTCCGGGCGACTCGGTCGGTAAAATTATTGCTCCTGAAACATTTACTATCCTGGATACCCAGTTTTTTCGACCACAAGCCAATTCTAAGTACCGATCTTATTTCACCATATTACACAATGGACCCACAAAACTTCTAAAAACATTCACTGGTCGATTGGATAGTAAAAACAGTCCTGAGACTACCCGAAATGGTTACGATTTAGATGCATCCGTTAGCGGCACATTCCGAATCATAACCGAATATTATATTCAAAAAGGCGAAGCGAAGCCCGAGTTGATACGCCTGGCCTCTAACAGCGTATTGAATGTGCTATATGAACAAGCCGATAAACTAGCGGCCATGTTGCCAGCAAAAAAATTAACCGTAGAAGATGTTGAGAAAGCCATAATTGCCTACGATAATTTGATGGATAACCGAGTCGAGTCACAAACGACAACGCCCTTATTTACCCAGCTCCTTCATGATAAAATCAGTTACCCGGGTGATGCCTGGACAAAAGGAATTTATAGCCGGGTTTACGCCGGTTTTGACATTGATCCGCAAGGGAACATGAAAAATATAGTCATTCTTAGTCCGGAAAACGTTGGCTTGGGCTTTATCGAATCAGTCAAAAATGGATTAGAGAAAATTCCAGCCCTGGATCCTACGCTCAGTGGAAAGTATGCTATACCCATTGCGTTTACGTACACGAATACGAAAGAATCGACCGAAACACACACACCCATCAATCGTTTACCAGAAAACCGGCTTGACGGGCGAACCATGCTCGATGAAGTTATCGTACCGATCGTCGTTAAAAAACCAGTAACCACCAGCCGGGAGGTTTGGGGATACTATAAATAGGGGGATTAACTAGTTGTTGTCCATCCATTCGCTTTCCTTTAACTAGCCGTACCACTATGTTATCACGGTTTTTTCTGGCTCTTAGCCTGTTGCTGTCCACAAATGCATTTAGCCAGTTTACAGTATATCAGGACGATAAAGGACAATTATTTACCACGTTTGAAACCTACGCATCTAGTGTAAATACCGGGCCTCGCGTACAAATAACGTATTTGGGAAGTCCTTTTCTAACCTATCCAGTCTGGCAGTCGGGCAAGGTTCAATTAGATAAAAACAGCAAAGAAATTGACGCTGAGTTAGCCTACAATTTGGTAACCAATGAGTTAATGTGCCGTTTCCCGGACAATCCGGCTGTAAAAATTATTACGCCTGAAGCTTTTAGTATTCAAGATAGTCGATTCATTCGGCCTCAAACAGCACTACCCGGTAAAAGTTACCGACCTTATTTAATGGTAGTATCCAATGGACCAACCAAACTCCTAAAGAGCTTAAGTGGTCGGTTAGACACTCCAAATAGCTCAGAGACGCCTACGCGCTATAATCCAGATAAGCCAATTAGAGGTGTTTACCGAATCCTATCGGACTACTATATTCAGAAAGAGCAATCCAAACCCGAGTTAATCAATTTAGCCCAGAAAGCATCTATTTTAGCCGTTTTGTATGAACAGGCCGACAAATTGGGCGATCAATTCTCGGATAAGCAAGTAAGTCCTGAGACGGTCATTAACGTACTGGCACGCTACGACGGGTTAATGGTAGCGGATCGGGCCACGAAGTCTCCGTTGATGGCCGATCCGCTATTTACTCAGACCCTCCATGATCAAATCAATTATCCATCTTATGCCCTCAGCCAGGGTGTGTATGGGCGTGTTTATGCCGGATTTGATATTGACGATCAGGGTCGAATTAAAAACATTACAACGCTCAGCCCCAACAACAACGGTTTCCGATTTGACGTATCAGTCAGAAATGCGTTAGAAAAGATGCCAGTGCTCAGTTCCACCTATAAAGGCCGTTATGCATTACCCGTCGCTTTTACATTTACCAATACGAAAGAATCAACAGAGCCGCATATTCCCATCAATCGATTGGCTGATGAGCGGTTAGACGGAAGAACCATGCTTGAGGAGTTAACTGTCCCAATAACGGTGACGAAACCCGTTACAGACAGTAAAGAAGTTTGGGGTTATTTTAAATAGCTTCAAAAGTAGCAGACTCTCTTCTTAACTATTTTTTCAAGTCTATCTTCTACACAGCGCAGCCGATATTGTATTGGCTGCGCTGTTAGTTTATAAAATTCTTGCTCGAATATTTTTATATATAATTTTCTTATATATTTTTGTTTCAACATTAACTTTGACTCATCCAAGCCAATGGATTCAAGTAATCAGGAATTTTTACGGGGAACACTGAAAACAATCGTTCTTCGATTACTGGCTCAACAAGGGCGAATGTACGGATACGAAATTACACAGGCAGTTGAAGAACGTACGGGCGGGGAATTAACGCTTACGTTTGGAGCACTTTATCCAGTGCTCCACAAACTGGAAGCGGATGGATTATTAATTACGCAAAGTCAGGAGGTTGATGGCCGACTCCGTAAATACTACCAGCTCACCCCATCAGGGAGCGAAACGGCGGTTCGGAAAGCGGGGGAATTTGAGCGATTTATCCACCTGATGCGATTGATTATCAATCCAGCGCCGGATGTAGCCTTCGGGCAATAATTCATAATCTATTTTACCTCTCTCCCTTCGCTCTTCACTTATTTATGACCAAACTGTCCCGCACTCAGCTCGATCTCATCGCGGATCAGATTCAGCAAACCAATCCACATCAGGCTTTACAGGCCGAACTAATAGATCATGTGGCTTCTCTGATTGAACAGCGGATGGACACAGGGCAAACCTTTTCAGATGCTACTGAACAGGTTATGCAACAGGCCAACACGCAAGTCATGGCCCAGTTGAAACAGCTTTATTTTCGGGAATTTACTAACCAGCCCTCATTAATGGCAGCAACAACTTTACGAACCAGAATACGGCAGAAACGACGTCCCGCTACTAAGCCCTTTCAGTATATGTTTCTGTCTAGCGTTCTCACATTTTTTATCCTGATGGGCTTTCTGATTGTGGTCAGTCGCCCTTTGGCCGTGCCGATGGACGCGTTTCGAACCGCTTGGGGAGGAGTGGGATTAACGGGTTTACTGATCCTACGATGGTGGTTATCAAATAAATCCCGAAAGTCAAAACGCACACTGACTATCAACTAAACTCCTTTACCCTAATACCCTTTTCCGATGGTTATTCATTATCTCACAGTGGCCAAGCGCCACCTGTGGCAGTATCGTCATGTCAATTTTGTAGGTTTACTAGGATTAGCCATAGGACTAGCCAGCGGCTTAATCATATTTTTAGTGGTCAACTATATGCTTAGCTTTGACCGCTACCATCCACACATAGATCGTTCTTACTGGATTGTAACCGATATCAAACGGGAAAAAATCATGCCGACCGATGCGGCTCCTCGTCCGCTAGCTGAGGTACTCAGACGTGATTATGCATTCGTTGAGAACGCCACCAGACTAGAGACATTTTTCGGACGAACCATTAGTGTTCCGAATGGCAAGGGCGGCTGGGTGAAAAAGTTTGCGGAAGCGCGTAACGTCTGCTTTACAGAACCGCAGTATTTCGACCTTTTCGGTGTAGAATGGGTGAGCGGCAACCGCAAAACGGCCCTGGCGGCTCCCAACACCATTGTAATTAGTGAACGTTATGCCCACAAGTATTTCGACACCTCACCAGCCATCGGGCGAACATTGCGTTTGGATAATCGAACCGATCTGACGGTAACAGGTATTGTTAAAGACCCGCCACCCAATACCCAACTTCGGTTCGATGCGTTCGTTTCGTACGCTACCATTCCGGTACTGGAAGGCCCTACCGCTTTAGCCGACTGGCAAGGTTTGCAAGCTATGTGCTTTGTGCGATTGCGAGAAGGCACTGATCCCTATCTACTTCATCAGAGTTTGCCAGCCATTCGACGCAAAAACCTATCTGCAAAGGAAGCCGCTCATTTCGACTACCAGGTTTTGCCCCTGGCCGAACTAAACCACAAGCGTAGTGGCATGGCTCCACGACCAATTCTTTATGCCTTAACTGGAGTAGGAATTTTACTGGTAATTGCTGGCTGCATCAACTTTATTAATCTGGCAACAGCCCGCGCACTCAAACGAGCGCGGGAAGTCGGGGTGCGAAAAGTGATGGGCAGTACGCGCTGGCAACTGATTGGTCAGTTTATGCTGGAAACAACTTTGTTGGTGTTGCTGGCTACGTTTGTTGCCTTAGTATTGACTCAGCTATGTTTGCCATGGGTCAATCAAATTCTGGAGACTAACATTGAAAAGCTTCAGCCAAATCTGTCAATTACGAATCTGGTTGAGCCCCGTGCCATCGGTTGGTTTGTAGGTCTAATTATCGGCGTCATCATCTTTTCGGGGCTTTATCCGGCGTTTGTGCTCGCCCGTTTCAATCCGGCTGCAGTATTGACGAATCAACTAACGACTCGACTCGTCGGTAGGTTAACCGTTCGGCAAGGACTCATATTAGGGCAATTTGTGCTCATGCAGTTTTTTATTCTTAGCGCATTGGTTATCACAACCCAGATTCGGCACATGCAGCAAACCTCCTGGGGTTTTCATCACGAATCTATTTTAGCCGTATTCTTGCCCCAACATGGCTCCGCTCCCCTCTCGGCCCTACACGAGAGGTGGGGGCAAGTACCAGGTGTTGAGCAGGTTGCTTTCGGGAGTGATTTTCCGGCAACGCCTTACGACCGATCGAATCCGTTCAGTTATCATACCTCGACCGAACCCGAACGGTTTGAAACCCGAGTGCGGACAATCGATGAACACTATTTATCGACTGTTGGTCTACCACTAGTTGCAGGTCGAAATGTTCGATCAGCTGATACAACGGGTCGTGAAATTTTGGTTACTGAAACGCTGGTGAAACAGTTAGGCATTTCTTCGCCTGCTGCCATTGTGGGTAAACCGATGCGGGTAAAAGATGCCGATCGGGTTATCGTTGGTGTTGTGCGGGATTTCCGCAGTGGTGATTTGCACCAGCCGATTTTGCCTTTAACCTTAATTCACGACCTCCCGCACAGCCGAATTGCCATGCTTCGTTTAAGTCCGGCCCATTCAGATCAAACACTCCGGGCAATTCAGCAGGTTTGGGATAAGGTACTCCCCGATCAGGTCTATCGCGCCGAAAAACTCACTGATTTAATAGAACACTTTACCAAAATCGAGCGCTTGCTGGCAGGCTTTATCGTGGCGTTTACGTTGATATCCATTGGTATTAGCTGTCTGGGAATGTACGGACTGGTTACGTTCCTAAGCGAGACAAAAGCCAAGGAAATTGGTGTTCGTCGGGTACTAGGCGCTCGGACAGGTCAAATCTTTTGGTTATTCGGACGAGAATTTGGAAAACTACTGGGCATAGGCTTTATGGTAGCAGCACTCCTTGGAGGGTGGTTGCTGTCGGGATGGCTACAGCAATACTCCTACCGAATTTCTGTCAATGGTTGGTTATTGGCAGGAACCTTCGTTGTAACGGTTGTGATAACTGTACTGACAGTATCCCGTCAGGCACTGAAAGCGGCTCGTACGAATCCGGTACACTATCTTAAAAGTGAATGATGATTCTATTTGACCGAAGCGGTCGTACTCCCTTCGGCAGAAGAAATTCTGATTTTCAATCCGAAATCTTTCCCTTTCGATACATCTTTTAATGTGACAGATGTACCATTCGGGCCAACCCAATGGCTTCCACCTTGATTAGGCTTGGGCGTTCCGTAACGTGCTGAAAAATAGGGCTCTAATTCTTTCTGAAAATCCACGACAGATTGACGACCGTTCAGAAATAAATCCACATCAATAGCCGAAATCTTTTTATCTGTCTGATAATAGAGCATATCCGCTGTTTCGAGGTTTTTGAACTCGATGGTATACCCAATATGATCGGCATCGCTTTCGAAGGGCTCCCCTTTTTCGACTGCTTTTACTTTGGCAAACTCATCGCCGAGGTTCAGGCCGCGCCAATCGCTATCCATCGTCAGGCCCAGATCAGCTAAATGTCCTGTGATGGATACATTGGCCGTTTCCGTTGAAGCCGTTTCAGATGTAATAGCTGTAGAATCAGCAGGTTGATTATCCCTTTGTTGCTTGCTGTTACAAGCATAAAGACTAAAGAAACTTATAAAAACCAGTATCGGTAAAGCAATTTGTTTCATTCAGGTATTGAGGTCGTTAATTGCCCCGAAAGTTAAACTCGATTGAGGAAGAAATTGATTTATGTGGTCATTAACTTATGCGTTTCCCATGCAGGAGCATATCAACCGCATCATTCAGCGAACCAGCGCGCGTAACTTGCCCTGAGTTAATGAAGAAAATATCGTCGGCTGTTTCAATGGTATTGAGTCGGTGCGCAATGATAATACGGGTCGTGGTTTCGGGTAAATTTTGCAGGATTTCTTCCAGCAACTGCTCCGTAACCGTATCGATATTGGCGGTGGCTTCGTCTAGTATCAGTAATTCGGGGTTACGTAATACGGCCCGAATAAAGGCAATCAATTGTTTCTGTCCCAGGCTAATTGCATCGCCAGTTGTTTGAACTTTTGTATCTAACCCTTCGTCGAAGCGTTCCAGCAGCCCTTCCAGATTAGCCTGACGAATCACTCCGGCTAGTTGTTCGTTGGAATAGTTTTGATACTGTTCATTACCGTACAGAATATTCTCACGAATAGTCCCCGTAAACAGAAACGGCTCCTGCAGAATGAACCCAATTTTCCGTGTCCGCTCCTCCGCGCTATATGACCGAATATCCTTTCCGTCCAACAACACTGTTCCACTGGTTGGGTCATATAACCGGGCAATCAGCGATGCGGTTGTCGTTTTCCCTCCCCCAGTTGGGCCAACCAACGCATAAGTTTTACCACGTTCTAGCGCAAAATTGATGTTATGTAACACCTCATGCCCGTTGGGGTAATTAAACGATACATTCTGAAACGCCAGCAACGATGTGGTCGGGAGTGTCAACGGATTTTCGACGGTTTGTAAATCGGATTGCATGGCCAACATGTGCGAGATCCGATCCCAACCAGCCAGTGCGACCTGAAAATTGGCCCAAAGCGTGGCTAATTGACGTAATGGATTGTAGAAATTGTTTACGTACGACAAAAAGCTGATTAACAGACCAATTGTAAAACGTCCTGTTGAAATTAAATAGATACCGAAGGTTAGCACAATAAGCTGCGCCAGGCTAGCGGCTAATCCAATTACCGGCATAAATACATTATTCGCCAGGCCAGCTCCAATTGCGGATCGATAACTTTGCTGGTTGACTTCATCGAATCGTTTCCGAAAATAATCGCGCCGATTGAACGCGATGATCACTTTGAAATTCGTCAGACTCTCCTGAATTTCAGCACTTAAATTCCCTACGCTTTTTAGGTTAACAGCATTTTTCTGCTTTACCCAAGCAGAGGTTAACGCTGTAAAGAGCCAGAACAGAAGGACTGGTGCTAACGAAGCAGAACCAAGTGGCAGATCGATAAATAAGAGAAACAGACCTGCCCCGGTCATGATAAAAATACTACCGACAAACTGCATCAGCGATTGAGAAAAAAACTGATTCAGTTTGTCGGTATCATTATTGATCCGGGAAATTAAATCCCCCGCTTTATTCTGATTAAAAAACGAGACGGGTAACTCCTGTAATTTATTGAATACAGCATTCCGCAATTTGAACAGGGTTCGTTGTCCTACTCCCCCCATCAGACGCGTCTGTATGTAGTTGGTTCCGAAGGCAATAACGTATAGTCCCAACAGGATTCCCGCATTTTGCAGGACCCGATCATACTGTTTTGTTTGGACGTACTTATCGATGGTAATCCCAAACACCATTGGACTAATTAACGTCAGCGTAGAATTGATGATAATAGCCCCAAAAGCCAATATAAGGTACTGGCGTTCATCATCAATCAAGGCAAGGAGTTTGCGTAAGGCTTTATAGGTCGCATTTTTTTCCGCTTTCTTCCCGACAAACTGGTTAAGATCGTAATTCATACTGGTTCGTACTCCGTTGCGATTGATAGATCTGAACGTACTCGGGACTGATCGCCATCAGTTCCTGGTGTGTGCCTTTATCAATGATTTCGCCTTCCATGAGCAGAATAATTTGCTCGTAATTTTCAACGGCAGCAATCTTCTGCGTAACCGAAATCAAAGTCATTCCGGGATAATTCTTTTGCACATTCGACAGAATTTTCTGCTCCGTATTTGTATCAACTCGAGCTGTAAAATCATCCAGCAGCAGCACTTTTGGATTCAATGCCAATGCTCTTGCCAGCATTATTCGCTGCTTCTGCCCTCCCGATAAATTACTCCCCCGCTCCGTGACCAGGGTTTCCAGTTTATTGGGCAACGAATCAATAAACTCCTGCAATTCAGCCGTTGCAATTGCCTGATTCATTGCCTCTTCAGTAACCGTTACGTTAAAGGCGATATTTTCCCGGATACTCAGGTTGAAAATAATGCTATCCTGAAACACAAATCCGACTTGCTGATGAAACGCATCTTCCTCGTAACTGTCGATGGGTTTTCCGTCGTAATTAATGCTTCCAGATGCGGGCTTAATGAGTCCTGTCAATAAGAACAGAAGTTGACTTTTTCCGGCAGCAGTAGGACCAACGATAGCTGTTCGCGTACCTGCTTTTACCGAGAAGGAAACGTCCTTTAAGGCTGCTTTATCGCCGTAATAAACCGACACATTCTCTAACTCAACATCACCCTTCAACGCCACATCAATCGTTCCATTCCTGATTGTTTCAGGCGCTTGCAATACGGCATTGACGCGCATGTAAGACGCCGACGCCTGCGCAATCACATTGCTCATAAACCCGATCACAATGATTGGAAAAATTAGCAGTGCCAGATAACTGTTAAAAGCAGCAAAATCACCCAGCGACATACTGCCTGTGATAACAAAGTGTCCGCCTAACACCAGAATCGTTAATCCCGCCATATTGGCTGTAAAACTGATGACAGGAATCAGTCCGGCAAATAATCGTAAAATAGCGATACCTAAATCCTTCGCGTTTGTGTTGGCAGCCAGAAACTTATCGTACTCGAGTTGCTGTGAATTAATCACCCGAATTAGCGCCGATCCCAGAATACTTTCGTTTATAACCTTGTTAAGCCAGTCGATCACTTCTCGGCTTTTGATGAACAGGACACGTACTTTTTTCAGTACCAAAAAGAAGGTGACACCAATAATCGGCACAATGGCCAGCACCGCTAAAGCCAGTTGCCAATTAATACTGATTAGTAAAATACTGGCTCCGATAATGATGCAAAGCGACGAAGCCAGCGATACAATAGCCTGAGAAACAAATAATTTCACCGAATCAATATCCGATGTCAGATTGGTGAGTAGTTTCGATGGATTGGCTTCCTGAATATATAGAAAACTCTGCCGTGAAATTTTGTCTGCCAGTTGAGTGCGTAAATCCCTGGCAACTCGCTCAGAAGCGTAGGTCTGAACAACACTTTGCAGGTAGGTAAAGACAAAAATAACCAGAGAAGCTGCCAGAAACTCTAACATCGTCGTTTTCAACACGAAATTGCCAGCGTTGTACGCATCGATTCCGTGCGAGATAAGCATGGGTAGGACTAGATTGATCCCGTTGCTGACCAGCGCCAGAAAAATTAACAACAGGATCATTCTGGAATACGGTTTTAGAAGTCCCAACAAGGGCGATGAGGCCTTTTCGCGGGGAGCCTGCTGCGGGGTGGCTTTGTCCATGTGGGTCTATCCGTGTAATGACAAGCAACGTGTAAATGAGTTGCCAAAGGTAGGTAAAACAAAAAAAGGCCAATACGCGTGTATCGGCCTTTTTAAGCTCTTTTTAATTTTTCTCCGATTTCTCCGGCGATTTGATAATATCCACAATCTTAGTGGATTTACCTGTTTTTCGCTCTTCAATCTGCTCCAGTAATTGCAGCCCCATCAACCCATTGAGCGAACCATCTGAGCCATTTCCCGATCCGTTAATTATAATGTCTGGGATGACGCGAATCTGCCCTTTGCCGATCTCTTCCGTGATTTTGAAACGAGTAAAGTTCTCGTCACCCATCGCCCGTACCTGCAATTCATACGCTTCGGCAGTTGATCGACCGATGGCCAGAATTTTCTCAGCTTCAGCATTACCCGTTTTGGCAATACGCTCAGCTTCAGCATCGGCGGTCAACTTGGTCGCTTCGGCATCCGCAGCCGCCTGACGACGACGTGCTTCTGCATTAGCTTCGGCCCGAATTTTCGTGGCTTCGGATTCAGCCGAAACCTGCAATTTCAAACTACGGGCCTCCCCTTCCGATTTTTTCACGGCCGCATCAGCCGTACGCTGTGCAATTTCAACACTTTGTTGCGCTTTCACCACTTCGCGTTGAATATCAGCCAGTGCCGTTTCTCGTTCCATACCCTGCCGTTTTTCCTGCGCCATTCGCTGCGTCTCGTATGTCTTTTCTTCTTCCTGCGCGATTTTCCGGTCAGTCAATGTTTTCATCAGGCTATCGGGGGGTACGATGTCGCCGATCAGAGTATCAACGGCGTTGACGTTATAGACCTCTAAAACGGTCCGAATGTGTTCACGAGCGGCTTCCTGGCGTTCTTTCCGCGTGCTTAAGAAGGCAATTACGTCGGAGTCCTGGGCTGAGTTTCGGAAATAGTTACCAATCGTTGGTTCCAGCACCTGAGAAACAAGATTGTCCATGCTTCCGAATCGGGCAATCACTTTTGGTGCTTCTGCTGATGGGATATGGATAATTTGCGCAACGTCCAGATTGAATGGGAAACCATCTTTCGAACGCACCGTAATTGTTGAGAGATTTCGGTCGAGATCATGTGATTCCGAGCGAGCATTTGCCCAGTTCAGTACGAGATTGGTAGTCGGTACGCCTTCCACCTTCATCGTGTAGGTGTTGATTGGGTATTTACCCGGACCCAGTGGTTCCATCCAAACACCCCGAAAACCTTTCCGAACAATATTCCCGTGCTTAAACGTATCGCCCGTAATGTCTTCACCATCTTCACCAATGTAGGAAATCACTACCCCAACATGGCCAATCGGCACAGTCGTCATCGGAATCTCTTCGATCTGAATGGCCCACGGATTAATGTAATAGGAACCCGCCAGCACAACCTGCGGCTGAAGTCCCCGATTCCCACCATTTTGAAGAAATAAATCCACGTTCTGGAAGTTATTATGCCCCTCAACCTGTTTACCAGCGATCTGACCGGGTTGCAAGGGAGCGCCGTCAAGCGTCGTAATGACACCGACCATATTTTCCTTGATAACCGTCATATTGGCCAGCGTCACCGTAAAAGCGTACGTATTGATACGATACGTACCAGGTGTCAGCACGGCAGTTTGTCGACCTTTCTGGCCCCCACTGCTCAGGAAGCGTTCAGTATCCTGAAAATTGTCGCAATCAACCCGGCGAGCCAGAATATTACCCGTCGGTAACTCAACACCATCGTTCGACAGGATTAGGCCGATATTTCCTTCAGGCACTACCGTGAATGGTTGCATCGTAATGCCATATTGCCAGGGCCACATCCACCAATATAAACCTGGAGCGAGCGTTTGCGCCTGATAACCAGCTTCACCTTTAGTTGCAATAATTCGGCCATCGGGTAGCCCGCGATCTGTACCGACAAGCACATATTTTTTTGTAACGAGACCAATCCTGTCTTCGGGTACAATAACCATCCCAAATAGAAAGCGCAGTACCCATTTGTAAAGCACTACTGCCATGAAGACCAGGACAACCCAGCCCCATGTGGATACAAGAGGTAAATATTCCATGAATGAAAAACTGTTAAACGGTTAAGAAATGAAAAGTAAGTGGAAATCCATCAGAGTCGAATGACTCATTTAGTAAGCGGAAAATGAAGACGTTAGGCCTACATCGGAGTAGCAATTTGTTTGTCAGATTGACGGGTCAAATGTACAGCAAGTCTCTAATTCAACGCACCAGAATTAGGATGATTGGCTACTTACAGGCTGAATTGTGCACGGGTATTGATGAGTGGGGAAGTTTACAGCTCCTGCGCCAGATTGAAGAAGAATCCGGTTTTACCCTGTGCATTAATGGTTCCGCTAAAGCGCATTACCAGATTGTAGAAGGTTACGATATCCAGGCTCATGCCTGTTCCAACCAATAGTTTGTTGGCGAGATTACTCTGGTATCGCTCGGCCAGACTACTGCTCACATAGCCCGTATCGCCAAATGCTGTTAAATAAGCAGAAATGGGCACTGTGTTGAACTGCCGAACATGCAGCCATTTTAGCTGTTTCCGCACGTCAAACAGCTGATAACGAAGACTATTACGCCAAACGGCGTTTCGCTGTCCATCAATAACATATAATTCGTAGCCACGTACCATATCAGCAGAACTTCCCAGACCGCGCAAGTTATAATACGGTTGATGATTCGGCCAGGTCGAGCGCCCGCGTAGATTGACGGCTCCGTAAAATTTCTTCCCTAATGGCCAATAGCGTGTAAATGAAGCTGATATATCCAGAAAATTAAGATTATCACTCGGCAGTAAACCTGATGCACTGAATCCGGCCGAAAATAATGTCCCCTGTAGTGGATACACGACATTATCACGTCGGTCGAATCGATAATTATAGCCTATCGACGAAAACTGCTGAATCGTACGTCCATAGAGGAAATAATCTGGGTTTAACTGAGCAATTGTATCGGAAATGGAGACCCGGTTATAACTGGCATTGACTGTATGATAATGGTACAACCCACGCCGATGGGTTAATACAAGCATAGCATATATACGCTCGCGAAGTACATCTTCCGATTTGACATATACCCATTTATCAAATTGGGTTTGGTAAGGAATTTCCTTATTGGTCAAATACCCAAAGTCGACCCTTAGGCCAATCTTCTGAGCTTTATCGATATAAGGGGTAGCATATGACAGAACTGTACGCTGCAAAAAGCCCCGCTCAATGGCAATCTGAAGTCGGTCGTTAGTTCCGGTTACGTTTCGATAGCTAAGTCGCCCGCCGTAAATAACTCGGCTAAAATCACGGCCCCGATCATACCACCATTCGTTTAGGTTTCGGTCGGCCAGATCAAAAACCGGGTAAGCGATGAAATACCACCTTTCTTTCATCGTCACCGTCAAGTCGAGCTGAGCAAGCTGGGTCGTATCGGTCGGAAGGCTCAAACTTGTCCCCATATCGACCGTAACAAAGAGCGTTGTATTGTTAATATTTCGCTGATCCCAGGCCAAACGATCGGGTAAATCAGCCAGTCGAATAGAGTCGCCGATATGGATCGTCATTTCCCGCAGGATGATTCGATCGCGCGTACGAAAGTTCCCTTTAAGCGTTACTGATCGTACGATAACTTTCTGCGTTGAGTCGGTTGATATACAGGCAATCACCGTTTGAGACGAAGCCCCAAATACGAACAGAAACAAAAAAATGGGCAGCCACTTTTGGGGAATCATTCTCAAAAGTACGGCTTTACAAAAAATAAGACAAGAATATCTCCGTATCCTGCAAATCCGTATGTATTATTGTTCGCTCTTCTGGAGCACCTATGATAATCTCTTAAAGATACAATAATCCATGCAAACGGGAAGTGTTCAAAAAACCTCCACCAAAGCAAAGCCCAATCTCAGTTTCTGGCAGATCTGGAATATGAGTTTCGGATTTCTTGGGATTCAATACGGCTTTGGTCTCCAACAGGCCAACATGAGCCCTATCTATCGCTACCTCGGTGCCGATGAAGCTTCTATTCCTGGTCTTTGGCTCGCTGGCCCCCTAACCGGACTATTGCTCCAACCAATTATTGGAGCCGTTTCAGATCGAAGTTGGTCGCCACGATGGGGTCGCCGGAAACCGTTTATTTTGGCTGGAGCCTTGTTAGGTAGTATTGCGATGATATTTATGCCCAATTCGTCCTACGTTTGGATGGCCGCAGGACTGATGTGGATGCTAGATGCCGGACTGAACTCGGCTATGGAACCTTTCAGGGCCTTCGTGGGCGATATGCTGAACGACAAACAACGGCCTACTGGTTTTGCCGTACAGTCATTTATGGTTGGGTTCGGGCAAACCTTAGCCAATCTGATGCCTTATTTGTTGCCTCTTCTGGGGATATCGATGGTTATGTCGGAAGACCAATTGTCGAATGGAATTCCTAACTCGGTACGGTATCCGTTTTACATCGGGGCAGCTGCTATTTTAATCTCAGTGTTCTGGACGATCCGCACAACGAAAGAGTATCCTCCCCTTAATGAAAATTACAAAGACGAACACGTTTTCACTGACGAAGAAAAAAAGTCCATTTCGTTCTGGCATTTGGCATTGGCATTGGGAGCGGCTATTCTGGCGTTCTTTTTTGCAGCCCGCATCGGCGGTCTGGTAACGGGTTTGGTTTGGGGAGTTGGCGTATTAGCCGGAAGCTACTTGGTTCTGATGCTCCCCATCTTTAAAGAAGTGTTAGCTTCCCTGTCGGCTATGCCAACCGTCATGAAACAACTTTGGTGGGTTAAATTTTTCACCTGGTACGGCCTCCCGCTTATGTGGCAGTATTTATCGCTATCCGTCGCCAGATACGCATTTAACGCGCCAGATACTCTTTCGAATAAGGCTGGGTTTGAAGAAGGTACCAAATGGGGAGGGCTTTGCTTTGCTATGTTTAGCATCTCCTGTGCTGTGATTTCTATCTTCATTCCGCGCATTGCTAAAGCCATCGGCAGTGCGCGTGCTACCCATGCCGTATTTCTTACAATTGGAGCAATGGGCTTCTTTCTGACACTTACATCCAATGACAAAATGATCTACCTCATTGGAATGACAACCATTGGTCTTGCCTGGGGATCTATTATGTCGATGCCTTATCTGATGCTGGCGAGTGCAGTTCCCAAAGAGCGTATGGGTGTTTATATGGGTATTTTTAATGGATTTATTTGTGTACCGCAGTTCATTGGGATGCTTACCGTACCGCTTTATTATAAACCCATATTGGGCGATGATCCCCGCAACGCGCTTGTTCTGGCTGGTATCTGCCTATTGTTGGCAGCGGCCTCCTGCTTCCTGGTAAAAGAAATCCGACAGACTGAAGAAACCGCCTTCCCAATTGGAGCCGGTGGACATTAATAGGTAAACTCATTTTAAATTTCCTGTTCCGATTGTAATCTCCTCCTTTGTCAATTAGTTTGCAATTGGAATATATTATGAATGGAAACTTCAACTCGTCACTACGCCCTGCTTTCTGTCGGCGAATTATTGGCTGATTTTATTGGCCATCATGTTTCAACCAGTTTAATTGATGCGCAGGATTTTCGCCGTTACCAGGGCGGGAGCCCGGCCAACATGGCGACGAATATGGCTCGTCTAGGCGGTCATGTGGCCTTAGCTGCCTGCGTCGGCGCCGATAGCATCGGAAAATATTTGGTTCGGCAGATTGAAGAATCAGGAGTAGATACTCAATTTATCACCTCCGATCCGCTGGAACCGACAACAATTGTCGTGGTTTCCCGAACATCTGGTACACCTGATTTTGTCGCTTATCGACATGCTGATTGCCAGCTTCGTTCTGAACAAGTACCTGATTCATTACTGGCTCAATCGCAACTGTTTCACACGACTTGTTTTGCCCTAAGTCGCCAACCAGCTCAGGGTGTGATTATTGAGGCTTCCCGGCGTGCAAAGGCTGCGGGTTGTCAGATAACCATTGATGCGAACTACGCGCCGAGTATCTGGCCCGACCGGGACCAGGCCTGGCAGGTTCTGACAGACTATTTCGCGGGTGGTGCATTAGTCAAAGCAAGCCTGGATGATATAGAACGATTGTACGGTTCTCCTCAAAACCCAGAGCAAGTTTTAAGCGATTTCCATCGAATGGGTGCCTCTACGATCTGCCTGACGTTCGGTGCCGACGGTAGTCTGGTATCGTATGATGGCGGAGCGAAGCAAGCGCGTATTCCCGGAAAAAAGATTGACGTTGTGGATGTTACTGGCGCTGGCGATGCATATTGGGCTGGTTTCCTGACGGCTTACCTGGATGGTTATGCACCTGGGAACTGTGCGCATGCGGGTGCTGCTTTCGCCAAATTGAAATTAACTCGTCAAGGGCCGCTACCAGATAAAGTAGATCGGAAACAGCTTTACCGGGATTTTGAATAAACAAAAGAGGGCTTATTCGATAAGCCCTCTTTTGTTTTAATTTTCACCAAACCTTACTTCAAATTGGCCAGTTTATCCAGGTCAATATCTTCGAGAGCGGCTTTGATTTTATCCATGCTGACACCATGACCTTTTGCTGAAATGATGAATCGTTTATTGACGAGTACATCAATTTCGCCGTTTTTAGTATCATTATCATATTTTTCGAAGGCTTTGTAATCACCCATTTTCGTCGTCTTTTCGTAGCCATGTTCGGTTTCTTTGTCAACCTCTACCATCGACCAGGCCGCTAAACCGATCATCATTGCCGATCCACCTCCGTCAACAATATCTAACTCAATGGATTCGCTACCGTCTTCATTGCTATATTTACCCTCGGCGGTAGAGATAACAAACCCAGCCGCGCCATTTTTCTCGCCGGTGGCTTCCTTTCGTTTCAGGCCGTCGACATCCTCTGGAAGCAGCTCTTTCAACTTGCGAAAATCAACTGTCTCAACAGGCCCATTCTTCTGCAACTCCTCTGCCTGAGCTACCATATCTTTTACGGCACCCATAGCACCCAGGGCCGATACAGACTCTTCGTCTTTTTTCTCTTCCTCCTCCTTTTCTTTACTGCTACCACAGCCTGTCAACAATAGTGCTGGCAACAGGAAAGCCCAAAGTACATTTCGTTTCGTTCGCATACCCAAGTTATTGTAGATGAGAATAAGGTTAAGTTTAATTACCAGCAAGCTACATTTTCTTGACATACAGTAGCCAATCTTTTGAGTAAACGTTCGATTAGATTTTTGTCAAATCCTACGCTACACGTCATTAACCAGTTTACTTAGGACATAATAATTAGGATCAATTGTAAGCACTTTTACACCATTGGCCGGCAGCGTTTTCCATTGTTCTGAAGGCTGGAGCTGCTGATAAGGTCCTGATTCGCCCAGGCAAACCCGCACAGGCATGGAAAATCCAGGGATGCAATTGGTCCATCGGTATTGAAAACCATTGGCTACAGGCCGATATTCGAGCACCGGAATACGGGCGTTTCGCAGGTATTGATTAAAAACCGGTTTCAAATTAAGTCCTGATTGCTGAACCATGTATTGCTCAATCTGAGCAGAAGTAACAGTCTGGTGATAGAAGGTTTTATTCATTCCCCGCAGAATCTGACGCCATTTCTCATCATTATTCACCAGTTGGCGGATTGTGTGAAGCATATTACCGCCCTTGTAATACATGTCTCCTGACCCTTCGTGGTTTACATTATAAACACCAATGATCGGTCGGTCATTTCGGATTCGAGCCCGCGTTCCAATCACATATTGCGCACCAGCATCTTTACCATAGTAGTATTCGATAAATAGATTTTCAGAGTAATTCGTAAAACTCTCGTGAATCCACATATCAGCAATGTCCTTATAGGTAATATTGTTGGCAAACCATTCGTGTCCTGACTCATGCACAATGATAAAATCCCAAAGCAATCCCCAGCCAGTACCCGACAGATCAGTTCCTAAATAGCCATTCCGGAATCGGTTGCCGTAGGTTACCGAACTTTGATGCTCCATGCCCAGATAGGGCGTTTCAACTAACTTATATCCGTCAGCATAAAATGGATAAGGCCCAAACCAATGTTCAAATGCTTTTAACATTTTAGGAACCTGCTGAAACTGTGTTTTGGCAGAATCAAGATGTTCGGGCAAAACATAATAATTCAAAGTCAGTGGGCCATTTTCACCCTTATATACATCTGTCCAATGTTCGTATCGGGCAATGTTCAGGTTAACCCCGTAATTATTAATTGGATTCTGCACATACCAATCGAAGGTCCGGGTATGGTCTGGGTTCTTCGTCACCCGACGAAGTCGCCCGTTAGAAACGTCGGTCAAATCTTCGGGAACTGTAACACTGATTGCCATCGAATCTGGCTCATCATACATGTGATCTTTGCAAGGCCACCACACACTGGCCCCCAATCCCTGACAGGCTGTTGCAATAAACCAGTTTCCTGCTTTATCGTGCTTCCAGACTAACCCACCATCCCAGGGAGCCCGTTTGGCAACATGAGGTTTTCCACCATAGTAAACTGTAACCGATTCGTTTTGACCAGGAACCTGTTTTTTTAACAGCGTTACAAAATAGGCATTCCCATCCTGCCGAACGGCTAACTGCTGCCCATCCTGCTCAACCTTCAGCACTTGCAACGGACGCTGCAGATCCACTTGCATAACCTGCGCCGGTTTCAGGACTCTGTATCGAATTGTTGTTGATCCTTTTAGTGTACTGTCTGTCGGCTGCACCCGAACATTTAAATGGTAGAATGTCAGGTCCCACCACGAACGCTCAGGTGTAATAGAGCCTCGTAACGTATCGTCGTGTGTAAATTGATAACGCTGCGCCAACGTTCCGAACGGTAACAGACCGAGAAAAAGAATGGCAAAATGTATGATTTTTGTTCGCATGAGAAATCAAGTTATCGATAATCTATCCAGATTAATACGAATTAACGAGCGCCAGGAGGGCAGTTTTTGAGCAAATAATTTGTGTACAGAGTCTGCAAATGCTGAGTTGTTCCTGGCCCTTCTGAAATCCCATGTGTACGGTTCGGATAAGGCATTACCTGGAATTGCTTATTATGTTTGACCAGTTCGTTGATTAACACTTCGGCGTTATCATAATGCACATTATCGTCACCCGTTCCGTGAATGTAGAGTAGATTTCCACGCAAATTTTTTGCATAGGTAATGGGCGATCCAGCAACGAAATCCTCACGATTTTCCTGTGGCAATCCCATGTAGCGTTCCTGATAAACATTATCGTAAAACAGCTGATTCCCAACGGCAGCAATCGAAATACCTGTTTTGTAAATGTCCGGGTATTGAAATAACAAATGCAAGGTTGTGGATCCCCCCCCACTCCAGCCCCATACGGCCACCCGGCTGGTATCAATGTAAGCATGCTGCGCCATCAGCTTCTTGGCGCCCATTGCCTGATCGCGGACGTTTATTCGGCCAATTTGCCGGTAGATTGCTTTCCGCCAGGCAGCCCCTTTCAAATTCGGTGTACCACGATTATCCAGAGCTACGTACACATAACCCGCTTTGGCCATATCGCCCGCGAAAAGTCGGTTCTGACCCACGGAAAATACGTCGTTTACGGTGCTGCTGGCAGGTTCACCATATACATAAAAGACAACTGGATACTTTTTGGTACTGTCGAAATCGGTTGGTTTCGCCATCCAGCCGTCGAGTTTTACACCATCATCGGTCGTCACGCTAAAGAAACTGATGTTCGGCTTAGGTAGTGTGTTGATTTTCATAGCCGAAGTAGCCGTTCCAATGACTTTGTGATCGGGCAGACTTACCCACTCCCGAACCGGTGGGGTTTGGTAGTTCGTGAATGAATGTTGAGCAAACCGCCCGTTGGGCGACATTACGTAACTGTTTGTACCTGAAAAATCGGCAGGTGTTACTCGTTCAGCCTTCCCTTTTCCATCCAGTCGTGCGCGGTAGAGGTATCGCTGATTTGTGTTTTGGGGTGAAGCAATAAAGTAAATCTGATTGCTAGATTCATCAATCTGACTAATACTGGCAATATCGTACGAGCCAGGGGTTAGCGGAATTTCTTTCTTGCCATCAGCACTCATTCGATACAGGTGACGCCAGCCATCTTTTTCAGAAACCCATATAAATGCTTTTCCGCCATCGATCCAGTCCCAGTCTGCCGGATCATCTTTTGCATCAATCCAGGCGGTACTGGTTTCGGAAGAGATTGGAGTAACCGTCGAATTAGCTACCGAGCAGACAAATAGTTTACTCTCATTTTGCTTTCGATTCAACTGCTGAACAATCAACGAATTACCTGTCGGAAACCAGGCCATTCGGGGAAGATAATTTTGCTGAGGATCACCTGGTATGTTCAGCCAGGAGGTGGACCCACCTGTAGCAGCCACAATTCCAATACGCGTCGGAGAAGGATTCTCCCCGACTTTCGGATATTCAACAGGTACGACATGCGAATAAGCCGAATCGGTAGTGTTGAGCATCAGATAATCCCGAATCCTGGTCGCATCGACCTGCCAGTAAGCAATCTGTTTACTATCCGGGCTCCACCGAAATCCATCGCGACAATCAAACTCCTCTTCGTACACCCAGTCGAACGTACCATTGATTAGTTTACGGGTTCCATCTTTGGTGAGTTGCGTCATTTTTCCGGTCGCAACATCTTCTACAAACAGGTTGTGCTCACTTACATAGGCCACGCTTTGACCATTAGGCGCCAATTTGGCATACATCAGCGACTGTGAGGGTCGCCCCTTACCTACCTGCCGAACCTCCCCCGAAACTCGATTCACCAAGTAGTAATCGCCACGAGTATTATATCGCCAAACCCGAGCCGTGTTGGTAAAAATCAAGGCTTTACTGCTATCAGACGAAAAGGTAAAAGCCGCTATGGCCATCGGTTGATTGGACCCCGGCAAATGCAGTTTTTCTTTTGACAGTAATACAGTTTTACACCCTGTGCGAATATCCATTTGCACAATACCACCCTGTTCGCTGAAGATAGATGAATTTCCATCAGCCGACCATTGCATTTGTCGACCAGGTATTTGTGCCTTTGCAGCACTGATAATCAGAAAAAGAACGAGTTGTTGACGAAAAAAAGAAAGAGATAGCTTCACTGCAAAATTGATTGTGAGGTGTTTATTGATCACCAAAAATACATCAATTCTGCTGTGAAGCTATCTCTGCAGGCCTAACTACCGATTAGCTCTTTTTATTCGGAGGTTATCAGGAGGTTATCTCTTCCGATTCATCCTTGATAGCAGGCACAACTACCGGAGTTCGATAGCTCCGAACGACGAAATAAATGCCCATCAGAACGGCTGGGATACTCAACCATTGGCCCATATTAAGCGGAAGTTCGTTTTCAAAGGCAACCTGGTTTTCTTTCAGGTATTCATAGAAGAACCGTAGACCAAACACCCAGATCAGGAAAATCCCCAGCATACTACCGCGTGGCGTCCGTTCTTTCTGGCGATTCCAGAACCACAGCAGAATAAAGAATAAAACAAGACAGGATAGTGATTCATACAGCTGAGCCGGATGACGCGGTATTTTGGCGTATTCATTATTATTCATGAACATAAACGCCCAGGGTACATCCGTCGGACGGCCAACGATTTCTGAGTTCATCAGATTACCAAAGCGAATGCAAGCACCAGCCAACGCAACAACAATAACGATACGATCTGTCACCCATAAAAATGTCTGATTTGTCAGCTTGCTTTGCTTCCGACGCGAGTAAAGCCATAGCCCAGTTAAAATCCCAATCGTAGCACCATGACTGGCAAGTCCGGCAAATGGAGGAGTAATTACCGTTAGTGGATGATGCAACAAAACGTCGGGTTCATAAAAAAGGAAATGCCCAATCCGTGCGCCCAGGATAGTGGCTATCACCATATAAATCAGCAGTGTATCAGTATCGGCAACGGGCTTATGCTCTTTCTTGAAAATATAGCTCATAATCTGCATCCCTATCAGGAAGCCTAGGGCAAATAGCAATCCATACCAACGAACTGAGAATGAGCCAATGTGGAAAATTTCGGGATTAACTTCCCAAATGATGTATTGAAGCATAAGAAAAAAGAATGCGTTTGACTTTCGTAGTTTGAGAATTACGTTTAAGCACTACAACCCTCAAACGTCAATCCTGGTAACGATCAAAAGCAAAGATACGTATTGCGGGAAAGTTTTTAGAGATTTTGCTGTTTAAGGGTTTATGATGACTTCTTTTTTTATTGGCCTTATTAAGATATACCAGGGAATCATATCGCCTTATTTTCCCAATGCTTGCCGCTACACTCCTACCTGTTCGCAATATACCATTGAAGCCATTCGTAAACATGGTCCAATTCGGGGTAGCTGGCTGGGGCTTAAACGAATTAGTCGTTGTCATCCTTGGGGTGGGCATGGGTATGACCCGGTACCGTAGATTATGACATTTTGGCTTATTAGTTAACCTCGCCCGATTTTTGACCATTGACACTTGACTCACTACTATCGACTGCTATGCTTGGAATTACCTCAGATAATAAATTGAAACGTCTACTTGTTGTTGGCGACCGAGTATTGATTAAACCCAAAGATCCGACCGATCGCACAGCCAGTGGTCTCTATTTACCGCCAACCGTTCAGGAAAAAGAACAGGTACAGGCTGGCTACGTGATCAAAGTTGGACCAGGCTATCCAATCCCTGTACCAACCGAGGATGAGCCCTGGAAAGAAACCGAGGAAAAAGTAAAATACATGCCCCTTCAGGCGCAGGAAGGAGATTTAGCCATCTACCTACACCGAAACGCGATCGATGTACAATACGAAGGTGAACAATATGTCATTGTTCCACAGTCTTCAATTTTAATGCTGGAAAGACTAGAGGATTTACTGTCCTAACTCTTAAAGGGAAGTAATTTCAATTATATCGTATAAAAAATCGTCAAGCCGTAGCCCTGTCGAATTGACTAAGCTACGGCTTGCATGTTACATGGAGTGGTTAGAATGCGGAAAGCATCTTTCAGTTTATTAAGATGCAGATAGCAGATCTTTGTACTGTTTAGTAATAAGATCATTACAAAATTCGGAATGAATACCATGCTCCTCAATCACCTGAATCCGGTAATTTATCTACCCGAATCAGGGTATTTTTAGCGAATCACTAACAAATTTTATCTACTTGGTAGTGATTGGTTATGAATAACCTGTCAGGAAAGAAATTTCAGGTTTTTGTATTTGATTGACTACTTACTTATTTTCAGCAATAAATAGCTTCCTGCAATAAAGTATCAATTAGGTGCAAATGCGAAAGATTGTACTTATCAGTTGGATGATGACCTTAGCTGTTCTCTCATTGGCTCAGCCAGGTAAAGTAGACAGTCTCAATCGAATATTGGCCCACTTGCCGCCTATAGGCCAATCGCGCAACACGGATACGCTGCGAATCAAAACCTTGAATGCACTAGGACTGGAAGAGCCAACGATGAAGAACGCGCTTCAATATTTAAATCAAGCGCTGGACTTAGCCAAGCAACAAAGCTGGGTGCGAGGAGAGATGTGGGCAAACGCTTATATCGGCTTGAAGCTAGGGCGTTCCGGGTCGGATTACAAGGCATGTGAATACCTTTTTAGAAGTTTGTATCTGGCTGAAACCCTTAAGGACGAAGCCTGTATGGGCTACAGCCTTCGCTTTTTAGGTGACAGTCATAACAAGATGGGTGATAGGAAGAAAGGACAACAATTCTTTTTGAAAGCGCTTCCACATCTAAAACGAGCCCATGACTGGCGCCGATATCTGATTACTATTAATAATATCGGATTGGGTTATCTCGATGAAGCAAACTATGATAGAGCAATAACTTATTTCAATATATGCCTTATGAAGAACAAACAAATTGGGCTAAAAGAAGTGGAGGCTCTAGGCTTAATCAATCTAGCAACATGCTATGAAAAGAAAGGCAATTTAAAACAAGCACTACACTATATAAGTCAATTTAGAGCTCTTAATTTTAAAAATGCAGATGATCTAGCTGACGCCGATTCCCAAACTGCTCGTATTTTGCTAGCAATGGGTGATAAAGGTGGTGCTTTGCGATATGCCAAACAGGCAGAGAATAGAGAAAATAAAATACGTAGTGCAACGTCAAGAGATATCTATAATACCCTATATACAATTTATACCAAGCAGGGAGATTTTCGTTTGGCTTTAACTTATTATCAGAAACTTATTAAATTAAAGGATATTAACACGGCAGATATGCAGCGTCAACAAATTGATGCTTTGCGGATTCGATATGAAAATGATAATCAAAAAGCTATTATACAGTCAAACGAAACCGAGCGAAAAATATTAATTGGCGGCTTAATCCTGTTCTTGCTATTTGTTGGCTTGTTGGTTTGGAATAATCAAGCGCTAAACAGAAAAAATAGAGAGATAGAAGCCCAGCGCTTTCAAATTATGGAAGTGAAAGAACGATTGGCTGAATCTAACATTCAATTAACAGATTTAAATAATACACTAGAAGCGAGAGTAAGACAACGAACGGAAGATTTGACCCTTGCCAATGAGGAGCTAATTCGAATGAACCATGAAATAAAGGAAGCTTTTTTCAACGGCCAATCACTGGAGCGTAAACGTGTAGCATCAGAACTGCACGACAATCTGGGAAGTACCTTATCAGGTTTAAAATGGCAGTTTGAAGCCTTGGATACAGATAATTACACGACAAAAGAACGAAAAATATATGAGCGTGTATTAACCCTTATAGGCGAAGCTTATTCCGATGTTCGAAATCTTTCCCACAATTTGATGCCGGTTGTTTTGGAGAAAAATGGTCTTACGGCAGCTTTACAAAATCTTGTTGACGATCTAAACAGAGGGGATCGTACACAATTTTCGTTTATGAGTACTTATATCGCTGGTCATTTGGAAAAAAAAGCAGAAATGGAGCTTTATAGTATAAGCCTCGAATTAATTACCAATATTTTAAAACATGCACAAGCTACAGAAGCGTCGATTGAACTGGATTTTTTGCCAGAATCCAATCAATTGATTCTTAGTTTTATTGATAATGGAATTGGTCTACCCGACGATATTTTTACCCGAAGTGAAGGTATGGGTTTAAGGAATTTACAGAATCGGATTATTAGCCTGAATGGTCAAATGGAGATCGCTGCTGTTGTTCCTCAGGGAACAGCTTTCACCCTCACTTTGGTTACAGCTTATAATTCATAAACTTTCAGAAAAAACTCACCTAAACCAGCCAATCCATATCGTTTATTTGCAGAAAATAATTCTCTAGTCTTTGGGTCTTCTGTGTAATACCCATTTCCTAACGGACGCCCTAAATCAATGAAACGCTCAATAATAAAATCTGCTAGTCTTTCTACCTGTTCTTTAGTTAACTCATTAGCATAAATAAAATCTAATTGTTCTCTTGTTAGCTCTCTTTTCTTTTTCAAATCGTCTATAAATCTCTTACGTTCTTCAGCATTTTCAGGCAGTTGAAGGTATGCCCAGGCAAGCCGAATATTCTCATCACCCCACAATAATTTATTAGTATCTGGATCAGCTTCGCCAAATGATACATCCGCCCATTTTGCTGTATTTTTGAACAAAAGGGACTCGTAATAATTAACATATATCTTAGCCAAAAATATTTGCACACTCTCGGTTCCAACTTCTGCACCTCCAAAATTTGATAACATTTGATATTGATATCCTCTTTCTTCGGAATTGGATTCGAACGGCTGGAAACTTAGCCAGTTACATTTCCATATGGAAACATCCGTTTGATCGGTACCATCAACCGAAACTGGATACCATACAGCTTCCCTGCATAATCGGATCGCAATTCGGACGGCTGCTACAAGATATTTTCGACGATAAACGCCTGGTTGTCCAAACCACTCAGCTTCATCCGACAAACGAATTTTGATACGTCGGTATCCATTCCACTTTAGAGCATCATCCCGAAATTGTTTATCATCTTTACGTCGGCCAGTGCGAAGATTTTCAATTACTATGTTGTGAAAAAGTTTAAAAAAGAAATTGTAGTCCGTCCGGCTATCAGGATTTTTATAGAATTCATCAACATGAAATCCCTTTTCATCCTCAAGAAATTCCAAGACATCATTTAGACGACCTTCCGAAGTTTCAGCTTTGCTTCTAAATAGCGCATCTGCAAGAATTTTACAACGATTAAAACCAAAACTATCATTGTTTTCTGGATTTTCTCCAAACGAAATGCCATACCCTAATTGATAAGTAAACTGGGGTGTTTCGGATTCTAAAACCGGTTGTGAATGTTTGAAAGTTGCTCCTCGAAATAAACTATAAATATTAGCCAAAAGATGAATAACTACATACAAGTATTTCTTAGACACATAAAGTACAGCCGTGTCTGATCGACATAGATAATCTTCTTCAAATGCTAAAAACTTAAATGTAAACGGAACTTCATATAAATCAAAACCTTGTTGAATTTCACGGGCTAATAATGCTGCCGAATAACGAAAAGGGACTAAGTGAAAGTAGAACCGAACGCTTCCTTTATTATCGTCGTAATAGGGAAGATTTTTCCCATAAATCCAGTTATAATTTCCAACGCGTGAACCTACTGCAAATTCGTGGGTCTGTTGGTGAATATTTAGAATTGGATCATCATCAAAAATAATCAGATTCGACTCTACGTACTCGCCATTTCCCACCCATTGCCCTTGGCTTCCTTTTCGAAGTGCTTGTTTAGTAGGATATTGATGATCAGATTCTGGTTTTGCGTATTTCCAGTATGAATCAACCCAGTAGTCTATACGTATACCAGTAGCTTCCTCATAGGTTATACCACTAACTGTTCCATTGTCAGGGGCCAAAAGAGCAGTCTCTTTACATTCCTGTGCTTTTTTGAATGGTAAAACGTAAAAGTTAAGATAGATATATAATGATAGTAATGACTTCAGGTCAGATTTATCAATAGATATACCAAATCTAGCCAACTCCATCTCTATATCTTTATTACTAGAATTGGGTGGTAATTGATCTGGTTTAGGCAGTAAATAAATTTCCTCACCAATGACACGAATGTGGTCAGTAATCTCTTGAATCTGTTTGCGAAAATTATTCTTCATTACAGGCTAGGGAATTTATTATTTTTCCAAACAATATCAGGTGTTAATAAACAATCTTTACCCAGCATAAACTTGTCAGGATGAACAGAATTACCTGAGTGTAAATAAGCTGCCCCCCAACGATAATATTGTTGAAGCAGAATAATACCAGCATACCGAAATGTAGTTATAAGCTCACCATAAATTCCCCCAGAAGACCTTAAAGGAATCACTGAGAAATAATTATGAAATATTACTTCCAGATGTTTCCATACGAGCTCTTCAGAAATTGGAGGATTCTCATAAACAATAAATGAGAGAAAATCAGCGACAACGCCCGCAAGTTGCCAAAGTGCGGGACCATATCCAGCCATTTCCCAATCAATTAATAGTATTTCCGGTATCTCTTGCTCTTCATTCTTAACTAGAACATTAGATAAGCTAGCGTCTGAATTAATAAGATGAGAATATTCCCAGCCGATATTTAACTCATTCAATACTTTCTTGACATTTGTGTTGCAAAGTAAAGTTCCTAGTTTTTCAACATAGGGGGAATTACTTGAAGTCAATTGATCAACATCCCGATCTACCAGGTCCAATAACCATGGTTTGAAAGGTTTGAACGGTTTAAAGTCAGGAGAAAAAGCTCTTTTTTCAAAAATTGTAACAATGATTCTGTCAACTATAGAGCTTGGTAACTCTTCTCTAAATTTGGCTAATGTTTTGCCTAATTGTGCTATTACAGCATTCTGTTTATCAAAATTTCTTCTGGGAATAGCTATCGTTCCCTTTAAAATATCCAGAATAGAACTGCTTTTCTGATATTGCAGCAAAAGAACTCGATTTACACTATCATATCGAACAATACCATCTTTGTAGATGTTCGGATGTTTGATGAACTTAAGAATATTGGGTTGCAGCGTATTTATTTTCTGCAAAACAAGCAATACATCTTCCTCAGTTTGTAATCCATCATCTGTAAAATAGAGGCTGACAGGTTGTTTCAGGAAGTAATTCCTAGTGCTGTTTTCAGCTGAATACAAAACAATAAAATTCGAATTTAGCGACTGAGTAAATCGATTTTCTATAAATGTCCATTTAGGGTCCCTCAAGTCTGCGTAAGAGAGCAATCCACGATTGACAAGATAATCAGGAAGCGTATAACCAGTTAGTGCAATCATTATATTCTGTTTATTGCTTTAGTTCTTTCACAGTTATAACTACCCTCAGCCAGCGATTTGAATCGGTTGTTAATTGTATCAAGTTCACCAAATGGAAAACTAATCCAGAATTTACGTCTCTGATCCAGATAGTGAAAAACTTCATCTTTAAAAAATCGATTACCTACCGGGTTTCCTACTATTTCAATTTCTTTTTTAACGGCAACTAAATTTGTCCCATCTTGAAAGATTTTAGGGCAATAAAACACAACATCACTAGACCATTCAAAGAATAATTTTTTTTCCAGGCCGTGTCCTTTCACATAAACTACGCCGTAGGTTTTCGTTGCATCATACCACTCAAACCCAGGGTAATTCTGTTCAAATTCAGGAATAATAAACGTTTTCACGAATGGCTTTAGGCCCACAGTGGCTTCTTTATAAACCCAACCACGTATAATTTGATCACGAATTGTATCAAACGCTACTCTGGTTAGCACAGGAGGCTTATTAATTAATGCAGTAACAGGGAAGTTTATAGGATCACTTCGAAACCTGTTTACTTCATCAAAATCCGGTTCTTCTTTAGAATACATAGGTTACTTTATTTATCACTATGATTTAAGCGTTTGGTATAAGACCATTTCTAACAGCATAATGCACTAATTCAACTACATTATTTACGCCAAGCTTACGGAAAATGTTCTTGCGATGTGTGTCAACAGTGAGTTGGCTACGGACAATTTTTCCGGCAATTTCCTGATTCGTTAATCCTTGAGCGACGAGCAATAAAATTTCTCGTTCACGAGCAGTAAGCGGTACAATATCGTCTGGCTGTAAATTGTTTCCTACAGAATTCCTGACAGGAATTTGAGCCAATTGCTGAATAACTGCATGTTCGAAATACTTATTTCCGGCCGCTACTGAAATAATCGCACGTTCTAGTTCTATTTTATTGGCTTTCTTCAATATATATCCATCAATACCACTCTGGATAGCATCACGAATTTGGTCTGCATCATCAATCATTGTTAACATCAATACACGCACATTTGGGAATCGTTTACGAATTTCCCAGTTAAGCCCCAAACCATTCAAAAGAGGCATATTTAAGTCAGCAAGAACGACATCAACTTCATAATTTTCCAGAAAAACCAGCGCCTGAACTCCATTTCTTACGGCACCGACAACCTCAATATGTTCCAATGTATCTAATAATGCAGTTAAGCCATCGAGCATCATATCATGATCATCAGCCAGTAATACTTTGATCGGTTTCATTGCCTTAAGAAGATCCAGTTATTAAAACCCAAATTTGTCGTCAGCTAACTTATCTTATGAAATATAAATCTGCCTTATTAAGCAATTAGTAATTGCTTAATAAATAGTACAACTCCCACCTAAAAGCTAAGTAACTTATTCAATCATCCGAAAACGGAAGATATTTAACAAAAACTATTCTTTCAAATTAATTTGTAGTTTATGAATCTGTGAATCAATTCAAAAACTTATTTAATTACGCACAGAAACAAATAAACAACCTGGCATTCTATAGGAATACATTTACAAAGATTTTTTATTTACAAAATAACGAATTTCACTCGTCAAATTTAAAGTTTTAAAGTACTTCTCAGCGGAAGATTTTATGGTTGCCATTCATTCGTAATAGGCTAAGGTATGGCTCAAATTTTTCTTTACCAAAGTCATTACCTATGGCATCACTATTACTCTTGACAAAGGAAATGATTCGTTTGACTATCTTCGTTTTTCGACCATAACATGGTATATTATAAAGATCGCTGGCGGATGCAGATCAAAACGGGGCTTTATTGTTCACCAAATCTGACCGCTTCTGTTATTCCCTTCCAGTTGTCTGTTCGAAAGGGTACTGCCGGGAAGCCTTCCCGATTGTACAAATTTCCATCGCTGTTATCATCGGCCCACCCGTATCGAATGGCAACGGGGGTCGAGACTGAATCGGCGTGAACAACAATGGCATTCCCCTGTATATCGGCTTTGGCGTAGTGAAACTTCTGGTCGGTTCCAGCCATTTCAAAACCTTTCAGATAACCGTATTTGTCCTTCACCAGTAAGCCTTTTTCAGCGTTCCAGAACGTCAATATTGCCCGATTTCCTTCTATATTGAGTTTATTAAACATTGGCCCTGCACTGACTCCAGCTTTGTTATACGCGACACGCATCGCTTCAGCGGCTAGTCGTTTCCCCACATCTTCTTTATTTCTTGGGTGAATATCTGACCGTTCTCCGATATCCGTCGTGACAGCCATACCGGTTTTGGGTAGTTGCAATGTCATTGTTTGGGCTTCGCGCAACTCAGCCCAGGTACTCCCCTTTCGGCTATCGCCATTAGCTGCATTAAAACTCGCTAACTGGACAAAGAGAAAGGGAAAATCATACCCCCAATGTTGTCGCCAATCCTGAATCATCAGTGGAAACGACTTTCGATATTGATAGGCTCGTCCGGCATTGGATTCTCCTTGGTACCAGATTGTGCCCTGTATTGCGTACGGAATCAGGGGCTTCAACATGGCATTGAATAATTGGGTTGCGTAGGTGTTTGGCCCTGGTTTATAGGAAGACTCACTTACGGATTCAATTCGATACTGCCAATCGCCTGCCAATGGAATTGAAAGACCTTCTCCTGTTAGTTTTAACTGGTCTGCGTCTCCCATCATACCCCCTGATCCACCAACATCCCGAATACGAACAGCAATTATATTACGGCCAGGTTTTACTAAACCGTCGGGTAGTGAATACGATCTTGGCGAACGGTTGTTTGTACTGCCAACTAATTGTCCATTTACATAGGTCGAGTCCCGATCGTCAACTGGGCCGAATTGTAGCATTATTTTTTTCGGGTTACTACCTTCGGGAATCATCACCTCGCGCCGAAACCAAACTACCCCATCCAGGGTTGGTAAGCCTTTCCATTCCCAGTCGCCAAGGGCGTTCATCGACTTCCACTGTGTGGTATTAAAAGCCGGATCAGCCCACATACTAACTTCCGAAGCAGTTGGTAAACTTCCCTGCTGTGCCTGAATCAACTTCTGAATACGGTCAGCTCCACTTTTTAACACTTCTTCATAGTTAGCGGGCAATTTACTGGCGACCATTCGTAACTCATCATTCTGATTAAGAGCGTCCCTACTCGTCCATGTCTCGGAGTGTGTACCACCCCACGATGTATTGATCAATCCAATCGGCACATTCAATTCCTGCTGGAGTTGTTTGGCGAAAAAGTACCCCACGGCGGTGAAATCAGACGCTGTTTCGGGCGAGCATATACTCCAATTACCTTCTATATTCTCTTTTGGAGTCAAGCTAATATCTTTTTTCACCAGCAATTGCCGGATTTGCGGATAATTAGCCGACGGAATTTCGGTCTTTGCATTGGCTGCCGCTCGTAATGGCCATTCCATATTCGACTGCCCCGAACATACCCAGACTTCACCAGCTAGCACGTCGTCGAATGTAACGGTGTTATTCTTGCCTTTCACCACAAGCTGATAAGGTCCACCCGCTTCAATTGGATCTAGTATTATCTGCCATTTCCCAGCTTTATCTGCTTTACCGGTTTTTGTCTGGTTGTTCAGACTAATCGTTATTTTCTCGCCAGCCTCAGCCCATCCCCATATAGGCAATGGTTTGCGTCGTTGTAAAACCATGTGAGAACCAAATACATTTGGCAAGCGCACATCAGCCAATACAGCGTTCACAGCCAACACCGTCAAAAAGAATGTTGCCCAGCTTAATCGTTTCATTTTATTCAGGGTTTAGTATTGATTCGATCCCGAATTAGGGATGGATACCATGAAAAAAGGCGACCACCTGGATCGCCTACTGTTCAGAAACTCAAGTCGTTTATTGAATTTTACCTTTGGGAGTTTTACCCTGTATATCCAATACATTCGACAGCGTACGCCGAACGGCAAAATTATAGCGAAGCGTTAGGCCGTAACTCATTCCAGAACCTGCACCCAGTAATTGCGTTTGCTGGGGAGCCATCCGACTAGCTGTATACGTTATATCTGTCGTTACTGAATTGGAGAGGCCCCATATTTTACGGACAGACAATCCCAAATCAAGGGCGTTGGTTAAGCGAACATTATATTCAGCCCCTAATTCGGCTAAAGTAGCTGTTCTGGCATTTGTATTTGTTTCGCTGGTGAGCTGAAATGCTTCCTGCGTTTCGTAACGTCCCTGACGCCGAAAACCCGTCACGGATACGCGTCCTTCCTGGGGACTAGTGTTTGGAATAACCCACATCCCTCCGCTAACCCAAAAACCTGATCGAAGCCAGGGTTTACTGGTTGATAATAAAAGACGCTTTCCTCTAAGAACAAACGAATTTTGATCGTTTGAATAACGGATAGACAATGCAGGAGTTGTATTGCTAATTGTCATCTGCGTATGAATCGGCATTCGGGCATATCCGCCCTCAACCATCCAGCGTTCCCGATACGCCCAGCCAACCACAACACCCCATCCGGCTTTTCCGACAAGGTCGCTTTGTATCAATCCATTAAATGAATTATCGAGTTGAGCCCGGTCGGTTCTGACAAAGCCATCGAGGGCAACATACCACCTATCGCGCACCTGAGGGCCTCCGTAACGGCTTAGTAACCGTTTGTATTGCTGCCCATTTTCGGGGAGCTGATAATAGTCCGTAACGCCCTGACCACAGGCAGGAAGTACGGCCAGGCCGAGCAGTACATACAGCAAGTAGATTTTTCTCATCAGGCGATTCAGTTCATGTCTTTCGCAAATAACGGTATAAACGTGTGTTTGTTAACTACTTACTAACTTTTTTTTCAGAAATACACAATAAAATTAGTTAACGACCAATTTATAGCCTGTTTTCGAGAAAAGTGAGCCTATTGAGGACAAAAACGACTGATTAAAAGGTGCTTAAAATGCAAAAAGCCCAATTTAAATAATTGGGCTTTTTGGCAAAAAAATCCTCTGTGCAAACTAATCTATTTTTAAGAACCATGCTTCATTACAGGGACAGAAACTGTCATGTTGTCCCAAGCTATAGCAATACTTGAATTTGATGGCGTAATCGTCAGTTTTTCGATGGGCGTTTTATTCATCGAAACCGGTACTTTTACCATAGCCACATCGGTGCCTTTTATTTTGTCGTAGTCATAAGCGCCCCACTGGCCTAATGTACTATTCAGAATAACGCTCCACTCCTTTTCGCCAGGAATTGTAAATAAGGTATAGGTACCCGCTTTCACCATTTTCCCACCGAACATGATATCGCTTTTAAACGTTACCTCCGTTGCCTCATTCGCGCCCGTACGCCAAACTTTTCCGTATTTTTCCAGGCTACTGGAACCCTCTGGCCCAAAAATTACCCGGCCTTTTTTGGATGGCTGGCCATAAACTACTTTAATGTTTTTATCAGGGCTTTCGACAGTCATTTTCGGGCTTGCTGGCGCTTTGGAATCCTGCGCTTGCACCAGCGATACCATTGTTAAACAGGCAATAAATACTCCAATAAGATTTTTCATGGCTAAAAATTAAATGGTTGTCTACCGTTTATTAACGATAAAATGTAAACGATGGTTTTTCAATTGACGTACAAATACTAGGCCAAAAGGTAGTATTTTTAGGCTGAATATTCAGCCTAGTTTAGTGACCCTTTTAATCCAAAGCCCAACATGGCAGCGACCTATTTCAGCAAGCGAAATCTACAATTTTTATTACATGAAGTTTTTAAAGCCGAGGAATTAACAAAATACGATTATTTCAGCGCACACGATCGTGAAACGTTTAACCTCGTGCTCGATTCGGCCATCTATATTGCCGATACGATCATGCACCCATTTCTGAAGGATGTTGATAAAAACCAGCCTGAGTTAAAAAACGGTCGGGTTACGGTTCATCCGCAAATAAGAGAATACCTGAAAGCGATGGGCGAAGCCGGACTCATTGGGGCAGGTTTTTCGTTCGAACATGGTGGTCAGCAATTGCCTGAAATGATCAGCTCCTGCGTTGGCTTTGTCATCATGGCTGCTAATAACGGTATGATGTATACGGGACTCACTTCTGGAGCCGCCCACCTGATCACCTCTTTTGGTTCGCCCGAATTGATTGACCAATACGTACCCGACTTATTGACAGGCAAATGGCAGGGAACTATGGCACTAACAGAACCACAGGCAGGTTCCTCACTGTCTGATGTAATCACCTCAGCAACACCAATAACTGACGACAATTCCGCACCAGGAGCCTATAAAATTAAAGGGCAAAAGGTGTTTATCTCGGCGGGTGATCATGACGCGGCCGAAAATATTATCCATTTGATGTTAGCCCGAATCGATGGCGCTCCGAAAGGCACAAAAGGTATTTCTCTCTTCGTCGTGCCAAAATACCGACAAGACGAACACGGCGCTTTTGTGGACAATGATGTGATCTCAACGGGTGTCTATCATAAAATGGGGCAGAAAGGAGTGCCAGCCATGCACTTGACCATGGGCTCCAACGATAATACGATCGGTTATCTGGTAGGCCAACCCAATCAGGGGCTTCCCTATATGTTTCAGATGATGAACGAAGCTCGAATTGGTGTAGGCATGACTGCTACGGCTATTGCCACGGCTGCTTATTATGCAGCTCTGCAATACGCCAAAGAACGTCCGCAAAGTCGCCGATTGAATGAGAAAGGCCAGTTGGATTCACCACAAACATTTATAATCAATCACCCGGATGTCAGGCGAATGCTCTTGTTTCAGAAAGCGGTCACAGAAGGCTCATTGTCTTTATTGCTTGAAGCAGCCCGGCTTTATGACATTAGCCAGGTAGCCGAGGGTGAAGTGAAAGAAAATGCGTTTCTATTACTCGACCTGCTGATGCCGATGGCAAAATCTTATCCGTCAGAAATGGGTGTTCAGTCGGTTAGTCAAAGCGTACAAACGCTTGGGGGCTATGGTTTTACGGAAGATTTCCCGGTAGAACAACTCTATCGCGACATCCGCATCACGCCAATCTACGAAGGAACTACAGGCATTCAGGCGCAGGATTTGTTAGGTCGAAAGATGACGATGAAAGGCGGAAAAGCCCCTCAATTGTTGTTCGCCGAGATAAGTAAAACAATAACAGAAGCTAGTATTCACAGTGATCTGAAACCGTATGCCGACAGTTTAGCTGCCGAGCTCAAGCGTACACAAGAGGTCGTCATGAGCCTGATGCCGTATGCCCAGCAGGGTGATATTGAACGGTATCTGTCGGACGCTACGCTATTTCTGGAATTAATGGGCATCGTTGTTGTAGCCTGGCAATGGCTCAAACAGGCAATCGTTGCAAAACAGGCATTACTTACCCAAAATCCTCAGGGCGACGATCTGGCCTTTTACGAAGGAAAGATTCATACGATGAAGTACTTTTTTCACTACGAAGTGCCTAAAACACTAGGGCTGGCTGTTCGACTCAAAGACCCTGCGGTTTTGACGATTGTCAGTGAGAAAGAGTTGGTATTGTAAATCTATGTAATCCTGGTTGAGTGCCTCACGTATGGCACTCAACCAGGATTATTATCGTCCGCATATTCTTTTAAAATCGCAATACTGGCACGTCTCCAGCCGATCTGTTTTTTTAAAGGGTTCGGCTACATCAAGAAGCTGCCGAATCAACTGACCTAGTAATTCCTCCGAATCAGCAATGTACTGATCCGGATTATCCTGATTATCAAACCGGACGGGGTTCGTTTTAAAACCTCCATTCAAATCCCGAAAAGAATAAAATCCAGCTTCAACCGGCAATCCAATTGCGGGAAAAATGTCGCGTTTTGCTTTATCAAGTGGTACTCCGCCATAATCGCGAATATTTTTAAGTGTCAGGTATCGATAGAGCCACAACTGTCGCATTTTGTCTTCCCTGCCATCTTTCAAAAGCTTTTCTGTTAAATCTGTTGGCGTTTTCTGATCTAAATCGACACGACCGGTTTTATAATCCACAATTCGGATTTGATTCCTGTATCGCTCAATACGGTCGACTTTCCCAGCAACCCGAACACGAATTGATTTACCTTTATCAAGGGGCACATCCAGAAATGTTTCGAGTGTTTGCTCCGTAGCAATTACGACCAACCCTTCAAGTTTACTTTGCTCTCGCTGAAAATCGAGCATGAGTTTTTGAGCAAGTTCATACAACAGCAAATTCATCCCCGACTCAATAACCCGTCCTTTCATCGACTTAGTGAACTCTTCTTCCAGCAGACTTTTGATTATGGTTTCGTCGATCGGCAGATTCTTGAGTCGGTAATCTTTATCCAGACGCTCCAGCACCATATGCAGCCAGCTACCGAATTCGGCAGCACCCATTTTTTCCTCGATATCTTCCTCCTCCGCAATATTAACAATCCGACTTAAGTAAAATCGCATAGAGCAGCTGATGTACTGATTCAGATACGAAGGATATAATCCTCTCGTTGTCAGCAATGTAATTAGTTTTTCGCGAATCGTTTCTGTTTTCGGAACCTGAATATTCGTTAAATCAGTTACCGCAGGAGTATCTTTTTGGGCAAAACGAACCGTTGGATGACTGACTTGAATCAATCCTTCAGAACGTGGTGCCAATTCGTGTTCAATTTGCCGAATAAACCGGCTTTGCTCCCCTTTACTGCTTCCATACGCATCCGTCGATGTAGTATGCAACAGTACAATGTCGCTGGCACGCTGCAACAGCCGGTAGAAGTGATACGCCATTACAGATTCCTGTTCACGATACGTGGGGAGCATCAGTTCGGAAGCAATATCAAAGGGAATCAACGAGTTGAGTTTTCGTGTTTGCGGTAGAACGCCTTCATTCACGGACAAAATTATGACGCGTTCGAAATCCAGCGCCCGGGTTTCGAGCATCCCCATGATCTGCAGTTGACTCTTCCCTTCACTCGTAAACGGTATGCTCGTCTGACGAATCAATTCGTATAAAAACTGCCGAAAACTCCGTACAGTAACGGTGGGTGAATCTATGCCCTCTGCTTCCTGTCTTTCCAACGTTGCTTCCAGTTGTTTCAACAAGGTGAAAAACAAGTACAGGTATTCTATTTCGATGGCATCCTGACTTACTCGATACACATCGCGCAGGAGTTCAATCAGTTTATAGAACGTACTTATCGCTTTCATTGGATTATGATCTGACCAACGGGCAAACAATACCCGAAAGAGTGGATCATTCTGGCCTAAAAGCTGGAGTTCTTCTTCTGTCAGATAAACACGCTGATTTTGCACAATTTCCTTGGAGATCCACTGGAATAAAGGCTCAGGAGGTACTATTTCGCCTGATTCCCGCATTTCACCCGGCCACATCAGCTCCCGAATTCGCTCATATTGTTTGATAAATGGATGGTTTAGCAGCTTCACTACATGCCGATGGTGATATTTAGGAATCCGTTGGTTGAAACCATCTTTCGAGCGAAACTCATGCACTGTCCGTTGCATTTCAAACAGTGTGTCAATCAACGTAAATAACAATGACGACCGTAACGAAAGCCCCATCGTCACATTGAGATCGACAACGTTTTCATCCAGCGCATAGAGTACCGGAATAAGTAAGGTTTCATCTGCCAGTACAATCGCCGTTTTTACTCGCTGCCCTTTGTGGTCTTCCTTCTGCCAATCATTATAAATTTTTCCGGCCACTTTTGCCTGCATACTGGCATTCGGTACGCCAACAATTCGAACCGTCTTTCGGGTATTTAGTAGGTTGTTCGATTTTTGACCCAGGTCTTCATGATTTTGTTTCGAGAAAAACCATCCATTGTTACGATACCGACGCAGAAATTCGCCAGCTTCCTGCCGCCAATCATTCATATAATATTGATCGGCATCCCAGATCAGTTCCGCTTTCTTCGCATCGACCAACACCCGAATGATCCGTTCTTCGGCACGGCTTAATGCATTAAAACCAACAAAATAAAGTCGTTCATACGCCAGATTATCCCGAATCAGGGTTTCAACCTGCTGTGCCAACATCCTGTAGGCCATACCCCGATAAGCTAAACCCTGCTCTGTCAGACGCTGGTGAAGGGAATTATATGCTGTGTGTAAGTTGTCAAAAAGCTTGAAATAACGAGCTGTACCGGGAGTTTCAACAATAGGCTTCGCCGATTCGCCCCTGTCTACCTGCCACCGTTCGAGCGCTTTGGCCGCCGTTAAATAGCTGAACAGCTCTTTGACATCAATCAAATATTGATCAATCCGGTCAAAATCGGCCAGCAAGACAGATGCCCAGCCGATAAATTGCTCAAACTCAACCAAGGGATCAATCTCCTTGAATACCTCATACAGTTCAAACAGTAAGCTAATAGAATCGATCAACTGAACACCCGCAGCCTGATTGATAAAATCGTCGACCGCCAATGCATGAGGAGCTAAAAAGGGACGATCAGAGAGAGCGGCCAGGTCGTCTAAAAAAACGGATACAGCCCGTCGAGTTGGTAAGATCACCCAAACATCGCTCAGACTGGGGCCATGGACTTCAAAAATGCGCTGGGCCGTTTGCTGAAGAAACGTCATAAGTTGGCGTGTACATAAACAGGCAATTGTAGTCGCCAGTCAGTAAAGATAACCGTTATGCGAACGATTATCAGCGACACCAGGAGACAAATTCAGGATTTACTCGTGGTATTAGAGGGGTTGGGCTTAGTAAAAGTAAACTGAACCATGTTACCCAAAAAGTGCGGATTGACTTTATCTTCTTATCTGTTAGGCATTTATTTGCAAGAATTGATGAGCACAATTCGAATAGCAACAATCAACGGTTCAACTATTATTAAAATAAACTCCAGATCCACTCAACAAATACGACAAACAAGGCAAATGAAATTAGAAAGACAATAATCCAGGGGCCAGGAATGGGGAGAAAATTCTTACGACTCATACTTGTAAAAGTTCAATAGTGGCAAACGAAAAACTAAAGTTAGGGTGTACTTAGTCAACGTTTTTTTCGCCAACGGGCCGTTAATTCGTTACATGATATAAATATATAATTTAATCCAAACAAAATCCAAATTCACTTTTGTTTAACATTTATATAATTATCATTACACAAGAGTAGCCAATTGATTACCATATATAATTACTTAGTGCATTCTATCACCTCTAACTTCGAGGTTGGCCATAATATCCGCTTCAACTGCAAGAAATTCTTTCCACCGCTGCCGAACGCGCTCGGCAGGTATATATGTTTCAGCCAATTCGATGAAATTATGGTAATGGCCTGCTTCTGAGATCATCAATTCTCGATAGAACTTCTGTAAACCCTCGTCGGCAATATGTTCAGAAAGGAGTTTGAAACGCTCGCAACTACGCGCTTCTATCAGCGCATTAATGAGCAGGTTATCCATTAATTGCTCATTCTGATCGCCAATAGGTCGTCGCAACCGGCTACGGAGTTGATTGACATATTCATCTTTACGTTGCCGTCCGAGTGGAATATTCCGTTTTTTTAACTCTTTCAGCACGCGCTGAAAATGCCCCCACTCTTCTGCGACTACGGGCGTCAGCGTCTCCACCAGTTCCTGTTTGTCTGAATATTGTACGATAAGGGAAATACACGACGACGCAGCTTTCTGCTCGCAGTATGCGTGATCGACTAGAATATCACCAATATTCATTTCTGCAATATTGACCCAGCGAGGGTCGGTTGGCAATTCGAGACCTAATGTGGTTAGGGTCATAAGGTTAGTCGTCAGTCAATTGTTGCTAGTCTATTATACACTAAAAATGGCCAAAGAAGGATTACTACAAAGATACATTGCTCAGACAACCTCATAACTTAGCTGGCCAATTTTGTGTTATCTGGCCATAGAATGCATCATATGAGATTGGCGATCCTTATTTTCCTGGTCTGTTTTTCCGTGCTCTCCCTGATGAGTTGCAATCAGCAACCGGAGAACCAAAAGACCACTACCTCATTCGATATCAACCCAGCAAAATTACCGGCATTGTTACCCGGAGAAGCGGTGGCTACAGTAGCGGGTGGTTGCTTTTGGGCTGTTCAGGAAGAAATGAAATCCTTAAAGGGGGTTCGAGAAGCGGTATCGGGCTATGCTGGTGGTAACCTCGAATACCCGACCTACGAACAGGTAGGAACCGATCAAACCGGGCATGCCGAATCTGTTCAGATTTATTATGATCCAAAGATCATTTCGTATGATATACTGTTAGATGCCTTTTTTGCCGGACACGATGCTACACAATTGAATCGTCAGGGGCCAGATATCGGTAAACATTACCGTTCAGCAATTTTCTACCGAACTCCTGATGAGAAAGTCCGTATTGAAAAAGCGATTGCCCGAGAAAATATGTCGGGGCATCACAAAGCCAAGGTGGTTACACAGATAGTGCCCTTTACTGCATTTTATCCTGCCGAGGTTTATCATCAGGATTACTACGATCACAACGATTATAATATGTATATACAGTTAGTTTCGAAGCCTAAAGTGGAAACATTTCGAGAACGAATGGAAGGTAGGTTGAAAGACGGAATAGAATAATCTACGGAACATTCGGCCCGTTCTACGACCATTTCCACAATCCCGCAACCGTTCGACCTAATCCCATATTGCGGGATTGACCCGAACCTTGTAACATTGTTCCGTATTTCATCAAACGGGCGATTCTATCAACGGAAGCCCCGCAATGACAGACAATTATGCCAGAACCAGACAAATCAATTGGTCGTAAAATCCTGGGGTTTTTCGTAAAAGAAGAAGAACCAGGCGTTGCCAAAGGTACTACGCCCACCACCGGGCCAACACCTCCCCGACCGGCAGCCAACCCGTCAAGTCCGACGTCTGTTCCTTCGACGCCAGTAGCCACATCGGGAAGTATTGATCCGAAATTCGCCGAGCATTTTGCGACGGTATTGGCCCAGAATAATCCACCAGGACCGGATTACTTCGAGTTTAGGGAAGCTTTGCGCAGCTTATCGAATCTGGGTTTGGCTGAAGATAAGCAATATCAGGCCGCATGGGCGAGTTTCAAGGCACTTGGTGGAGGCAGTGACGTAAACATTTTGACCAATACAGCAAATGGTTATATTGCAGCTCTCAACAAAGATCGTGATGCGTTCGGCAAAAGCGTTGAAGCGGCCCTGACTGAACGAGTTGGCGGCCTGCAGAACGAACAGAAACGGCTACAATCGGAAAACGAATCGTTGGCTAAACAATTGGTTGAGATCCAGAAGCAGATCGATGCCAATACAACAAGGCTATCTAATATTGGTGGTGAAATAGCGGAGCAAAGCGGAAAAATCACGCAGAATCGCCAGAATTACGATACCACTTTTGAGCACTTTACCGATCAAATCAAAGGCGACATCGCCAAAATGACACAGTATTTAAAGTAATATAGGATATAGGATGTGTGTTGTACACACCTGTTAACAAGAGAATTACACCCTATATCATACATTTTACATCATACATCAAAAACATGGCAACTCCTGATTTTTCTCAACTTGGTGGTGGTTCAGAACCCGATAAGAAATCGTTCTGGAGCCGCCCCGAAGGTCTTTTTGGCATGATCGTGCTGGCTGGTATTGCTGGTTTCGGTCTGATCCATTTGAACGATATTCTGGAATTTCTGATTCGAGCAACATCGAATATTCTGGAACTGTCACTCCTGTTAGGTGCACTAGGTGTGCTCATCTTCCTGTTTACGAGCAAGGATGTCCGAACAGCGATCTTCTTCCTGTTCAAATCGCTGATGCGTAGTATTACAGGGACGGTCATCCAACTGAACCCAATCGCGATCATGAAAATCTACGTTCAGGATTTGAAAGAAAAGCGTGAAAAAATGCAGGGACAGATCAATACGCTAGCCGGGCAGTTGGTTAAGCTGAATAAGAAAATTGGCGAGAACAATGAATCCATCAAACAGAAGTTCGCGGAAGCCAACAAGGCTAATTCCATGAGCGAAAAGCCCGGAATGCGTGAAGCCGCTCAACTGGCTACAATTGAAGGAGCTGGTCTACAGGAAATGAACGAGAAATTGTTACCGCTTCAGCGCAATATGAAACAGGTGCTGGCTTTTATGGAAAAAGTGAACCAGAGCGCTGACTATATTATTAAGGAAACCGAAATTAAGGTTCGTTTGAAAGAAACAGAGTATCAAATTGTTAAGGAGAGTTCTAATGCTCTTAAAACCGCCGTCAGCATTTTCAAAGGTGATCCTGATAAGCGTTTCTACTTCGATCAGTCGATGGAATACATTCAGGACGACATGAGTAAGAAACTCGGCGAAATGAAACGGGCAATGGATCTCTCGATGGATTTCATTAATGGCGTCGACATCCAGAATGGTATTTTGTCGGATAAAGGTCAGGCCCTTTTGGACGCCTATAATCAGGGCGAATTCAAGATGGTACAGCTTGATGCCCCCGCCCAAACCGTCAATCTTGGCCCTGCCCCACAAAAGGACGCTGGGTATAAGAATTTGCTTGATTAAACGAAAGAGTGAATGAGCGCAAGCGCAATAAGCTAACGCAGAAATACTCACTCTTTCGCTCATTCACTCTTTCACTCTTTCACTCTTTCTCTAAACATTATGCAACGTTTAACCGTGGCCGGTCGGCTACTCATTACGGCCCTGATTCTGGCTGGCATTTATTTCGCATTTCGCTATTTCGGTGGCAATGACGCCCTGAAGAAGCTTCAGCCGAAAGACAAAGACTATACAGAATCACAAACCCTACCGCGTGCCGACGACAAAACAGCAGAAGGTGCCGTCGAAGAATCGCAGGCTTCTGATAACAATTCGTCAGATGAAGCGACTAGCAATCAGCCCCAGAAAGATTTTTCCTACACGGCCCCAGAACCACAGAATGGTGTTCTAAAAGGGGTTGTTGAGCTGGGAGCCAGTGGTTTTAATTCGTTCATTGTCCGTATTGATGACCAGAAACGCTGGAAGCTCGAAAAAGCAGAATTTGGCAACAGCCTTGTGCTGGAAAATATGGCTTCCGACGACGATGTGCGGTCTGGCCTGAAAAGCTATATCGGTAAAATGCTTGATTTCGGCGTAGGTGGTAAAAACATTCATTTTGTCGTTAGTTCCGGCGCGGTCAAGGCAGAAGGCACTCAGAAAATCATTAAAGTATTGAAATCGTTGAATTATTTTGTCAATACGGTAACCCCCGAACAGGAAGGTTCTCTGGCCCTTAGGGCGGTACTTCCTGCCGAATATGAGGGCAATTCGTTCGTTACGGATATAGGTTCGGGGAACACGAAGATTTCCTGGAAACAAGGTGGCTCAACGAAAGCACTGGAAACGTATGGATCGAAATATTATAGCGACGGAACCAGTGATGCCGCGGTATTCGATGCCGTACAAGCCAAAGCCAAGCAAGTGCCTTCTGATCATCGCCAGACCTGCTTCATAATTGGAGGTGTGCCTTTTGAATTAGCCAAAAGTGTTCGAAAAGGCAAGGAACGGTATACCGTTCTTGATGCCCCATCGGCCTATAAATTGGAAAGTGCTAAATCGAAAGCGGGTCTGAATATTTACAAAGCCATTGCCGAAGGCACCAGCTGTAATCAGTTCGTTTTCGACTGGGACTCTAATTTCACCATCGGCTATTTGTTGACGCTTAAATAAAGAGTGAAAGAGCAAATGAGTGAAAGGGCGAAAAACGGTTTATGTCACCGCTTCGCTCTTTCACTCATTTGCTCTTTCGCTCATGTTAACTTTTATGACACTCCGCGACGTATTTCAGGTAGTTTCGAGCCAACCTGGGTTGCTATTTTTGCTCCTGACAGCGATACCGGCAGGAGCTTTTCTTGTGAATTTATGGTCTGGCGAAACGGCTGAGGATATTATAAAGTGGAAATATGTCTATGCAGGATTGATTTATCTTGCCTGTATTCCCGGCATATTTGCAGTTACACTAAATATTTATCTGTTTCTGTTCGAACGTCAAAGCATTTGGGATATGAATCTGGCTATTCAGCTTTTGCCAATTCTGACGATGGTTACCACCCTGATGCTTATTCGACGTAAAATACCCTTCAAGTATATTCCGGGATTTGGAAAACTATCCAGTTTTCTAACCTTAATTGCCGCTCTAATAGGTATCCTATGGTTTATAGATCGAACCCGCATTTATGCGATTAGCTATATTCCCTTTTCCTACATTGTTATTGGATTTATAGGTCTTCTACTGGTTATTCGCTTCACCTGGAGCCGCATTTTTTAACCATTCCATCGCAACTATCTACTCAATTACACCGATTATCACTAATTCAGGATTAAAAACTGAAGAAAATGCTATGCCCCGATGCGTAGACATCGGTCAGATGAAATGAATAATAGCACAATTGGCACAAAGCCACATTATCAGATAGTAGATGGGCTTCGGGGGGGTGGCAGCTATAATCGTCATATTCTTTCACCTGGCAGAGCCACTTGCCAGCAGCCATCTTGACAATGTTGTCAACCATGGTTATCTGGCCGTTGATTTTTTCTTTCTCCTGTCTGGCTTCGTCATTGGGTATGCGTACGACGATAGATGGGACAAATTAACCATTGGCGGTTTCCTTCGGCGCCGGTTTGAGCGGCTGCAACCACTCGTGGTTCTGGGCATGACCCTCGGTGCCGTTGGCTTCTACTTTACCGACTCAACCATCTGGCCGCTTATCCACACCGTTCCTGTTTGGAAGCTAATGGTCGTTATGCTGATTGGGTATACAATTTTACCGGTACCACTTTCTATGGATATACGCGGCTGGCAAGAAATGCATCCGCTCAATAGTGTCGCCTGGTCCTTATTTTTCGAATACATAGCCAATATTCTTTACGCGTTGGGTCTGAGAAAGTTATCGAACAAAGCATTGACTTGTTTTGTCGTTCTGGCAGGGTGCGCGCTTTTGCATTTTGCGGTTACGAACCCTAACGGAGACGTCACCGGTGGATGGACACTCAATGCGGAACAAATGCGCATTGGAATAACCCGTACCTTATTCCCATTTTTTGCCGGTTTGCTTTTATCTCGGGTAACGCGCCCTGTCTATATCAAACATGCTTTTTTATGGAGTAGCCTGCTGGTAGCGGTTGTTTTGTTTATGCCAAGAATAGGCGGTGCAGACCATCGCTGGATGAATGGTTTATACGAAGCATGTTGCATTACAGTTGTTTTTCCGCTCATTGTTTATATTGGTGCCAGTGGTGTAGTGCAAAGTCAAAAGGAAGCTCAAATTTGTCAGTTTCTGGGCAACCTTTCTTACCCGTTATACATGACGCACTATGTACTTGTCTATTTTTACGTAGCCTGGGTAAGCAATCATAAGGGTATTACACTAGGGCAGGCCTGGCCCTATGCTCTGCTCACCTTTTCGGGAGCCATCGTGCTGGCATATGTCAGTTTAACGTTGTATGACGAACCCGTAAGAACCTGGTTGCGAAACAAGCTGAAGTAGCAGCAAGGATTTTGTTAAATTGCTTCTCTTCTAGTCATAATCAGATCACGTTGCATTCTATACGGTTTATGTTTGGCGATTTACCTAGTGCGCAACGTTGTGTAATCCATTTACGTACTGGGAAAGTAACTCATTAGCACAATATTGGTCGTTTTCAGAGCGTATGCTATTCAGTGAGTATAAAGTATCCGAACGTATGGCTATGACTAAAATCGCGAGCTTGCTACTTCTTATCCTGCTGAGTTTCAACAGCGGCTATGGTCAGGTTACCCGGAAATATTTAGTTACCCTCCGCGATAAAGCCAACTCGCCTTACAGTGTAAACCAGCCTCAGCAATTTTTATCGAGCCGATCCATTCTCCGACGACAGAAACAGAACATCGTCATTCAGGAACGGGATCTGCCAGTAAACCCGGATTATGTATCACAATTGCGTCAGGCTGGGGCTAAAATCTGGTTTTCATCGCGATGGCTCAATGCGGTGCTACTTGAAGCTAGCGATGCAACCATTGCCACTATCCAGAAGCTGTCGTTTGTGAAAGGGCTGGAGTTCAATCGCTCACTGGCCAATGCCCGAACTGGGACTACTGAAACCAGTAACACATCGTCGAATAAATTCGGAACGTTGGTTGATACCCCAATCAACTATGGCTACTCCCAGGATCAGATCACCCAGCTAGGAGCCGATAAAATGCATCAGCAGGGTTATTATGGACAAGGCATGTTAATTGGTGTTCTGGACGCTGGTTTTCAAAACGCCAATCAGGTAAGTTATTTAAAACCCATTTTTGATGAAAATCGAGTACTGGCAACTTACGATTTTGTCAATAAGGAAACGAGTGTATATGAAGATGACTCGCATGGTTTATCCTGTTTATCGGCCATCGCTGCTACAGACCGACAACTTTACGGAACTGCGTTTAAAGCATCTTTTATTCTACTCCGCACCGAAGATGCCCGGAGTGAGCGCCAGATTGAGGAAGCGAACTGGCTTTTCGGTGCTGAATATGCTGACAGCGCAGGAGTTGATGTCATAAGCTCTTCCTTGGGTTATTCGCAATTCGATGACCCGTCCAGTAACTACACATATCAGAACATGGATGGCAAGACAGCGCTTTGTTCGCGAGCAGCTCAAATTGCTACCGAAACGGGGATGGTCGTAGTAGTTGCTGCGGGTAACGAAGGCAGTAGTAGCTGGCGTTATCTTACGGCTCCTTCGGACGCAACCTCTGTCATTGCTGTCGGTGCAGTTACTAGTGCAGGCCAACAAGCGTCTTTTAGTTCATTCGGCCCATCGTCCGACGGCCGGGTGAAGCCGGACTTAGCGGCAAGAGGGGCAAACACATTTGTAGGAAGTCCATCTGGATCGATAGTATCGGGAAGTGGCACTTCCTTCGCAACGCCGTTGATAGCCGGTTTAGCAGCAGGATTCTGGCAAGCCCATCCACGCCTGACCGCTAAACAGGTTACCGATGCTTTACGTCGTTCAGGGAGCCAATACGGAGCACCCGACGATAAAATTGGTTATGGTATTCCTAATTTTGAGCGTGCATCGACCCTTGCGGAATCATACAACCAGTTGTTTGTCTTTCCGAATCCATTTAGTGATACCCAACCAGTAGGCGTTCAATGGGGAGAAATTGCCGATAACACCCCCCTTGATGCTACACTGACCAACTTGGCTGGACGAATTGTCTGGCAGAGCCGATACACTTCGCCAGGTTTGGCAGCATTTGTACTTCCCAATCTTGGGCTATCCACCGGTGTTTATATCATGACGCTGGTAGCAGGCGACAAAAAGCGTACGCTGAAATTAATCAAACAGTAGCGGTTTATTCTCTGTTTCTAGGGCATGGCTACTTTTCAAGTTATTCAGGGCGATATCACCAAACAGTCGGTTGATGCGATTGTCAATGCGGCTAATACGAGTCTTCTTGGGGGTGGCGGTGTCGATGGAGCCATTCACAGGGCGGCTGGTCCGGAGTTGGTCTTCGAATGTCGCATGCTAAACGGTTGTAAAACGGGTGACGCCAAGCTAACAAAAGGCTACCGTTTACCAGCCAGCTACATTATTCACGCGGTGGGACCCGTTTGGCGAGGTGGTAAGCATGGCGAACCTGAGCTGCTTGCCAATTGCTATCGCCGATCGCTGGAGATAGCCACCGAGAATAATTTCAAATATATTGCCTTTCCCAACATCAGTACTGGTATTTATGGCTATCCGAAAGATAAAGCTGCTGACGTAGCTATCTCAACTGTCCAGCAATTTCTGGAAACCCCAACCTCAATTGAGACCATTATCTTTGTCTGTTTCGATGCTGAAAATCTAACATTATACCAGCAACGGCTATTGTGAGTTTGTCCCTATACGTTTATGAATCAGGCTCGACTTGCCTATCTTGATCAACTGGCCCGGTTTGGAAAAGAAAACGACCAGAACGTTACCCGGAGAGAGGACAGAATGCTCAATATAACCTCTGATACGGGGCCGTTTCTTTCGCTTCTGATCAGAGCCACCCAGGCCAGAACAATCCTTGAAATTGGCACGTCGAATGGCTACTCAACAATCTGGCTGGCCGACGCTGCCCAGACAACGGGCGGACGAGTAACAACAGTTGAGATGAATGAGCAGAAAGTAATTCAGGCCAGAGCAAACTTTCAGAATGTAGGACTCGATGCGATCATCACACTAATTCTTGCCAGAGCAGAAGAGCATGTTCCTTTACTTCAGCCAGATTCTATCGATTTTATCTTCCTCGACTCCGAACGCAGCCAATACATTGGCTGGTGGCCTCTCCTACTAGCCATTCTAAAACCAGGTGGATTGCTGGTAGTCGATAACGCGGTTTCTCATGAAGCCGAATTGGCGACTTTCACCGTTCTGGTAACGGAGACAGCCGGAATCGAAACCTCACTTGTACCAATAGGTAATGGCGAATTAATGATCTGGAAGCATCGCTAGGCCAACACAAACACTCACATTTATTTTCCTTATCATTTCGTGTAAATTCTCACGACAATTTGCGTAGTCAAATAACTACATGTATATTTGTAGTCAAATAACTACGCAATGAACCTAAGACGAGATGTATTCCAGGCCATAGCCGACCCGACAAGACGGGCCATACTGCTATTGGTCGCTTCGCAAGCTATGACGGCTGGCGCCATCGCTTCAAACTTCGATACGGCCCGGCCAACCGTGTCGAAACACCTGCAAATTCTGACCGAATGTGAGTTGTTAAAACAGGAGCAGACGGGCAGAGAGATTTACTACCATATCAATGCAAAAAAAATGAAAGAAGTCGCCGACTTTATTGAGCCATTCCGCCAACTGTGGGATGATCGATTCAATAAACTAGAATCAATCATGAAAAATTATAAACCCAAACAATAAAATACGATGGAACAGAAAACAAAAATTAATGCTGAAGATGGTAAACAGGAATTAGTAATTACAAGAGAATTTGATTTACCAGTTGAGCTACTGTTTAAAGCTTACGAAGATCCCGAAATCGTTGAGCAATGGATGGGAACAAAAGTGCTGAAATTAGAAAACAAAAAGCATGGAAGTTACCAATTTGAAACAACTGATCCGAAAGGAAATAAACACTATTTCAACGGAGTGATTCATGATTTTATTCCAAATCAAAAAATCACGCGGACTTTCGAGATGGAGTCTACACCGTTTGGGGTTCAGCTTGAGATATATGAATTTGAAGCGCTAAGCCGGGAGACCAGTAAACTTAAGATGCATGTGATCTATGAATCGGTAGCCCAACGGAACCAGGTAATGCAATTGCCTTTCGCTCAGGGAATTAATATGGCGCATAACCGCATACAAGCCGTACTCAGTAAATTGGCCTGACCCACTATATAACAAAACGATATAAAATTTTCACAACATTTGCTAGTTGAATTATGAAAGTAACGCCCGAACAAACAGAAGAATTATTGAGTACGTTAAAGACTCGTTTTGAAAAAAACCTGAACCGTCATAAAGACATTAACTGGGATGATGTTTTATTAAAGCTGCAGGCTAATCCTGAAAAAATGTGGTCACTCGATGAAATGGAAAATACGGGTGGCGAACCCGATGTAATTGGTCAGGACCCCAATACGGGCGAATACATTTTTTATGATTGCTCGCCAGAAACCCCTAAAGGACGCAGAAGTAGTTGTTACGATCGCGAAGCCTGGGAATCCAGGAAAGAACATAAACCTACTACAAACGCCATTGATATGGCAGCTTCAATGGGTGTTGAGATTCTTACGGAAGAACAATATCGAGAGCTACAAAAACTCGGAAAATTCGATCTGAAAACATCGAGTTGGGTGAAAACACCGGACCAGATTAGAAAACTCGGGGGTGCTCTCTTTTGTGATCGTCGATATGATACTGTTTTTCTGTATCATAACGGTGCAGAATCCTATTATGGTGCCAGAGGCTTCCGTGGATCGTTGAAAGTCTGATTCGCTAGTGAGTAGATCATTCTGGATTTACTCACTCCTTAAGTTCATCGATTATCCGATCAATCGTATTTTTTATCCGATAGGCATCAATCAGTAAATCGGCATCTACCCCCGTTTGAGTAATCTTCTTCGGGCCCCTCCCCGTAAGAATATATCGTTCAGAAATCGTCGGAAAAGCAAAACACAGTGAGGCCAGAATAGCTGTTGAAATTGACGTTTTACCAGCCTTGTGCGCGTAAAAATAGCGGCTGTCTACATTGATTGATTTGGCAACAGAATGTATTGTTTCTCCCTGAGCTTCGATAGCTTCAGCTAGCCATTGTCCATTGATTTTTCCGTTCTGGGCATTACTTTTCATCATAGGTTAATTCTGAAGGGACTCCCGATAACGCTGGCACAAAAAAGCAGGCTCTCAAAATGGAGCCTGCTTTCCTTAATAATTAACTATTACTTAAGTCCAGTAAGCGTTTTTTGCTTTTATATTCTTGTTGCCAAATCGGAAATACGTGCGAATGAGCCATAAACTACAGGCTGATGGCTTATAAATACAACGTGAAATGAGTATTGCGTCAATTTGGGTGAGCAAATGACCTTCTTGGGAAAGTATTGGCCAGAGGCTGGTGTTTATCGAAATATCTTTAGAAGTTCATCTTTCCGGCTTCTGGATACATGAACGATTGCATTGTCGCTCATCACGACATATCCGCCTTCTCCCCGTACATAGCGGATAATTTCATTCAGATTAATCAGATGCGATTGATGGACGCGCAAAAATGAATTCCCTTCCAGCAACTCTTCAATTTCTTTTAATGTCCTGGAAACCAGTAGCGATTGGCGCGTTTTCAGAAAAACATGTGTATAATTATTATCAGCTTCACACCGGATAATCGTATCAATCATAACCAGTTCAAACCCCTGCAAACTCGGTAAGGCAATTTTCTGCAAGGCTGATTTATGATTTAGCTTTTGAAGCAACAGCTCAATTTGCTGAGCCATCTGCGCTTCTGGCTGAGGGCTCACCTTCGCAACCGCTTTCAACAAATCGTCTTTATCGATTGGCTTTAGCAAGTAATCCAAGGCGCTGAATCGAATGGCCTTAATGGCGTAAGTGTCATATCCCGTTGTAAAAATGATCTCAAACGATATGGATGGTAATTGCTCAAGCATTTCAAAACCATTCATAACGGGCATTTCTACATCCAGAAACAGCAAATCAGGATCAAATTCCGCAATTTTTGCTAATCCCTCAGCAGCTGATCGGCACTGGGCCAGTACAACAACCTGAGGACAATATTTTGCTAATTGCATGGAGAGTGTCTCCCGGCAATGAGCTTCATCATCGATAATAATTGCTTTTATCATACTCCGCGTTGCATTCAGCTTCGCTAATTAATGGGTATACGCACGATCACGCAGGTTCCAGCAGGTTCGCCCTCCGAATCGACTAAATCCTGAATCTGAACGGTCGGTTGCCGACCATCCAACAGCTGGCTAAGTTTCAATCGATTGGAGGTAATTTGCATACCTAATGATTTGGTTCGTGTAGCTGATTTACTTTTTAATTCAGCCGCTTTTTTACGGCCAATTCCATTGTCCTCAATTATAAAAACCAAGACATTTTGCTCGATCCGGCAATCAATCGTGATCAGTCCTCCCCCCTCCTTATGCATTAATCCATGCCAGATGGCGTTCTCAACGTAAGGCTGAATAACCATTGGAGGGATTTCTGTATAGGCCGGTTCAACCTCCCGACTTACGTTGATCGAGAATGTAAACTGACCGTCGAAACGCAAGGCTTCCAGCGTTAAATATAACTGAAGTGCTTCCAGTTCGCTTTCCAATGTCACAACGGGAGCACTGGAATGCTGTAAAATCAGCCGAATCAATTTGGAGAATTTCGACAGGTAATCCGAAGCTTTTTCGGACTCATTCTTCATGATAAACCGATTGATCGAATTGAGGCTATTAAAGATGAAGTGTGGATTCATTTGTGCCCGTAAAGCTTGCATTTCCATAGCCGCCAATTGTTTATTAAAGGCTGTTTTTTGGGCTTCCTGCTGCCGAATCTGCCGAATTCGAACTTGCATTCCTACATAAACCAGCCCCAGCCCAAGCAATATAAGTAGGCCACGAAACCACCAAGTTTGCCAGAAAGGCGACTGAATATGAATCGTTAACATCGTCCCTTGTTGATTCCAGACACCATCATTATTCGATGCTTTCACCCGAAATACATAATCACCAGGGGCCAGATTCGTGTAGCTTGCAAATCGGCGGGTACCGCTATATACCCAATCTTTATCAACATTCGTCAGCTGATAGGCATACCGATTTTTCTCTGGCATTATAAAATTTAAAGCCAAAAAATCGAAGGAAAGGTCGTTTTCCTGATAAGACAACGTTAGGTCTGCTTTAGGAAGTTGCTCAGTCCTGCCTCGTAATAGAACACGTGTAATCCGTACCGGAGGAATCAGTGAATTATCCCGAATTGTGCGGGGAGAGAAAACATTGAAGCCGTTCGGCCCACCAAAAAGCAGTTGATTATCAACACCTTTGGCATAAATTTCAAAAAACTCATTCCCCTGTAACCCATCACTTTCGTCGTAATTTCGACAGGCTTTTGTCGTAGGATTGAATTTGCAAATACCTTGATTGGTCGAAAGCCACAGATTTCCATCGTCATCCTCAACGATGCCCACGATATGGTTATTCGGTAAGCCATTTTCGGTTGTATATGCCAAAAACGAATTGGTTTTCGGGTCGTATTGATTCAATCCGCCCTGATTCGTTCCTATCCATAATCGCCCTTTCCGATCCTCATACAGGCAGCGAATATCCTTATCGGTTGGATGGCCTTCCGGATGCTCAAAATTGGGACGATAGTGAGTAAACTGACCTGTTTTTAACGAAAGTCGACTAAGCGCTCGCCTGGCAGAACCCGCCCAGACACTTCCATCATGGGTAGGCAATGCAATAACCAAGGCTTCATCCACCAGGCTATACGGATCTTGTGGGTTGTGTTGGTAGTAGGTAAACCGTTGATTTTGCGGATCAAAACTAGCAAGCCCCTGACCGGCCAGCCATAATCGCCCATCCATCCCCTCTCGAATACTACGGGTTTTCACCTGGCATTGATATCGACTAAATCGCCCGGTTTTACGATCGAGCTGATGCAGATACGATCCACTGCTCACCCATAAACGCCCTTTACGGTCTTCAAAAATGGCCGTTACGTCATTACTAAATAATCGATTCGGTTGATCAGCGTCTGCCTTATAGCGTTGATAACGTCCCGTTTGCGGATGAAACGAATATAATTCACCAAGCTCATTGCTTAACCAAATCACTCCCGAACGATCCTGACACAACGCTCGAATGCTATTTTCCAATAAACGAACGGCTCCATCGTTGGCGACGACCTGATAGGTATGAAACTTCTTAGGTTGTGACACGTACTTATCCAGGCCATTGTCGGTGCCTACCCATAAAATACCTTCCCGGTCAAAACAGAGGGAATAAATTGAATTACTACTCAAACTACCCGAATTAGTCGGATCTGTCAGGATGCGATTCACCTTGCCCGTACTCGACTGTACATGCACCAGCCCATCCAATCCAGGAAGATAGCCCCATAAATTACCGGCTTTATCCATCTCCAGAGCACCCGACGGATAATACCGGTAAATTTCCTTACTTCTAGGCTCGTAGGAATAAATGGTTTGAAGTTCGCCAGCGGATGTTTTCCGATAAAACTTTCCTGACTGTGTGCCGATCCAGATGCTTCCTGTTTGATCAGGATAAATAAGGGAGACAGCGGAGGAAGTATCTGTTTCGTCCTGCAGTAGCGGTATATGCCTGTAAGTCCCCGACTGCCGATTAAACTGATACAAGCCACTACCCGCTCCAACCCACAACTGGCCTTGCTTATCTTCCTGAACTGTATATACACTGTTTTTCAGGGCGCTAGGCGCAGGAATCAGGGTAAATTTTCTTGTTTCAGGATCGAACCGGTTCAGCCCTTCCCGCGAGCTGATCCACAAAATACCCTGACGATCTATCGTTATGGAAAACATAGCATTTCGGAGCGAAATGCGGGAAGGCTCAATTCGGTAATTAGTGACTTTACCTGTCTGTTTATCAAACAAATGCAGCCCTCCTCCCAGCGTACTTACCCACATTCTCCCTTTCCTATCTTCGCAGATGTCGGTAATCCAGTTATGAGCAAATGTGTTGGTCGGATCGCTCGGACTAGGCTTGTAAATTGTGAAAGCATAGCCGTCGTATTTGTTCAGCCCATCTTTGGTTCCTAACCAAAGAAATCCGTCGGAGTCCTGCCAAAAACAGGTTATTGAATTATGCGAAATTCCACTCCTGGCCGATAGATGATCGAACTGGAGATTACTACTGATGTGCTGCCCCAAACCCGTATTGACAAATCCGCTCGCAACTAGTATTCCGCAACACCAAAGAATTTTACGGAAAGCGGGGTTGAGTTTTATCAGAAAAGTCATGGAATCCAGCGCCGGAAGAGTCGATCAAATTTCACGACGAATCTAACGATATTCCGTCAAAGAGTCTACGAACAAAACGAGCTTCCCAATTATAGGAAGCTCGTTTTAACCAAATTAGTTATTAATTCTAATCCTGACCGACCGCTGTCGAATCAACTCGTTTACGGCGACTCTTCACATAGTATTCATTGCTAGTTGGCGTCGGTTCGCTTGTACGCTGAATTTTATAATTCCGATCCGCCAGACTTGCCGATGGTGTGTGCTCGACTGTAACACCTCCAGTCGGTTGCACTCCAGGATTTTGATTTTTATAATTTGCGAATTGGTTTTCGTTAGGCTTCGGTGATTGAACAACAATCCCTCCTTTAGTTTCCGAACGCCGTGCTGCCGCAGCCAGATTAGGATGTTTATAATTATGAGACGAATACATCGGGTTATTTAACGGCTTAACCGCCCCCACATCCTGCGAGAACGCTTGTCCGAACATCGCTAAAAAGCTGATGCTGGTAAGCAAAAAAGTTAGCGCTTTCATGATCGTTTTCTATGGTTTTGTTGTCCGACAAAGGTAGTATGAACTTACATTAAAAAACGATTAAAACAGCTACTAGGTTTTTAGTTTATTGACATTTTTCCGATTTAGTCGCAGAATTGACTCCGAATTGGTTAAACTTTTGACCATATCTACTTGAAACCATTGAATATTCTTGATTTCATCGGAAAACCCGAAAGGCTCTTTCTGGTCGGCTTCCAGCAAAAATCGAATGTCATAATGCAGATGTTCGGGTACTCCATTTCGTTCTGGAATTGAATGAATATCTACATCGAAAATGGCGGAATCAAGTAATCGTAAGGTTGTAAGTCCGGTTTCCTCCTGTGCTTCTTTTAGTGCAACGGCTGCCACATCCGGATCTCCATCAGCATGTCCCCCAGGTTGTAGCCAACGATCTAATTTACGGTGATGAATCAGTAGAGTTTGCTGGCGATCGGGACTCAAAATCCAGGCCGATCCGGTAATATGGCCAATCAGCAAAGAGCGGTCAAAACAGTCTGGATGCATTTCTACAAAATTAATCGTGGCCTCTGTCATGGCCTTCTCATTGGAGTCAACAGGCGTATGCTGGCGCAGTAATTGCAATAAAGGTTGTCGATACATGACGTTAATAGAATTCGATAACGACCGGCTACAGGCCGATCGCCTACGTGTCGGCAAAAATCGTAAACAAGAATTCGTAAATCGTCACTTATATCCATTAATTTGGTGCCGTTTTTCACAAACACTTAAAACCAATTTATTTTATCATCATGCGTAAACTCATATTGAGTGGCGTAACATTGTGTTTGGCAGCTCAACTAGCCACAGCACAAATTAAATTACCATCGCCTAGCCCCGGTGCCTCCGTAATGCAAACCATCGGCACCACCGACTTAACCATTAGTTATTCGCGACCCAGTCTGAAAGGTCGTCAGCCGTTCACCGATCAATTTGTTCCATTGGGTAAAGTATGGCGAACAGGGGCTAACGGGCCCACCTTATTAACGACCTCAACCGATTTGATGGTGAATGGAAAAACGCTTCCAGCTGGCTCCTATGCCATTTTATCCATTCCCAACGAAGGATCTGCAACCCTAATTTTCAGCAAAAACAAAACCTCTACTGAAGCGAGCTATAAGCAGGAAGAAGATGCTCTTCGGGTGAATATTACCCCGTCGGAACTGAGTGAAAAACTGGAAACATTTACCATTGCCTTCAGCGATCTGACAGATAGCACCGCCAAACTGAATTTCATGTGGGCAAATGTCAAAGCTTCTGCCGATCTGAAAGTAGATGTCAACGCCAACGCAGCAGCCAATGTCGACAAAGCTGTGGCTGAAAAACCAGACGATGCAGCTGTTTTACAGGCTGCTGCTAGCTACAACCTCTCGAAAGGTCGCAATTTAGATCAGTCACTGGGTTGGATCGACAAATCGATTGCCAAGGGTGAAAATTATCGGAATTTGTATGTTAAAGCGCAAATTCTGGCGAAGATGGGTAAGTATACAGATGCCTTGCCATTGGCCCAGAAAGCCCTTTCTTTAGGCCAGTCAGCGAACGACGGCGTATTCCCATTCTTCAAAGATGGTATTGAGAAAAGTATCTCAGAATATACAGCGAAAGTACCTGCAATGCCTGCCATGAAACCAGGTAAAGGCAAGAAAAAGGCTTAATAGCCAGATACGCAAATTTACTGACAAACAGAAAAGGGGCTGCCAAGCCCCTTTTCTGTTTGTCAGTAAAGCTCTCGATTATAGGTCTCTTTTAAATGACGCTCGACAACATTCCATATTAATCGTTGAATATGCTTTGGCGATAACGCATAACGCTTTAAAAGAGCTCTCTCCAGCGCATTAGCTAACAGTGTTATGGGTCGCCAGTTCTTGTTGGCAATCAAATTAATTGACTTTTCCGTAATCTCGTCATAAGTCACAAACGTAAAATGAGTCTGAATTTCGGGAGCAGGCTTTGCCTTACTTTCTTCCATCTGTAATTTATCAGCATTCCGTAATTTGGCTATACTGGCAAATTCACCTCGAAAACTAGCATCTGTGTAAACTTCATCTATTCGCTTTTTATTCATCGTTAGTATATCCTCCACGACATGGCTATCCGACAAATCCCAATAGTTCCAATTAGTCAAATTCCCTTTTTCCAGTTCAGATTGTCGCAGATAGACTCTTCTGAATAAATGCAGTAAAAATTTATAATCCTGTTCTGGTTCGTCATCATTTAAATAAAGGCCAATGCTTGTACTCTTAAGCAACTTAGAAACCCGTAGACAAGGACTATAGTCAGAAGAGAAATCACCGTCAACTAGTGCCTGCTCTATTTCCGCTTGTGTGGGCTTATCTTCACAAATGTGCCCGAACAACTCCATCTGCCGACGCGCTCTGTCTGGCTCTGTCAGCTTCCCATATTGATCAAGCATCTCATCAATCGAATAAACTTCTTGACCAAATTGATAGATAGCAATTTCTTGTTCGATATCCATGATGGTGTGTTTAAAAAATGATTGATTTCACTAAGCTAGCTTCCTGGTTATCCACCGATTACCTAATTCACAAGCTCTTTCGTTTACCTATCTCGACTAAGTAATTCCGATCAAGTTATTAGTCTTAATAAGGTTTCAGACTACTTAATTGTCATAGTTTATTAGCAGAATTTATCCATCAAGCTATTTTTTGGCAATAAATGGTGCGAAGCAGACGAGTTAGACCAACTCTCACAAACGCTTAAAATGAAAAAACTCCGATTTAATTACCGGATCCGCTATGGAGTCGATTAATTGAATTTAACAATTCAGTTTGATAGTAAACTTATTCGATTATTTATCTTTAGAGTGAAGATTGCTTTTGTCTATTCAAAACAAACAGATAAATGGCTATTGGCAAGAATTTACTCCTTTGGTTGGCTATTCTATGCATAAGTTGCTCTGCCGAAACAACCACTCAACCAACTAACCTCACCGTTGAACTGGATGCTTTTAGCGGCAAACCAAATCCAACCTGGACTTTATCAGAAGCTGAAAGTGCGGAGTTTATAGCTGCTGTAAAATCACTACCGACCATCTCTGATTCTACACAAACAAATAAACTTGGTTATCGGGGATTTCTACTCTCAACTAGTAAGGGCGCGGACGGTCTTCCATCGAGGATTCGTGTCTATCGAAAAATTATTCGCGTGGAATCCACTCCGCCCCAATCGTTTCAGGATATCAATGGTCTGGAGCGTCGACTCAAGCAACAGGCCTCACAGCGTGGCTACAGCGCCGTCCTTGACAGTTTGTAAGGTCAATGAAGTTACTCCGTGAGCCACTGTTGTACCTGTCGTTTCATTTCATCATTTGTGATGTATTCTCCCCGTTTGATCTGCCCCTCTACTTTACTAATTCGCCCTCTCAAAACAGGATCATCATCTAGAGGCATATACTGTTGCTCCACAATTAAGGACACAGCTTCATGCAAATCAACCACGTGATATCGTTTTGAACGCTATCCACTAATTGATGAATGTCCTTTCTCAGTTCTTCAACTGTCATTGTAAAACCCTATTTATCTACTAAATATAAGAATTAATAGAGATGATTTAAACAGCGAATATTTCTGTAGCAAAAAAGCCCCTACCGTTACCAGCAGGGGCCTTTCACAAAATCAATTCAGGTTAATCCAAAAATCAGATCAATCCTGGTCTATTTCACTTCTTCATAAGGCACATCTGAGACGTTGTCGCCGGTTGGTTGGCCTTGTTCAGCGCCAGGCCCATTACCTGCGAATCCAGCACCGTCGGTTGGGTTAGCGCCCGCTCCGCCGGTTGCATTATACAGTTCCTGTGAAGCCGTTGCCCAAGCAGCGTTCAATCCTTCAAGGGCACTGTCGATGGCCGCTACATCACGTGAGCCGTGGGCAGTACGCAATGTCGTCAGCGCGCTTTCGATAGCGGTTTTGTTGCCTTCCGACAACTTATCGCCGTAATCCTTAAGTTGTTTCTCCGTTTGGAAAATCATCGAATCGGCCTGGTTGACTTTCTCGATTTTCTCTCGTTCGGCTTTATCAGCGGCTTCGTTGGCTTTAGCCTCTTCCCGCATCCGATTAATTTCTGTTTCGGTTAGACCGCTCGATGCTTCAATCCGGATTTTCTGCTCTTTACCCGTGCCTTTATCTTTGGCCGTTACGTGCAGGATACCGTTCGCATCAACGTCGAAGGTTACTTCGATTTGTGGTACACCCCGTGGAGCCGGTGGAATATCCGACAGAATAAATCGACCTAATTGACGGTTTTGAGCCGCCATCGGACGTTCGCCTTGTAAGACGTTGATTTCCACGCTTGGTTGGTTATCCGAAGCGGTTGAATAAACTTCAACTTTCTTGCTTGGGATCGTCGTGTTGGCGTCTACCATTTTGGTAAATACACCACCCATCGTTTCGATACCCAACGAGAGCGGAATAACGTCGAGCAACAGTACGTCTTTTACTTCACCCGTTAAAACACCACCCTGAATCGCTGCACCGATCGCTACAGCCTCATCCGGGTTAACGGCTTTCGATGGCTTCTTACCGAATAGTTTTTCAACTTCGTCCTGTACTTTCGGAATCCGGGTCGAACCACCAACCAGAATTACTTCATCAATCTGACCAGCCGACATACCTGCATTTTTCAACGCACGACGGCAAGGTTCTAAGCTTCGCTGGATCAGCGAATCAGCCAATTGCTCAAATTTCGCCCGGCTCAGCGTACGTACCAAGTGTTTGGGGATACCATTCACTGGCATAATATAAGGCAAGTTGATTTCCGTCGAGTTTGAGCTTGACAATTCAATTTTTGCTTTCTCAGCGGCTTCTTTCAACCGTTGCAACGCCATTGGGTCCTGACGAAGATCGATACCTTCATCTTTCTTAAACTCGTCGGCGAGCCAGTCAATGATCACCTGATCGAAGTCATCACCACCAAGGTGTGTATCACCATCAGTCGATTTTACTTCAAATACACCGTCACCAAGTTCAAGAATTGAGATATCGAACGTACCACCACCTAAGTCAAAGACAGCAATTTTCTGATCGTGGTTGGTTTTATCCAGGCCATACGCCAACGCAGCAGCCGTTGGCTCGTTGATGATCCGTTTTACATCCAGACCAGCAATCTGACCGGCTTCTTTCGTAGCCTGACGTTCAGCGTCGTTGAAGTAAGCAGGAACCGTAATAACCGCTTCCGTTACTGTTTGACCAAGATAATCTTCGGCGGTTTGCTTCATCTTTTGCAGAATCAGCGCCGATAATTCCTGAGGTGTATATTGACGATCGCCAATTTTGACGCGAGGTGTACCGTTTGGACCATTCTCTACGTCGTAAGCGACTGATTTTGTTTCATTTGTTACCTCGTTAAAGCGTTTACCCATGAAACGTTTGATCGAGGAAATCGTATTTTTCGGGTTGGTGATGGCCTGGCGTTTGGCGGGAGCGCCTACTTTGCGTTCGCCGTTGCCGTTGTCCATAAACGCGACTACCGAAGGAGTTGTCCGGGCGCCTTCAGAGTTGGGGATTACAACCGGCTCGTTGCCTTCCATCACGGCCACGCACGAATTCGTGGTGCCTAAGTCAATACCAATAATTTTTCCCATAACTGGATTTAGTTTCTTTATGTAGCTGTGTAAAACTGACAGACATATCCTATCTATCAATACAAATGCCAGCCAGGAAAAATGTTTGATTTGCTGTCAGATTGGCAGACTAATCAATTAATCAGGGCCATAATGTCGCTTTCTGAGGCTATTTGGCGATTAAGTGTGGCAGACCGTCAGTATGCGCTCACTTTGTCCCTTGAATGATGAGCGTACCAAAGGGAACAGCCATTGGTCCATTGCCATATTGCTTCTGAAGTTGTGCCGAAATTTCTTCTTTAATCTTTGCTATTGTAGTCGAATCAGCCTGTTTCAGCGCATTCACTACGGGCGCTGCAATCTCCGTTTTGTTCGCCCAATATTCTTCCGCATCCTGATAAATGACCTTGCCCGACACAACTGTTTCCTGCACATCTTTCAATCCAGCTTCGGTGAACAGGGCAGCAATCGAACCGGGTTTCGCACACCGAAACATGCCTGGCGAACCCGGCGCTGGAGGGGGCAGGTGCAATGTTTTGTTGATAATACCCATCAGTTGGCTGATCCATGGATTTTGGTCTGGACCGCCCCAAACTGAGGTGGCAATTCTTCCACCAGGTTTTAGTACACGTGCTATTTCACGTGCTGCCAGCGCCATATCTGGAAAAAACATGAACCCCATACGGCAGCTTACGGCATCGAAACTTTCGTCAGGAAACGGCAAATTACTTGCATCGGCCCATTGTGTCTGGTAATTAGCTAGTCCCATCTGGTTGGCTTTCCCCTGCGCAGTAGCCAGCATATCTTCCGATAAATCCGTACCTACTACTTTTCCTTTTGGAACCATCGACGCTATAGTCAGCCCAGGCTCGCCCGTACCCGTAGCAATATCTAGAACCGAATCTGTCTCTTTCAGTTCTAACGCGCGAATGATGGCATCTCCCATTGGCTTGAGAAATTCCATAGTAAACACATCCCATTTTTTCCAGCCTGGAGCGAATTGGTTCCACAAAGCCCGCTGCTGATCGCGAATGACATCTTCAGATAGTTGCATAAATGTGTTCATTTAGTTAGTCTGAATTTATCCATTTGAAAATGAGCACATTTCATTAAAATTAGCCAACGGTATGACTAATTATTGAGCGATTCACTGCAACGTTCTCTTAAATTCTGCGTCATTACTGCAAATCAGTCTTCCGACCACCAAACACAACAAATACAGTCTTAACCGACTATCCTCATGAACAATTTGCTACGTACGCTACTCGCGTTTACAGTGAGTATCAGTTCTCTTTTTGCCCAACAGGCCAAAATCTCCGGCCTATTGATTGACTCTACTGCCAACAAACCCGTCGAATTTGCCACGGCTGCTCTGTTGAAAGATGGTAAAATTATTGAAGGTGTAACAGCCGATTCTCAGGGGAGATTTGTCTTTCAAAAGGCAGATGCCGGCGACTATAGCGTACAGTTCTCCTTTGTCGGATACACAACCAGAACAATTGACAAAATCAAAATCAGCAAAGGACAGGATCGAGAATTGGGCGTTATAAAACTCGCTCAAACAGCTCAGAAATTAGCTGAAGTTACTGTCACCGAACAAAAAGCGCTATTCGAGGAGCGATCAGATCGAATGGTCTATAATGCAGAAAAAGATCTTACTGTAAAAGGCGGTGATGCCACCGATGTACTGAAGAAAATCCCATCCATCGCTGTTGATATTGAGGGCAATGTATCCCTCCGTGGTAGTTCCAACATTAAAGTGCTAATCAACAATAAACCGTCCAGCATTGTTGCCCGAAGCCTTTCCGACGCGCTGAAACAGATTCCAGCCGACATTATCAAACAGGTGGAAGTCATTACGTCGCCATCCGCTAAGTATGATGCAGAGGGCTCGGCAGGGATCATCAATATTATTACCAAGAAAAACACGCTGCAAGGCACCAGTGGCTCAATTAGCCCTAATTTCAGTCAGTGGAATAACTGGCAAAACGCCAGCATCAATCACCGCATGAAGAGCATCGGCATCTCAGCCAATGGAGGCTATAATGACTGGAAAAACAAACGTTATATGCAGTTATTGCGCTCGTTTACTGCCGAAGGAATTACTACTGATCAAAACCAGACGCAATGGGTTACGGGGAGTGGCAAAAATTTCTACGGCACTGTAAATGTCGACTGGGATATTGACTCTTTAAATCGGATGGGTGCCGGACTGAATTATTACAACGGCGATAATACCAACGGTTTCGACATCAATTTTGAAGAAAGCACTAAAAAGGCTGTCAGCCAGTATTTTCACCGGGACATGAGCCGCACCTATGACTGGTCAGGAGCTACCGTCAATCTGGATTATACGCGTTTGTTTAAAAAGCCTAAGAAAGAACTTACCTTCCTGATGCTCTACTCGTTCGAAGGCGAAGACAGTGATTATTGGTCGAATATGCTCAACCGGGCGAATACCATTTACTACCGGGAAAAGAGCTTCAACATCAGTAACAACAAGGAGGGGACCATTCAGCTGGATTTTACGAATCCATTAGATAGTATCAGTAAACTTGAAATAGGTACTAAATCCATCTTTCGGCAGATATTGAGTGATTATCGTATAGCCAGTGCCGTTGATGGTTCAACGAATTTTTCGGATATCCCGTCGCAAGCCAATGTATTCGACTACGCCCAACAAGTCGTTGCGGCTTATGCCGTCTATAGCCGTACGCCCAGGAAAAATTGGGGTATTAATGTCGGGGCTCGCTACGAGCATACATTTATCCAGGCTAACTTTCTGAATGGCACTTCTCCCTTTTCAAACACATACGGCAATTTCATTCCCAATATAAGCCTATCGCGCAGTTTGAAAAAAGAACAGCAAATCCGGCTGAGCTACTCACAACGTATTCAGCGACCTCAGTTTTTTTTCCTGAATCCGTACGTCAACCAGTCCGATTCGAAAAATTTATATGGTGGAAACCCCTACTTACAACCTGAGTTAACGCACTCTGTTGAAGCGAATTACAGTGTTTCAATTAAACAAACCAGCTTTAATGCATCGTTCTTTTTACGTCAGACGAACAACGCTATTGAAAGCATCAACACAGTAAATAACGAAGGCGTATTGATGCAGATCTTCCAGAATGTTGCTCAAAACTCGGCTTACGGTGTTAACCTCAGTGCCAATACCAAACTGACAAAGCAATGGACGGTGAACGGGTCGCTGAATATGTTTTACAATGTTCTGGAAAGTGCTGAATTAAAAACCCGAAACGCAGACTGGATGTATCGTATTAATCTAAACTCAACCGTTGATTTCGGCAAAGGTTTCAAAGCACAATTCTTTGGATTTTACAACTCGGCTCGTGTGAATTTGCAGGGTTCTTACGGCGGTTTCGGCTTCTATAATTTGGTCGTGCAAAAAGAAGTTCTGAAGAAAAAAGGAACTATTGGTTTTGGATACGACAATCCATTCAACGAGACGATCGGTTGGCGTAATGATTTCGTCGGTCCAAACTTTGTACAAACACAGGATGTGGCCATGTATCGTCGAGGCTGGCGGTTGAATCTGAAATACGAGTTCGGTAAAATGAACAGCAATCAACGCCAAAAGAAACGGATCAGTAACGACGACAAAAAATCGGGTGACGGCAATAATTAACCTGAATTAGCAACAGGTCAGTAGATAACGAACGAGAAAGGGTTTCAGGAGAAACCCTTTCTTTATGAATAGAAGAACGTTCGTACGTAGTGGTTCTGCTGCACTTTGCTTATTACCCATCGTACCTTCTCCGCTCTTTGCTCACCCAGCGGGTAAACTACTAGCCGACAAACCAGCCTGGCTACTAGAACTCATCAAAGGTAATGATCAGCAACTTAGTAGCGTTCGAGCCTTGCGAATCACTGAACCGACGCATAAAGCCTTTGGCGGGCTGAAAGACGGCGACGCTATACCGAATCCGCAATCAACAGCCGATTTTGTACGGAGGGCGGCTAGTGCTATGTCGTGTCCAGAATCGGAGCATTATCGCTCAAAGACGTTGTTAAATGAAATCGATCTGGCACTCAAGTACCTACTAAAGATTCAGCATACGGATGGTACAATTGATTTATTAGCAACCAATTTCCATTCTACACCCGATACAGGTTTCATTGTCAAACGATTAACAACAACCTATACATTACTAGCCAACTCTGGAACGCCCGATATGGAAAGCGTTCTGGCTGATTACAAAACTTTTTTGATCCGGGCTGGCGAGGCTCTAGTTGTTGGTGGCATTCATACACCAAATCACCGCTGGGTTATCTCGGCAGCTTTAACGAAATTAAATACACTCTGGCCTAATCCGCGTTACGTAGCTCGTGTCAATCAATGGCTGGCCGAGCATATTGATATGGATATGGATGGGCAGTACAACGAACGGAGTACATTAATTTATTCCCCACTGACCAATCGCTTACTAATCACTATCGCCAAAGGGTTAAACAAACCATACCTGCTGGATTACGTTCGAAAGAATCTGGCGATGACGCTTTATTACCTGCATCCGAATGGCGAATTAGTCACGGAAGCCTCTGGCCGTCAGGATAAAGCATTAATTGGTACACCAGAAGGCTATTACTACGCGTATCGGTACATTGCTTTGCTAGATAAAAATGGCGAAATGGCAGCTATGTGTCGTCAAATCGAGAAAACGCTGTTGCCAAAATCCATTTATTACGTTGATTATTTTCTTGACGATCCATCAATCTGGCGCGAATTACCGCCAGATCAGCCACTGCCTACAACTTATGTAAAAGCATATCCAAAATCAGGCTTGGTTCGTATTCGGCGGGGAGATTGGGATAGTACTATTTTATCGGCTAATCCTGTTTGGCTTACTTTTCATAAAGGCCACGCAATTTTACAAGGCATGCGCGTGGCGGCTTCTTTTTTTGGGAAAGGCCAATTCCAGACCGAATCAATTACGAAGCAAGGAGATACGTGGGTGTTGACCCAATCGTTAGATGGCCCCTATTTTCAACCATTTCCCGCCAAAAATATTGCACCCGATGGTGATTGGGAGAAAATGCCTCGTTCCAATCGAAAACAAAGTGAAGTTCAGTATCTAAAATCTCAGGTTACCATTCGCGAAACACAGCGTGGTATTGAAGCCTCTATCCAACTGTCAGGTACAGAAGGAGTTCCGGTAGCACTAGAACTCATTTTTCGACCGGGTGGTACATTTACTGGCGTCACTAAGCATCCCAGTCGCGACAACGCCTATCTTCTTACTGAATCAGGTACTTATAAAGTGCAAAACGATACCATCACATTTGGACCGGGATTGGTACAGCATAAAAACATACAACTACGAGGGTCTTTGCCAGCTATGGATGCTCCATCTGTTTACCTCACCGGTTTCACCCCTTTTCAACATACCATTACTTTATCTTAAAAAAAGGCAACTCGCTTGAGTTGCCTTTCTATATAAATTAGTAAATCTGATTTATGCCTTAGCGACCAAATAAACCACCCAGCATACCTCCTAGTCCTCCGCCTGAACTACCCGATCCTCCTTGCTGACCAGCTACACGAAGCAGATCGTTCATATCGAGTTTACCATCGGCCATCGCTGCTCCAGCCATACTCATCCAATCGACGCCCTGATTACCAGTGGCTGCCCCTAAAATAGAGTTACCATCGACGCTCGAATCGTTTGGGTCTGATGCTTTGTGCATTAGTTTGCTCAAAACCATAGGAACAAGGGCACTCGCTACGGACATCGCTACCTGAGGTGATATACCCAGCTTTTCCATCAAATTCTGCTCAACGTGCTGCTGAACACCTTGCGTTACAGGGCTTTGTTGGACATTTCCTCCGTTGACAACCATGCCGAGTAAATTCCCTAAGCCACCGCCTTGCGCCTGCTGCCCTAGACCACTCAGAATACTCCCGGCAACGGTCTCCATTACGCTATTATTCTGGCTGTTCGGAATAGCCGGGTTGTTAATCACTGCCTGTCCAGCATTCTGCTGAACCAGGTTCATCAATGTTTCTAACATGATTGCTTGCTTTTTGGGTTAAGCGGGAATAGGTTTACTTAACACCCGCGTGTTAAAATTAGATAGATTTCAAGAGATACTTCAATTCGAAACGGTTAAATTGTCGCGAATCTGTTTTCACGCTTATGACGAATGACGAACCAAAAAGTAGCGATCAAGTTTCAGAAAATAAATCATTTTCGGAATTAGCTACGCCACTCCTACCTGATTTACTTTACCCTAGCGAGTCTGATGAGCCAATTGAGGTGGTTACCTGTTACTTAAAACAGCCTGAACCACTAACAGTTAGTCAGATTAAGGATTGGCAAATGCTTCCACCTGCCATTTATGTAGAAGAACTTCCAGAGGCCGACTTTTGGGCACCTGTGGTTACTGACCAGGATTGGTATGAGGATGAAGAAAAAGCCCGTACGGCAGCCTTTAGTCAATTGAAAGAAATAGCGGAGAAAACGTTAACCGTTCGACAGGTATTTCGAGTAGGTGATTCAAAAATGGATCTGTATTTACTTGGCCTCCAGACCGAAGGTGAACGGGCGGGATTAAAAACTAAAGTCGTACAGACATAAACAAAAGAAGCGAGGAATAAATAATAGGGTTCAGACATAACCTGCGTTAGCTTTTCCTGTTATTCACTCCTCGCTCCTGACTTCTTATTTCTGTTTACTTCACTTGTTCCACAACAGCGGCAAATGCCTCTGGATGGTTCATCGCCAGATCGGCCAGAACCTTACGATTTAATTCGATGCCTGATTTGTTCAGAGCACCCATCAGAGCCGAATACGATAACCCGTTGATGCGGGCGCCAGCGTTGATCCGCTGAATCCAAAGTGCACGAAAATCGCGTTTTTTGGCCCGACGGTCACGGTAGGCATATCCTAATCCTTTTTCGATAGTGTTTTTCGCAACTGTCCAAACATTTTTACGGCGACCATAAAAACCTTTGGCCAGCTTCATTACTTTTTTCCGACGCGCCCGTGAGGCTACGTGATTGACGGAACGTGGCATTGTATTGTTAGTTGTTTTTTGACAACAGGCGGAAGAGGAGTGTAAAATCTAAAACATCCATCATTCACTTTAGGCCTGGCATCGGGTGAAACGTGAACCAGAATGCAACCGCATTCTTTTTTGTCTTACTAGACGTTAAGCAGCGCTTTGATACGACGCTCGTCAGGACCATCAACCAGCGTTTGGTGTACTAAATTACGCTTCTGCTTGGTTGTTTTTTTCGTCAGAATATGACTGTGGAAGGCATGCTTCCGCTTGATTTTACCGGTACCCGTCAGCTTAAAACGCTTCTTGGCAGCCGAGTTTGTTTTTACTTTTGGCATTTTTGTAAAACGCTAAATATGGATTTTTAAGTAAACAGGCCGCAAAGATACAAAAAATAAGTTATAAAGTCGTAGGGTTACAGAGTTGTACAGTTTTATGGCATATATGCCCGGTCCACTATACAATTCTATAACCCTACAACTTTATATCTTATTTCTTAGTGACTACTTTAGGCGATACGAACATAGTCATACGCTTGCCTTCCAGTTTCGGCTCTGATTCAATTTTGCCGTAGTCTTCCAATCCTTTGGAGAAACGTTCCAGCAATTGCAAGCCTCTGTCTTTGAACACGATAGCTCGGCCAACAAACTGAACATACGCTTTTACTTTCGCTCCTTCCTTCAGGAAGTTAATGGCGTGTTTCAATTTGAAATCAAAATCGTGATCATCGGTATTGGGACCAAACCGAATTTCTTTGATGACGACCTTTGTCGCATTTGCCTTGATTTCTTTCTGCTTTTTCTTTTGCTCGTATTTAAACTTAGAGTAGTCTACAATACGGCAAACGGGGGGCACTGCATTGGGCGATACTTCAACAAGATCGAGGCCTTGTGCTTTGGCCATCGCCTGTGCCTTATTAATGTCGTAGATTCCCTGCTCTACATTTTCACCGACCACCCGAACTTCGCGGGCCAAAATGCGCTCATTAACTTTGTACGGTTCCTCAACCACACGACGAGGTGGTCTGCGCTGGGGTAATGCCATAGATTGTGTTTAGGGTAACTAATTGTTTAATATAGACTTTTTAAAGTCGTTTTGATAACGTAAGGGTTTCTAAAAAGTTCGGGAATCTAGCCAAAATACGAACTCTGCGCAAGTTACAAATCTGTTTCTGATCTAAAGTTTCATGTTTCAAATTCTACTACACTTAACTTTAAACCAGAAACAGATCAAACTATTAAACTTTTATTTCCGCCTGGAAGACTTTCACAAATTCTTCCACACTCATAGATCCTAAATCTCCCTGGCCTTTACGTCGGACGGAGACGGTGCCTTCGGCAGATTCTTTTTCGCCGACAATGAGCATATACGGTACTTTATTTACTTCGGCATCCCGTATTTTACGACCGATCTTTTCGTCCCGCAAATCAACAAAGCCACGAATATCGTGTTCCTGAAGACTGAAAAACAGATCGTTGGCATAATTCTCGTACTTTTCCGAGATCGGCAAAATCGCGATCTGTTCAGGAGACAACCAAAGCGGAAAGTTACCTGCCGAGTTCTCGATCAGGATCGCAATAAACCGCTCCATCGAGCCAAATGGTGCCCGGTGAATCATGACGGGACGATGTTTCTGATTATCAGCGCCAATATATTCCAACTCGAACCGATTCGGCAAATTGTAATCTACCTGAATGGTACCCAATTGCCATTTACGACCTAGTGCGTCCCGCACCATGAAATCGAGTTTTGGTCCGTAGAAAGCAGCTTCGCCCAATTCAGTTATTGTTGGTAGCCCTTTCTCAGCCGCCGATTCGATGATGGCTGCTTCGGCTTTTTCCCATAGATCGTCAGAGCCGATGTATTTGGTTTTGTTTTCCGGATCACGCAAGGAAACCTGAGCGCTATAATCTTCAAAACCAAGCGATTTAAAGACGTAAAGTACCAGGTCAATCACTTTCATGAACTCATCCTTCACCTGATCTGGTCGGCAAAAGATGTGTGCATCATCCTGTGTAAAACCCCGAACACGTGTTAGTCCATGCAATTCACCTGATTGTTCATACCGATATACTGTACCGAATTCGGCCAATCGCAACGGTAAATCCCGGTATGAACGTGGCCGAGTTTTGTAGATCTCGCAGTGGTGCGGGCAATTCATCGGTTTCAGCAAAAACTCTTCATTCGGATCTGGAGTCTTAATCGGCTGGAACGAATCTTCACCGTATTTTTCCCAGTGGCCCGACGTTACATACAATTGCTTACTACCAATGTGTGGTGTTACTACAGGCGAATACCCCGCACGCAACTGCGCTCTCCTTAGGAAATTTTCAAGTCGTTCACGCAACATAGTTCCTTTGGGAAGCCACAAAGGAAGCCCCGCTCCTACTTTCTCCGAAAAAGCGAACAATTCTAATTCTTTTCCCAGCTTCCGATGGTCACGTTTTTTAGCTTCTTCAAGTAAAAACAGATAATCATCTAGCTCTTTCTGTTTCGGATAGGTAACAGCGTAAATCCGGGTCAGTTGTTTATTTTTCTCATTGCCACGCCAATACGCACCCGCCACGTTCATGATCTTGGCAGCTTTAATAAAGCCTGTATTGGGTATATGTGGCCCTCGGCAGAGATCGGTAAAATCGCCCTGGGTATAAAACGTAATCGTTCCATCATCCAGCCCTTCGAGCAGATCGAGTTTGTATGGATCGCCTTTTTCCTCGAAATAGGCAATCGCATCGGCCTTGCTCATAGGTTTACGAATGTAAGCCTGCTTTTGCCGGGCCAGTTCGAGCATTTTGTCCTCGACCTTTTTAAAATCCTCCTGCGAAAAAGGTTGTCCGCCTAAGTCGACATCGTAATAAAATCCGGTTTCAACGGCAGGACCAATCCCGAACTTGACACCTGGATACAAAGCTTCGAGAGCTTCGGCCAGTAAGTGAGCCGACGAATGCCAGAAGGTTGCTTTTCCTTCTGTATCGTTCCAGGTCAGCAATTGGACATTGGCATCTTGCTCAATCGGGCGCGTGACATCCTGAACAACGCCATTTACTTTGGCAGCCAGTACGTTACGGGCCAGCCCTTCGCTAATTTGAGTAGCAATATCCAGCCCGGTGCTACCTTTAGGATATTGCCGAACGCTACCATCGGGCAGCGTTACGCGGATTTGTTCGTCCTGCGCAATCATTGGTTTACTATTTTATAGTTGGTACCCGCAGCCTACCTACAACTGTAAGCCACTTAAAATTTGATGTAAGATATATGATGTATTACAGCAATTATACATCCTATCTCATACTTCTTACACCATACATCGCAAATTAGTTTATTGGTTTTACCGTTCGGCGAAGTGAATCACTGGTTTGGCTTGTGACATTTGCCTTCGGTTGAATAGTCGAAATACGAACGCGGGTTGTATCCAACATAGGTCGCGTTCGTGTTGGTGCCAAGGTATTATCGGCAGTACTATCCTGCAAAAATAAGGAGCTATATGGGTTTTGAACTGCATACTGCTTACGCTCAGATCGCCATAATCCTGATCTTGCCTGATAATCATTTACATCCAGCTCCGTTGCTTTTTTATAGGCAGCAATTGCCTGCTCATACTGCCCTGTAAATTCGTAACTATAACCAATATAAGAATCAATATGTGGAAACTGTGGTCGGAGCTGTTGCACACGCTGGAAATTCGCTAATGCAGCGTAATGATTTCGATATTTCTGATTGATCAAGGCCATCTGGAAATAAGCCTGGTAATAATTGGGCTGAATTTTTACTGTTCGTAAATAATCAGCCATAGCACTATCAAGCTTTCCTTCCGTATGGTAAATCAAACCCCGATTGTAGGCAAGCTTCGGATTCGTAGGGAAATATCGCAATGCCTGTTCATTATACACCAAGGCAGAATTAAGATCACCCAGCGTACGGTAGATTGATGACAATTGATTGTAGGTTTCCAGATAGCGCGGTTTTAATCGAAGCGACTGATGATACAATGCCAATGCCTGTGTTGTATCTCCCTGGCGGGCCGTCATTAAGCCTTTAAAAAAATAAGCTTCGCCATCGTAAGGTGCCATTTGGAGGGCCTTGGCAATGTAAAGTTTTGCTTTATCGAATTGATTCTGTTGTTGAAGCAGATCGCCCTGTAACGTGTACAGCTCTGGCGTATCAACACCCAGAATTTCAGCTCGTTGCGCATTCTGAAATGCTTTATCTGGTTGCTGCAACAATCGCAAAATCTGCGCCCGAATCAGATAGTAGGAGCCAGTGTTATCATTTCGACTGATGGCTTCGTCAATATCACTCAAAGCCTCGTTGACTCGCCCCATTGTTAGCAAAACAGCGGCACGTTTGGCATAGGCAGAAGGCGACGACGATTGATTAATTGCTCGAGTCAATGCCCGCAATGCCCCTTCCGTACGACTAGGATCGCCGGGTTTTGGATAATCAGGTATATGCGCTGTTTGCCGATCTTCGCTATCGCAGGAAAGAAGGAAAATTAAAAGAGCGAACGAGTGAGCGAATGAACGAGCGAAAGACTGCCACATACTCTTTGAAGGTGTGTCAGCTATTCGCTCCTTCACTTGTTCACTCGTTCGCTCGTTCATCATGACGCAAACCGATAAAATACACCCAAAGGTAATCGTTTCTGAAAGCTATCCTCGAGCGCTAACTCACCCCATTCTGGATTGGGTACCTTACCAAAAATCTGGCGCATCAAGTTATCGAGAATCAGCGATGAAAAACCGAGTGAGTATAAATTTATGATAAAGAAAAAGTCGTCCCGATCCAGTAAATCGGCACAGGATTTGAGAAGGCCGTTCAACTGTTCTTCGAGTACCCATTTTTCACCATCGGGCCCGCGACCGTAAGCGGGCGGGTCAAGAATAATGCCATTATACTGATTCCCCCGACGGACTTCCCGACGAACAAACTTTACCGCATCCTCAACCACCCAGCGAATATTATCCAATTCGCTATGATCCATATTTTCCCTTGCCCAGCTAATGACCGGTTTCACGGCATCAACATGGGTGACGTCTGCGCCAGCCTGACGAGCGGCCAGCGAAGCTCCTCCTGTGTAGGCAAATAGGTTTAATACTTTTGGTCGGGAAACGTTGTGGGCAATACCTTTAACTTTATCGCTGATATAAGTCCAGTTATCGGCCTGTTCGGGAAATAACCCCACATGTTTAAACGTGGTAAGTGCGAGCTTAAACTTCAGCTTTAACTCTTCCTGCTGGAACGATACATACCAGGGATCGCGCATGTCGGGTGCGGTTTGCCAGTCACCCCGCTCTGGTGATTGGCGATCACGTCTAAAAATAGCATGAGCGCGACTCTCCCACTGGTCATCTGATAGTGATTTATCCCAAATAGCCTGAGGTTCAGGACGGGAGAGTATAAATTCACCAAACCGTTCCAGTTTCTGAAAATCGCCCGAATCAATGAGTTCATACTCAGACCATGGAGCGGGATTAATAAGCTGAATGTCAGCCATGTTGATTTAATATATGCTATATGATGTAGGATGTATAATAACCTGCGTCATACTTCCTACATCATATATTTTCCTTCTGTCCCATTTTTAAAATTAACTCAAATTCGTCCAGGCGTACGGGCATGACGGAAAGTCGAGATTGACGAATCAGGCTTATGTTAGCCAGCATGGGTTCAGCTTTGATTTGCGCCAGCGCAACGGGAACATCTAATGCCATAACAGGCTCTAATTCAACAACTACCCAGCGAGAATCATCCGGCACTGTGGGGTCCTGGTAGAATTCTCGGACCACTTTGGCAACGCCGACAACAGCAAGACCTGTTACACTATGGTAAAACAAGACCTGATCGCCTAATTGCATAGCTTTCAGATTATTACGCGCCTGATAATTGCGAACGCCATCCCAAACGGCATGGCCTTTTTCCGTAAAATGATGCCACCCGAATGCATCGGGTTCAGATTTGACAAGCCAGAAATTCAATGAGTGAACGAGTGAATGACCGAAGGAGTGAATAAGTTTGTTCGCATCAGCTTTTCGCTCATTCACTCGTTCGCTCTTTTATCAATAATAATCGTCATGTTCGTGGCTGCTACCGTAGGATGATCCGTATTCGTCTACGTCATCATCAAAACGGGAATCAGTGCCTTTAAAAGCCAGCGCTTTACGCAGAATCATAATCTGACCTGTATGATAAAGATCATGGTTAATGATTCCATGAAGCATATCATAATAGGTATAATCTCGACCAGGAACAATGTCTTCCAGAAACTCGTCGTCGTCGCGTTTGTCGAGCTCGTTAATTAACTCTTCCTGACTCAGACTCAATTCCATTTCGAGGGCTTCCCACTCGAAATCATCTATTTTATCGGGCAGTGCCCCAAAGTTTTTATCGGGCGTAGTAATATCAAACGTTGCGTCGCCCTGCATTTTTTTTACGCAGAAAATTCGCCAGCTTGTCATGTGAAAAACAAGTTCAGCGATGCTGTGTGTATTCGGTGCAATTCGGCGACCCGCCATATCGGGGGTTACACCTCTTAACACCTCAACTACTGATGGTCCATGCCAGGCTTCTTCGCCTTCGTACGTCGTATTTAATAAATCGATGATACGAATCAGTTCGTCATTTGGGATCATGGTTAGCCTTAATTTATCAAATACAAAGGTAAGTCATTATTTATGTCGTTCCGAAAAAATCAACCGAAACCACAAAAACACATTCTTTTTTGAATTTCCGCTTAGTATAAAATCCAGAATAATCGATAGAGTGGCATATTTTATGTACAATATTTATCGCAAATTGTTTCTTTGTCCAAAACTAAAGGACTAGTAAACGATTGAGGGGAAGATACAATTCGTTTATGATTCAATTCGGTATACTGCGCTTTTTTCTTCCCTGTTTGCTCGGAGCTTCGATCTGTTTGGGTCAAACCACCAAACCTCTTCGTTATCGCTCCGAAGTAGGTAGTTATTTCTCTACAACTGGTATTATTCCTTTCTGGCTTCGGGCAAATCAATACGGCATTGTTCCCAGCGAACATGCGATCATGACGCTGCGTCAGAGCCTCCGGGTAGATTACCATGATGCACCAAAATCGATGGTCGACAGCATGCGAGCTACCAATCGACGAGTTGATTGGGGTTGGGGATTCGAAGGTATATTAAATGCGGGCTACGACTATAAATTAATCATTCCCGAAGCTTATGTAAAGCTTAAATTCGGGAATAATATAGAGTTTTGGGGTGGTAGAAGACGTGAAATAATTGGCCTTGTTGACTCGACACTCAGCTCAGGTTCGTACGCCTGGTCGGGCAATACGTTACCGATGTTGAAAATACAACTCGCCATAACCGATTACGTGCCCCGAAATGGTCTATTCAGCTTCAAAGGTTTTTATGCACACGGCTGGTTTGAACAAGAGCGTTTTATCAACAATACTTTGTTGCATCAGAAAGCACTATATGGCCGTTTCGGTAAACCAAACTGGCGATTAAAACTCTATGCCGGTATTAATCATGAGGTTATGTGGGGTGGTAATACAGAGCGTTTACCTGGCAGTACAGTCAAAAACAATCAGCTCCCGAATCGATTCAGTGATTACATGAAAGTGGTAACGGCCCAATCACTTGCTAATACTGATGACGATTCGACCCGTTTAAGTGCTTTCGACCGGGAAAACCGAATTGGTAATCATCTGGGTTCTGTCGATCTTGGTTTTGAATATACGGCAAATACATTTTCAATTTTTGCCTACCGCCAGAGCATTTATGAGGATGGTTCTCTTTTTTATCTCATTAATATTCAGGACGGTCTGAATGGAATTCGTATCCGGAATCGACGCCCAACCAATCCAAACGGTTTGCAGATCCACGATATTCTCTTCGAATATTTGTATACAGCAAGTCAGGGAGGTAATGTATTTGTAGAGACAATTAATTCTCAACGTGGGCGGGATAACTACTTTAATCATTCACAGTACCAGGACGGCTGGTCGCGCTACGGCTTAACGATGGGTACACCTTTTATTTCTCCCACAACGGATAGTCGTAGCAATTTGCCTCGCTATGGGTTTACGAACAACAACCGGGTAACGGTTCTGCATCTGGGTCTTTCTGGGCAGATTCTTGACTTTTTTCGATTCCAGTTTAAAGCATCCTACAGTGAAAACCTGGGAACTTACGAAAAACCATTTGGTCGACCAGTTCGCCAATTTTCTTCAGTTTTTTCAGTATCCTCTCCGCTCTATATTCTCAATGGCGTGACCGCTAACGCTGCAGTCGCTACTGATGTTGGAGAATTATATGATAATAGCGTGGGATTTTATATCGGTATTCGGAAGGAAGGGCAAACCAAACGTCGTCGATCCAGGTAGTTACATTCCGGATACTGTAAACGGTCAATTACGTTTCCGTTCTGCATTACCTTTCTCCGGCTCTGGACGAAATACGTAAATATCCAGCAGAGCCGCTGGACGAGCCAGGTATTCGCGAATGAGCGTACGCCAGGAGTAACCATCAGGTACGTCCTGAGCAGCAAATGCGATAGCTTCCATACCCTCATGATTACCAATGTAAAGGGCACGGGCATTATGGAAATTCTGGGAGATAATCGTAATTTTTTCCTGTTTAAAATAGCCTTTGCACCGCACAACGGAATCGAAGGTTCGATAGCCAGCATAGTCGGGTAACATAGCCGATACCGGAACACCTAGTTTGGTCAGTGCACGCTTCATATCGGCGGGTTCATTATAATATTCTGAATCGTTGTTACCACTCAGAATCAGATATTTTACTTTCCCCTCTTTCCATAACCGGGCGGTAGCTTCCATCCGATAGCGGAAAAACAGATTTTCTTTTCCCGTTCGAACAAACTTACTAGTTCCTAAAACCAGACCGTAATCGTTGGCAGGTAATTCGTTAATATCGAAATAAATTTGATTACGGGTGTTGTAAACAACCCACCAATTACAAACCAGCACTACGGTAGCTCCCAAAAAAGAGAGTACAATCAAGGCCTTGATTAACCACTTGGCCACACGGATGCCCACCGCTTCATGCGGCAATTCATCACTGTAACTGGTAGCCAAGGTTGTATTCATTTATGGTAAACTGAAATGCGGATTTTCAATCAATCCAACAACGTTGCCAAATGGATCACGAACAGCTGCAACTTTGATACTCTCTCCTACCTCCTGAACGTCAGCATGAAGCGTAGCACCCAGCTCAAGCAGATACTGTACCTTCGCATCAATAGCTTCAACTCCCCAATAGGTTATTGTACTTCCTTCAGCAATCGACAGATTGGGATCAAGCCCTAACTCATAGCCGCCTACATTAAACCCCACGTAGAATGGTTCGTCAAAATAAGGCGCGATACCAAAAACTTTCGAATACCATTCTTTGGTTTCCGTAAGATTCGGAGCTGCGTAAATTACTGTCCGTAATCCTAAAAAATTAGCCTCAGCCATGGCTTGGTTTTGGTTCTACGAAAATAAGCCTAACTGCAAGGTTTCCTTTTCATCAGGCTCTGTATTTTCTACAGACGCAATTTGACTCACAGGGGTTGCTTTGACAGCTTCTTTTACCACTTTTGGGGCCAACAATTTTACCTCTTTCACTTTAGCAAATGGCAACTTATTGCCTAATGCTTTCCAACCCCGCACATCAATAAAGCCTTCGGGTTCTAGAATCATTTTCTCCAGCGGCCCCCGATCTTTTACCTGATGAACGATTTCAATCCGCGGATATTGATCGGCTGTTACAGCTAACGATTTCGAGCCCTTCGCATCACCAATAATGCTGAATTTTTTATCCAGCGAGGTAGTCTCTACTTTGAATCGTTTCACATACCAGGCTTTTTGATTCGCTTCGTAATACACTGCCGACAATACTATTTCCGGACTAAACTTCATTAATACAGAAATATCAGCCGGTTCGTATCGATTCGTTAAATCAAAACTAGTCAGTTCATATTGTCCATCTTTATAGACAACCAGAATACTGTCTTTGGCATCAAAATTACCCAGTAACCTACCGCGTTCATCGCGATTAAGTCGACCTAGGTGATCGTCGTACCAAATATCCACTCCGCCGAGCGTCGAAACACCACCTGTTTTCTGGGTAATTTTCCGAACCGGATACTTGGTCAGAATATTCCCCTGCGCCGAGCGATTTTTGATCGCAATAGTCGCGAAATCAAAATCGAACTGCTTAATTTTCGCCGAACTTTGTGCTGTCAGGTTTATCGTGATTACTTCCGCTTCGCCATTGTCATTGGCACTAAAATACGTCATTTTCGACTTTGGATTACCCATTGTCAAGTCATATTCCCGATCACGTGTAACACCTGTTACCGGGAACCGTTTGATCATCGAAATACCGGATTTCCCATCCAGATAAACGACGTTATAAATCTTACGTTCGTCGGCTTTCTTGAAAACGGAAACATACACAATATCCTTGCCGACAAACACTTTATCCTGAATCTTCGTGACCATGCACTTACCATCGCGCCGGAACACGATAATATCATCGATATCAGAACAGTCGCTGACGTATTCGTCTTTCTTCAGGCCGTATCCAATAAATCCACCCTCACGATCGACATACAATTTTTGGTTAGCAGCGGCTACCACATTCGCAGCAATCGTGTTAAAACCTCGAATTTCGGTTTTACGCTCTCGACCTTTGCCGTACTTTTTCTGTAGATCTTTATAATAGTTTATCGCATAGCGAACAATGTTGGCCAGATTGTCTTCCGTTTCGGCCAATTCCTGTTCCAGTCGACGCATCAACTCTTCGGCTTTAAATCCGTCGTATTTCGAGATGCGCTTAATTTTGATCTCGGTCAATCGAATAAGATCATCCTCAACGATTTCCCGATAAAACTGTTTTTTAAATGGTTTAAGCGCTTTGTCTATTGTTTGAAGGACGGCTTCAAAGGTTTCACACTCTTCAATTTTCCGATAGATCCGATTCTCAATAAAAATCTTTTCAAGCGAGCTATACAGCAACCGCTCCATCAACTCACTACGTCGAATCTCCAGTTCGCGTTGCAGCAGGTGAACGGTTTGGTGTGTGTTGACACGCAGAATATCTGTTACGCTAACAAAATGAGGTTTATCACCAATAATGACGCAGGCATTGGGTGAAATGCTCACCTCACAATCGGTAAAGGCATAGAGCGCATCAATGCTCACATCGGGTGATACGCCAGGCTGAAGATGAACCAGAATCTCAACATCTTTCGCCGTATTATCGACGACAGCGGCTGTCGTTCGACTAGGAGCTTTGATGCGAATTTTGCCTAATTCGGCAGCTTTAACAATTGAGTCGATCAATTGCGAAGTCGTTACACCAAACGGCACATCGCGAATAGCCAGCGTTTTCTTGTCGAGTTCTTCAATGCGAGCCCGCACACGCACTTTACCGCCCCGGTGACCATCGTTATAATTACTGATGTCGATGAGACCGCCGGTTTGGAAGTCTGGGAAAAGCGAAACGGGTTTGTCTTTGAGAATCTGAATGGAAGCGTCAATCAGCTCATTGAAATTATGCGGCAGAATTTTAGTCGATAGCCCAACCGCAATACCCTCAACGCCTTGCGCGAGCAATAGAGGAAACTTGACAGGAAGTGTTACAGGCTCTTTCTTCCGACCATCGTACGACAATTGCCACTCGGTGGTCTTATCGTTGTAAATCGCATCAAGCGCGAATTTCGACAGGCGAACCTCAATATACCGGGGAGCTGCTGCACCATCGCCCGTCCGAACGTCTCCCCAACTACCCTGTGTATCGAACAGCAATTCTTTTTGCCCAATATTGACAAGGGCCTCACCAATGGATGCGTCACCATGCGGGTGGAACTGCATGGTCTGCCCAATCACATTGGCCACTTTATTGAAACGCCCGTCGTCCATTTCCTTGAGGGCGTGCAGAATCCGGCGCTGAACCGGTTTCAGCCCATCTTCTACGGCCGGTACGGCTCGCTCAAGGATAACGTAGGACGCGTAATCCAAAAAATAATTTTCGTATAGGCCCGACACAACAGTCTGGTCATGCAGGACTTCATTAGTAGTAGCAATGGGTTGGTCAATCGACTCAAGGGTTTCATTCACTCCTTCTTCTTCAGCGGGTAGAGCTGCATCGGACTGGGGTAAATCGTCATCTAATAAACCCTCATTTTCTTCGTTGGTTGTTGACATAGTCTGGGAACTATTCCGGCAAAAAGCTGGTGGATAATCGGTTCAATTCTTGGCGTATTCGATACCTTAAATATACGAAAATTTTTTCAGAATTGGGCTTCTGAACGCTTGGCGCGGCAAAAATATGGTTTGTACATTTGGTATATTTCAAAATTTATACTCTTCAGTATAAGTCGATGGCAAATCAATCTACAGGCTATTCTCAAGACTGACGAAACAGTTCTTCGTAATGGGCCGAGGAAAAAAAAATCCCTCCGCTTTCGTTATAAAAAGAATCCCCTGTTGGATATACGCCCCGAACCGTTTGGGTCCAGGGGGCGCCTGTTTTAGGATGGTAACTCATCAATCGATCCCAGTTTTTAAAATACTGGTGTCCATTCGTTTCCTGCAAGCCAATCGTCATTCCAGGAAAAGGCGGCAATCGAGCGGCTACATTTTTGTTCCAATCGACGAGAATAGGATTTACAGTCAAATCAGCGCAAAAACAGGGGACACCTTTTTCATAAGCCAGTTGGGTGATTTTCATGGTCATGCTCAGAGTTTTGGCAATGGCTTTCACCGCAATTGCCGAATACCCCTGCTGAATCCGTATAGCTGCATCTTCGACTGTGTGAGCGCTTTCATCGGCAGCAATTCGAACCCCCAGATCGCCTACAAACGTTTCATTCTGCTCCTCGAAAGGCTCTTCAATTACCGCAATCTGATCAAAAGCGCCAATTTTTCGGGCATGGTCCAGAAAACGGAGCAACGTATCTTTTTTTTCGTAGCGACCGTTAGCATCGAAATAATACGGAATCTTTCCAGACTTGGTATACGGAGTCTCGTATTGACCAATGGCTTTGTGAACTGCCGTCAGAAATGCAATGTCTTTCTCCAGCATTTCGGCTTGCGTACCAGCCGCTCCTGTTTTTAGTTTTAGGATGAAGTAGCCTTCGTCAGCTGCTTTTTTGATGGTGTCAGCCGTTGTACCTACGCTAAACGAAGGGATACTGGCTACATTTTTATGACGATACGATAGTCCCGGTTTGTATTTTCCTGGAATAATCTGATCGAATTGAGTCAGGCCATTTTCCTGCGCGTAGAGTAACCAGGCAGCATTATCGACGGACACCAGTGCATTGAGCGCGAAAGTTTTTCGTAGATCAGGATTACGTGTAATGGTTTTTGCGTAGGAATATACCTCAGGCAAAACCTCTTCCAGTAAGGTAACTGGATCGGTAAACGAATTACCTTTTATCATTTGCAATGCCCGATCGCTAATGGCATACATAAGTGCATTGCCAACCCGTTCTGAATGAGCGGCAAACACTTTCGAATCAGACCATAAGACACCCTGTGTACATAAACCTATTTTACGAATACCTGAATCACTTTCGAGCAATGAAGCAACCTGCCAGCTTTCGGTAATAGCACTTCCCTTGAATCGATAGGGATTTAATGGCTCCCGCTCAAAATTGGAATCGACCTGTTTAATCCGAATTGTTTTCGCTGAATTACATGCTTGATGGCTATTGGCAACAGCTGGAATGGATTCCCCTACTCCCATCGCTACCAACGTACCGGCAGCCTGAATAAATGTCCGGCGATTAATCGCTTTTTTATGGGTTAATTGATTATCCATTTCAGCCATTCAACAACAGGGTATATTAACTAATAACCACGGCTCAGATCCACCGCATTGACGAGTGGCTCTCCAGCCAAAAAATGCTTCAGGTTGCCTAGGAAATGGCTAACTTTTCCAGAATCTTCATTCGGTTGTCCACCACCTGTATGTTGCGTCAACAATACGTTTGGTAACGTCCAGAGTGGGTTGTCAGAAGGTAGTGGTTCGATAGCCGTTACGTCGAGAACAGCACCGCCGAGATGCCCCGATTGCAGCACCTGGATCAGGGCAGGCTCATCGGTCGTGCTTCCTCGGCCTACATTGGCGTATATGCTTCCGGGCTTCATAGCCGCCAGTACATCTGCCGACACAAAACCGGTAGCCGTGCCTGGAAGGCAGTTGATCAAAATATCCGTTTGCGATAGTTCTTGCTTCAACTCTTCAACAGTGTGCAGTTCAGCCTGTGGATCGGTTCGGGCGAGCATTTTTGTTGGACAATTAAATCCGGTCAACATTTGTCGTACAGCCTGTCCAATAGTACCTGTCCCTAAAATAACAACTCGCTTCTCACGTAGTAATCCCGTCCGGTCGCGAATAGGCGCGCCCACCCATTCCGAGCGGTTTTGAAGCATAACTAATTCGGGAATGCGACGGTACATAGCCAGAATACCCGCGATCATGGTCTCAGCACAGGGCCAGGCAAAATAATCGCCCATATTTGCGACCAATCCTTTCAGTTTAGCCTGCTTATATCCGTCGAATCCGGCAGAATCTAACTGCCAGAATTTCAGATTTGGAACTTCTTCACCAAACCAGGCAGCTGGTGGATTACCCATCACTACATCAGCCGACAGGAATGCTGCCTGTTGCTCCTCTTTAGGCAAATTATGTCGAAAGATCGCCGTTACGTCGGCAGGAAGGTGCTGTTGAAGTACAGCTTTAAGCGTATCGTCGAGATTGGTATTAACAAATAGTTGCATACATTATTTTACACAGAAATGGCCGATTTAGTTGCGCTTAAACCGGCCATATTCAGAAAGTTGATTCCGAGTTATTTTATACCTTTCAACTGACCGAGTAGCCAGTTAGTCATTTTCTCGGTTTGTTCCGGATACGTCCAATGACCAGTAAGCAGATAATCAATATCCAGTATTTTGGGGCCGGGTATTACGTTATACGCTGCATACATTGATGTTGGCGGACAGGTTTCATCATTAAAGCCCCAGGCATAACGTCCCGGTACATTAACTAATCGGGCAAAATTGACTACATCATAATAGCCTGTCGTTTTGATCCGATCGGGTTTATTGTTGAACGCCAGTTCTTTGCCTGTAAACAAGTGTGGCCAGCCACCAGCCCGTCCATGCAGATAGCCAGTCACATCAGCCAACGCGGGATAGTACGCTCCCAACCACTTGATCCTTGAATCCAGCCCAGCGGTAACAATAGATAAAGCGCCCCCCTGGCTTCCGCCTGTAACCGCTATATTTTGCCCATCATATTGCGGCAGACTAGTCAGAAAATCGACTGAGCGAACACAACCCAGATATACCCGCTTGTAATAATACCGATCACGATCATCCAGATTAGCCGATTGATATCCGTTGAGTGGTCCCCGCGCGAGATCAGCATAGACGCCGGGGTCCATAATAACCGGAACACCGTGAATGCCTACCTCAAGCGTAATAAATCCTTTTTCGGCTTCGGCAATCATCCCTGCATAGGGACGTACACCTGCACCAGGTACGCGCAAAATCGCCGGATATTTTCCTTCTTTTTTGGGTACGCACAAAATTCCGTAAAAGCGTGAGCTGTTGATATTCTGAAGGTTAACGTGGTAAACATTAGTCAATTCGGTACAACGTTCAGGCAGCAAAGTCATCCGAGCGTCGATAGGAATTTTGGCCAGGTCAGCTTTTGCGTTATCCCAGAACGTTTTAAAATCCGCCGGATTTTCAACAGTTGGTTTAATACCCTGCGGATCAAAACCTGCCGTTGTTAAGCCACGATATTCCTTTCCTTCGACTTCAACGGTGGCAATACAACGCAGGAAACCAGCCGTTTTCATGGTTCCGCCTTCCAATGCCAATGTGCCATCCTTTAGCGTTACCGTTTCTTTTTTGGTCGGCTCCATCTTTTCCGGCCCAATTTCATAGCGGAGTTTCGCGCCCTTGAGTAATACGTTGTTTCGATATACGGAAATAGTGAATTTAACCGGCTCTCCGATTTTATAGACCCAATTTTCGTGATCAGGGGTCACGATGACCGTAACTAATAGTTGTGACGGCTGAGCCAGTAGCTGACTTACCCATATCAATAGAAAAATGGGCAGAAGTAGTTTTTTCATGGAATGTAGCGAGACGTAAACTGTAAACCAGTAAAGCGACTTTCGGGCAAATTATAACCGCCATCAATCAATTTGGGTAGGCAGACGGTACGCCTTTCGGACAGGTTGGAGGTTCACTATACACCGAATCAATAACGTCAGTGGGAAGATCACATCGAAACCTCCGGGAATGTTAGACAGAAAAATACCCAGTAAGATCAGGATGGAGGTTGCCCCAAAATAAAACGTACGCCGACGAGCTGTCGTGTTACGGTTTGTAGCCCAATAAATGAATGGTAGATGAAGTGGCATCAGATAGAGAATAGTAGGGTTCCAACCCGTCACGCCATCGTCTCTGATCATCCACATAATAAACAGAAGCCACCCTAATAAGCCTACAACCCCAAACAGAAGTCGATCGAACCAGCGATCAACTTTCCCGGCTACTACATACCGACGTATGGTAAATAAAGCCACCAGAACACCAAATAATGTAAAAACAACATCTGGATCGAAAATAAAGGGAACTTGCTGACGAAATAGTTTAGGAGGGTCAAAAATCGTTTGTTCACCCTGAACCAATGGAACGGACAGTCCATTTGCCTGGCGTACTGTAGCGCGGGCAAACTGATCATGCACTTGATCGGGCAGATACATCGCTAGCCAGCCATTAGTCTGTTCATCGGCGGGATGCCCAATGGCGAGGTTCATACCCAACTGATACCAGGGCTTCTCAGTCAGATAGTCATTCATTAAATCTCGGTACGATTTCCCCGTCATACGATCCCGTGAAGGAATTGTCAGGCTATCACCACAAACGTCAACAATCATATCGCGAGGACGGGTTGAACAGTTGTCGTAATAAAATTTGTATCGATAAAATCGATTTTCAGGTTTGTAATTCTCCTGCAGCGCAGTCAATAAACGCTGCCGTTGAGTCAGGGACAGGTTCAGATACTGCTCCCGAATGCTTCGGTTCGTCTGCTGGTAATAATAAATGACTTGGTTTATATTGTGAACCGATATAAAATAAGGCAGTGTACCGCGCAAAAATTTGAGAATAAAATTGTCGGCCCGGTAATCAAATCCCCCATAGCTGTAATTGCTATCGAACCCCAGCACCGGATCGACAATTCGTATTTCAGTGTGCCCAAATGCCGACGAAATATCATCATTACCAGGACCATAGGTAATCAGGCTAACCCTTGATGCAGGTGAAAGGGTTTGAGCATGTGCTGAGTGATAAACGATGAGTGATAAACAACACACACACACCAGGCCACAGATCCACTTTTTACTCCCTGCCCCTAGCTTCATACTCCATACCCTATTGCTCATCTTCTTCATCCTCAACGTCATTGCCATAGACTCGTTTGGGCTTTCCTCGAACGGGTTCTTTTCCCTGCACGCAGATAACGATCTCACCTTTTATTGTTTTTGAGGCAAAATAAGCGATAAGTTCGGACAATGTTCCCCGTTGATTTTCTTCGAATAATTTGGATAGCTCCCGAGATACACTAGCTGGTCGATCCGGGCCTAACACATCGGAAAATTGCTGGAGTGTTTTAAGCAATCGATGAGGAGATTCATAAAAAACCATTGTTCGCTCCTCCCCTGCCAGTTCCATCAGTCGAGTTTGACGACCTTTTTTGTGTGGCAAAAACCCTTCGAAGGTAAAGCGATCATTAGGCAATCCAGAGTTAACCAGAGCTGGTACAAAGGCTGTCGGGCCGGGTAAACACTCTACCGGAATCTCGTTTTTAATGCATTCTCGCACCAGTAGAAAACCGGGATCTGATATACCCGGCGTTCCGGCATCTGATACTAAAGCCAATGTTTTCCCTTCTTTCAATTGGTTCACCAGTCGCTGTACGGTCTGATGTTCATTAAAAATATGGTAACTGTGAAGCGGTTTGCTGATAGCCAGATGACGTAATAATACACTGGAAGTTCGGGTATCTTCAGCCAGAATAGCATCGACACTCTTTAGTACATTGATTGCGCGCAGGGTAATATCGTCTAAGTTGCCGATGGGAGTCGGCACAAGGTAGAGTTTCAAAATAAGTCAACGTTTAACGGTTCAACCGGATCGCCAAAGCGATTCAAAGTTCGCCAGCCAGCCTGAAACTTTAAACGATACATCTTAAACAATTTTATCGATCGCTTCCGCCAGCTTGCGATCTTTATCGGTTATCACATCGCCTGCATCGTGCGTGGACAGTTTTATAGTAACCTGATTGTACACATTCGACCACCACGGATGATGATCCATTTTCTCTGCGATAAGCGCCACACGAGTCATAAATGCGAATGCTTCGCTAAAATCAGCAAATTCAAATTCGCGAGTAAGTTGGTTATCTTTTTCCTGCCACATATATAGTAGGTTAATGGTTCTGCATGCTATAAAACTATAGGCCGACAGGAGTGTTTTCACTATTGTATTTGATAACCTATATGGTATGATAATCCTGCATGAAATCAATACTTACCAGCCCGATAGCTCACAATTTACTGGCGAAGCAATCTTTTTAGAGACCTAATTAGTTGCCTTTTCATGAAACACCATTCATACTTACATATTCTATCAGACAGGATTTCTTCCTTAAAATCCCCTCAATCACTTGACACTATGTTTATTGAATTTCGTGAAACGCTCTGGAAGGTGATTCAGAGTGCAGACGACTTCTACCCCTATAAGTCAGCCTGGGAATTGGTTACGATAGTATGTCAGATCGACGCTTTAGAGTACGAAACTACAAAGAGTGTTGCTGCGCTGAAGTGGCTCCAGTACCGGGTTAAGTACGCCCTGGAATTACTTCCCTGTTAGAACCTTCCAGTAATTTCAGGGCCGATGTTTCGTTTATCATTGATCCAAACTGAGGTCAGTTTAGGCAGCTTGTTCTATTTTTTTCAATAACAGCAACTTAGATCAACTAGTCAACTACTCCGTTCGTTGCAATCAGATTGCAACTAAACAAAAAACCCTTGCAAACGCCTAGGATACAGACATTTACAAGGGTATATGCAGAGAGGAAGAGATTCGAACTCTCGATACGGTTACCCGTATACACACTTTCCAGGCGTGCTCCTTCAACCACTCGGACACCTCTCTATTTTCCTTACCCAATTGGTTGATAATTAGGAAGTTATTTTTGTCCCCAACTTCGTCTCAACTTCATTTTGCCCCGAAATCGGAAGTAAATAGCAGAACTAAAAGCGAACGATTGACGAACGGAACGCGAAATACGGGATTTTGGGGCAGTTATGCAAGTCTGGGTGGAAATAGTATTAAGGAGATCGGTTTTTAGCGACGTATATAGGTTAACTTTATAGTATGAAAAGGCTTACTTCTTTTTTCTCGTTTCTTTCGGAGCCTTTATGGGTTTCGGGACTGGCTGCGGGACTCGCCTTAGCGAGTCTATTATTTCAACTCGCTTTTTTAATGCGTTGAACTCTTTATCGGATTCAGAACCTTTCCAGATCTGATAGAAGGTCAGGCCAACAGCCACCAAAGCAATTACACCTGAGAACCATGCAGCATACGTTGAGCGCTTTGCCGAGCCGGCCGCATCAACAGTGGCGCTTGCACTGTCTATTACTGCCCGATGTGCCTCATTTTCTCGTTGTTGATTGGTCTCCTCCCAAATTTTAAATCCTCCAGAATTGATTACTTCATAACCTCTTTGAGTCAATCGGTATCGATTGCCACTTTGAATTAATAGCCCATAAGCTTCGGCTCTGAAAATTGCATCAACCTCAGAATCATTTGTACTTTTGGTAATGATTACAATTCCACCAGATTCCAGTGTGATTAAAAGTTGATCTATTAATTGAAACTCGTCCATCTCTACAACGGTTTAGCGGTTTCACGGTGGGAGGTTTATGTATTTATAGAATTGGGGACTGGCTCAATTTCCAAAGCCGTTTAACTCCCCTGGGTAGCCTACTACGGATTTTCGGAATAGTACTCCAGTAACTTCATTGATAATTCATACCGCTCCTGAATTAATTTTTCGTAGGGAGCATCGGTTGGCTTTGGCTCACCATCCGGGGTAAGGAATTTGATCAGAATATCCAGTTCCACCTTGCGCCGTTTGTTCTTCCAGTAAACCTGCTCGGCTTTGGATAAATCCTTTAGTTGTAATTCAAAGCTGGTCAGCGAGGAGGCAGCGATGCTGGCTATTTCAGAATAGAGGGCTACAGTATTGATAGTAGAATTTTCAGGCATAGGTATAATCTTTTTGACTGTTATATAGTCGGTTATCAGGATTTACTTCTTTTAAAACGTGTGACTTTTATATCCACTTTATGTTCCTTCCACCCCTCATGTGAAGCACTCGGCCTGACAAAAACGCTTTCTAGTTTTATGGGGCGGCCTAAATAATTTTTATCAGGATGAGGATTTTTTTTGTTAAAAGAGCCATCTAAATCCAAGGTCACGAACCCGGTCTCGCCTGGAGGTAGACCCGTTCGGCTGGCTTCTGGCGTATCGGTATACATCTTAATAAAGATACCGTCTTTGTTACGAATTGGCTCTTGGTACGTATCAAACCGCAAGAGAAGATCGACCGGAAAGGGATTATTATTGAGCCAAAGAAATTTCAATTGTACCGTCCGGGTAGTATGGGTAAGTGAGAATGTTTCAGGTCTAATCGTACCAACTGAGTCAATAGAATAGTTGCCTGTTTTGACTCTGTCGTTACTTGTTTTTGTGGTTTCGTCAATATGTCGCGGGTAATAGAGGATGATGTTTTTAAATTCAACCATTGGCGCTCTATCGAGCCGCCCCTCATAGGCTTCCTGTTGCCAGTCCTCCTGATTGACCGTCGAGTAGTGCCGATTAGCGATTTCCCGATTGGCCAGTTTTGTCGCTTCTTTTTCCTGTTCGGCTTTCTGGCGTTGGTTTACCTTTTCATTCAATGCTTTTCTTTTTTTCAACGACTTTACCAGGGAAAACAAACCATATAGAATGGGAATCACGATGACACTTCCCATCAGTATAAAAAAATACGTTAATAGCTTATCATCACTCATAGCAAGTACGGATGTACAGTTGTGAAAATTAATTAGTTATTGTCTTCTTTGTCTAAATCACTGCCCAAAGGGCTAAGCTGAATTTTGTTTCAAGTTTTTAACAAGGCTGTTTCATGAAGTGGTGGTTTTTGGGAACAAGCGACTAGCGTATACGTTTTTGGGCAAGGAGGGATTTGCGGCTGGACATACGTTT
>NZ_BAAHBD010000026.1:0-66924 GCF_054776975.1 Spirosoma harenae | reverse complement strand
GATACTCTGCATCTAGTAAAGGGTAAAGCATTAATTCACCAGAAGATATGCGATACTCGCCCAGCTTGTGTTCACAGATAGAGACCCAGTTCTTTTTCAGCCACTGAGCATCGTTCTGTTTGTTTTTCCATAAGGCGAAAGCCTGCTGATTATCCCAAAGCGAAATACTCCAACAGTAGCTAGAACATTCCTTTCTCATGAATGCGGCAGCTGCCTGAAGCTCAGATGGGGTCTTCTTAGCAGAACCTACGTAGACATGAAGCCTATGCAAATGCAGGGTTGTTGTATCACTCCATAAAAGCTTAACCTCCCGTTTCGCTTCGGCTGTTATAGGTATTTTGGTGCCAACGTCATTTAGTGTTTTTTTAGGGGGTCCCAACAGGAAATGTTTTTGCACGCTAAGATCCCTGGATATAAGGAAGTGCGAGTTCTCAACCTCAGTTTTATTATTTATGGATACTTCTAACTCAGTACTTGTATAATAAAACGTTCGGTTGCCATGCGTTTTGCTTTTGATTCGCCCTCTCAGCAAAGGAATATCCCGGTCATATCGGTTGATAGAATCAGTCAAGCGCTTGACATTGTCGGCAAAACGTTTGGACAGGGCTAAAAAATGGGCTTTTTGCTGCTGTGATGTCGCATTGGTTGCACTATCCAGGTATAGGTTTGCACTTCCATCCTGCCCTTCTATATAATGGCGGTAATGATACTGGCCTGACAGATAGTCACCAAGCAGAATTGAATCGAGCTCTGCTTCTCCAATGAGCCGGTAGGATAGGGTTTTCACTTTATAGCGAACCGGATCAGTGGGAAATACGGCGGGGCTGGGCGGTATACGCGTTTATACATAGGTTAGAATGGCCGCATCAAGTTTTTTTATCAGGTCCTTCTTTTTGGACTGAGCGGCTACAAGCTGAATAGCTAAAAGACTTACAGCGAATACAGTAAATAGTTGTTTCATGGTGTGGAGGTTAGATGTATCTGGTTAACTAATTGATTTTACCGCGTTAAGTATCCCTTTGCGACCATGTAGCAAAACAGGATAAAGCTCACACTGAGCAAGGCAAGGATCAGAATCAGAATGGGCCTGAGCTTTCGTTCCCTGGGTGTTGGCATAGGCGTTAGTTCATGGTGGGAGGTTTAACTTACTTTCCTATACCCCAATTTTCTTTGAGCCAAATTCCTTGTTTTCTGCCTTCTAGCCCTTTGACGATATTATCTAGGCCACGGACCATAATATATAATCCGCCGAGGATCTTGAGGCTTAAATTTGGATCAGTAATAATTTCAGGTGAGCTAGGGTTAACTAAAAATGAGATAATTAGTCCTACTAAAAATTCAAAAATACCATATCCTGATCTATATTTTTCTCTGATAAAATACAGTACTAAACTTGCAATAAAAGTTACCAAAATAGTACCCCAAACATTAAAGGTAGAAAAAATTTCTTATACATAAAAAGTTAATATTCCACCAACTATTGCACCAATTAGTCCTATAATTATATTTTTTAATAGACCCGTTTTTTGATTTTCAGCACCTATTATGCTTTCTTTTACATCTGTTTCATTTAGAATATAATTTTTCAATTCGTTATCAACACTTGCTTCAGCATTTTTATGAGATGATTGCAATAGCCTACCAACAATGATTCGAGGTAATTTTATAGTTTCTAGTTGATCAACGGATATACCACCATTTGTCGCGATTGATATATCAATTCCGAATGCTTTTCGATCAATTGCAAATAATAGCATTTTAGCCTTATCTCTATCAATCGAAAATCTTCTCATTAGATCATCAATCTTTGTTTGAGCAAAATTCAGACGAGATTTATTGGAATGTGCCCGTTTTGGAGTGTACGTAGCTGAAGTAGCCATACCACTTTTCAGCGAGGTTCCCACCCGCTGAATAGAGTTTGGACTTTTTGTACGGCTTCAGCATTTGCCCCTTAACATGCCTTAAAATAGGCTTAACTAGCTCTCGTTCAGAAGCTTGCTGTCCGACTGGAAAATCCAACCAGTCGGACACCTCTCTAAGAAAAATCGTCACCGGGCCGCCGGCCCGGTGACGATTTAGTGTTGGCAGAGAGCGAGGGATTCGAACCCCCGGTACCCTTGCGAGTACTTCTGATTTCGAATCAGACCCGTTCGACCACTCCGGCAGCTCTCTTCGACTTTGGGAGTGCAAAGATGCAGGATTGACTGTAAAAACGCAATATACTCTTACAAAAAAAGAGCTATTCGCTCATTTCACCACTTATGGGCTGAGCCAGCAACGTACGTAATCGTGTTGATGCTTCAAGTCCACGATCGCTTTCCCGTCCGAGTAGCACCATCAGTTTGGTAATGGCTGCTTCTGTCGTAATATCGGCCCCACTGACGACCCCGATTTGCAACATCTGTTTGCTGGTTTGGTATTGGCCCTGTGTCACACGACCTCCTTGACATTGTGACACATTGAAGATCAACACTCCGCGATCAACAGCACGTTTAAGTGAATCCAGAAACCATGCATCGGTTGGGGCATTCCCGGCTCCAAACGTTTCCAATACTACACCACGTAGGTTGGGAATATTTAGAACCGATTCAACGACTGGCTGGGAGATTCCCGGAAAGAGCTTCAGAATTGTCACGTTGGCATCTAACACAGTTCGTATTGTTAATTCCTGATCTGGTTTGTAGGGCCGAATAAATGGTCGGTTATAATCGATGCTCACACCCGCATTCGCTAGATGTGGGTGATTCTCGGATACAAAGGCATTAAACTGAACACTCTCCCGTTTGGTGGATCGATTTCCTCGCAGTAGTAACGAATTAAAGTATACGCATACTTCTGGAACGATCGGATGCCCATTTTCCACGTCTGCGGCTATTTCCAGTGCTGTAATAAAATTTTCTCGTGCATCACTGCGCGCTACGCCAATTGGCAGTTGTGCTCCTGTAAGAATAACAGGCTTGTTCAATCCGATCAGCATGAAACTTAGCGCCGACGCTGTATAAGCCATGGTATCCGTGCCATGAAGAACTACATAACTGTCGTATTGCGCATAATTAGTCTGAATGATTTGAGCGAGTTCAACCCAAACCTCCGGTTTCATATTCGACGAGTCAATAATGTTATTTAACGTCAGAAGCGTAATATCGAAGTTCAGTCGATTGAGTTCTGGAAGTCGGTCGAGTACGCGTTCAAAGTCAAAGGGAACAAGTTGGCCTGCTTGCTGGTCATAGACCATGCCAAACGTTCCCCCCGTATAGATTACCAATACGGACGGTCGCGAATTACTCGTGATAACTGGATTAATGTGAATGGTTCTGTAAGGCATTTTATCGCTTACAAGTTATGATGATGAAGTACCTGATTTGGCAGTAGTTAAGGCAGTAAGGTTGTATACAAGGCAGGGAGCAGCGAGTGAGCATTGGCTGTTGTATGGCGCGCTACATCATCGAGACTAACCTGTTTAAGGTCAGCTACGCGCTGTGCAATTAATCGTAGGTAGGCAGGCTCATTTCGTTTGCCGCGGTGTGGTACAGGAGCCAGGTAAGGGGTATCGGTCTCTAGTACAAGATGTTCCAGCCCAATATGCGGTAATACCTTATCGAGACCGCCATTTTTAAACGTAGCCACCCCACCGATACCTAATTTAAAGCCCATGTCAATTGCGCGGTTGGCTTCGTCAAGCGTTCCGACAAAACAGTGAAAAATGCCGGTTAATCCTGGTAAAGCCAGTTTCTCTATAACATCAGCCGCTTCCTTAAATGCATTCCGATCGTGCCCCGATCGAGTATGCATCGAAACGGGTAATTTTTGACTAGATGCCCAACGCAACTGTGTCTCGAACGCCAAAAACTGTTGTTCAACAAACGTCATATCCCAATAAAAATCGAGCCCAATTTCACCCACAGCCATAAACGCATTGCGATTCAATAAGTCTTCTATGGCTGCCAGTTCGTCATCAACGGTATCGTTTACATAAGCGGGATGAAGCCCCATCATGGGTAAACAGCGCTCGGGATATTGGTTGGCTAATGCCATCATGCCGTCTATGGTTTCGCGAGCACAGTTGGGCATCCAGATTTGGCTGATTTGCGCCATTTCTGCCCGATGTAGCATAGCTTCCTGCTCATCAGCAAACTGCGAATCATAAATATGGGCGTGGGTGTCAATCAGGATCATTAAATTCTATGAGTTGTTCGGTTGTAGAGTTATCACTGGAAGAAAAGATAGATAAATGCCTTTTCTTCCAGTGATAATTCTATGACACTATAACTTTATACCTATTCATATTTCCTACCTTTCCAGTCAATCGCAGTGGGGAGCCAGTAATTTAGAATGGCGACAGGGCCAATAATAAGCTGGTATAATTCGAATAATAACGCATATGGCCATAATCGGTTCCGTCTTAACCAACTTATTCCCATCGACAGGACCGTTGTCTGAATTAGTAAGCGACTAAGATATAACCCTATAGCGACCGCTGGCATAAACCAGCCCAGCAATAGCAATAAGGGGCCTGCCAGATAATTTAGATATAATAAAGTGACAACCCCCAAAGGCAGTTGCACTGCTCCCCGCATCCAGCGTTTTCGTTGTTGTAAAAAAGCAATGAACGTATTTATGGGTTTTGTTTGAGCCAGTATTCTCTCAGTGAATAAGGTTCGAAAACCATACCCTTTCTGCACAATTGCCCAAAACAACGTATAATCTTCTGTCACTGAAAATGGCAATGATTCGTATCCCCCAACGGCTTCATACGCCCGACGACTGACGGCCATGTTGTTACCCATTGCTGTTACAGGAATGCCTAAACTACCCACCAAATACGTCAACGTCAGGTTATAGAGCCAGTCAATTGTTTGTATCTTATGGAATAAGCTCGGCCCTTCAGGGAGTGTAATACCGGTAATGATTCCTGTATCTTTCTTAAAAGCCCCCCCCATTTCTACCAGCCAGCTCGGCGGCACCTGCGTATCGGCATCTGTAAAGAAAAGATACTGTCCTTTTGCAAGACCAGTCAGTTGAGCGAGGACATTGGCTTTCCCGCGTAATCCGGCAACATTTTCGGTTATCGCAACTAATTGAAAATTAGGACGTGAGGCTATAAACTGGTTAACTAGCTCAGCCGTCTGATCTGTAGATTGGTCATTACCAACAATGACTTCAAACCGATCAGATGGGTAATCGAGCCGATCGATAGCCCGCAGACAATCTAGTATAGTCGATTCTTCATTGCGGGCGGCAATCAGAATGCTGATTGGTGGTGGTCCTGGCTGGTCAGTATCCAGCATAAACGGGTTGCGGAACGGCTCGGAATGAATAGCCTCGCTCGGCAAAATGAGTTAGCGTACGGGGCAACACATACCGCATGGTTGGCCAGGCTTTCAGGCTATCATGAAAAACTACGATTGAGCCAGGCTTTGTATATTGAATGGTCTTTCGTAAACATACATCGGCTGACAGCTTACGGTCGAAATCACCCGTCAGCACATCCCACATCACAATCGAGTACTCCTCCATGACCTGAGCCGCCTGCGTCTTCCGAATCCGTCCATACGGCGGGCGAAACAATGACGTTTCAACGCCTAACACCTCCTGGCATTTTTGTATATTTTTTAGATAGACAGAGTCCTCTGTTTTCCATCCATTGAGGTGATTAAATGTATGATTACCCACCATATGCCCTGCTTCAAGTACCTTATAAAGCATATCACGGTGTTTCCGTACGTTGTCGCCAATGCAGAAAAACGTAGCCTGCGCTGAAAATTTATCCAGTTGTTCCAGGACAAATTCAGTCACTTCAGGAATAGGCCCATCGTCGAACGTCAGATAGAGCGTTGGTTCGCTCTCATCCTCAATCTTCCACCAGCACTCAGGATAGACCGTACGCAGCAGGAAATTCGATTTATGGAGAAAAAATGACAAGGCTTTTAGTTGATATAGGATGTAAAATGTAGGATATATGATGTAGAATCGCCTTGCACACTATACATCAATTATCTTACATCTTACATCAGTGAAGTTTACGCCCTTTCCAAATATACCCCTTCGTCTGAGCAGCCAGCCCAAAAAACAAGGTATAAAATGGATATATAATTTGTGTCAATGGGATGATTCCAACCGACGATTTTTTTTGTAAAAAAACAAGAATCTGCCGTAAAAACAAAAACTCAGTTACAGCTTTTAGTCCAATAACGATTAGTGTGGTATTTCCGTCTATAAATCCGAATAACCAGCCAAAAGTTGCAACGATTGGTGCAGCATTACTCAGGAAAACAAAAACGGCTAATACCGATGGCCAATACGTCTGATAGGCTCGCCACTTACTCGCCCACCGTTTACGCTGGTTATAAAATGCGTCCCAGGATTGGTGCGGTTTCGTTCGAACAATAGCTTCATTATTTTTTAAGAACTGAATGCCTGTTGGGTAACGGGATGCAATTTTGTGCATCAGAAATTCGTCGTCACCAGATGCCAAATGGTCTACCCCGTCGAAACCACCCACTTCCGTAAATACTTCCTTTACGTAACAAAGGTTTGCTCCGTTGCACATTGTTGGCAACCCAATCGAAATCGTGCAAGCCCCTGTACCAATCAAGCTGGCGAATTCTACGGTTTGTAGTGAATCGAAAATTGTTGATTCTGCTGTAAATGTAACCGGACCAGCTATGAGCTTTGATCCAGTTCTCTGATAAACAGTTGCAATCGACGTCAACCAATCAGGTCCAACGCGGCAGTCGCCATCAGTAGTGACAATGAGTTCACCTTTTGCTAATGCGATACTTTGCGAAATCGCACGCTTTTTGGGCGAGCGCGAAGTATCGTTGGCTAAGGGTAATGGACGTAATGCATACGAAGCTGTTTTCGCGTACGTCTGAATAATTTCGAGCGTATCATCCGTCGACGAATCATCTGCAACAATTACCTCAAAGTGAGTATATGTTTGCTTATCAAGATCCTGTAATAAATCCAGTATATTTTTTGCTTCGTTTCGAACGGGTATCACAACGGTTATCCAGGGAGCATCTACCCATGTCATGTCTGTCGATACCGTCGGCATTCGTAACCAGATAAGCCATAGCGAGAGCGTAAAGAGCGCATACAAACCCGTGATAGCCAGTAAAAAAAAAGTCATAGAACAGACACTAAAATGGCTTTTCTAAACAATCTACAGCCACAACAGACTAACGCCTATTAACTTAGGGCTAGTACTTATCGGTTGATCTTCAATTTCCAAACCCAAATCAGGCCGACCAGTACAGGCGTTAGAATATTAGCAAACCAAAGCAACAAAGTGGCTGTAATCAATACAGAAGCGGGGATGAAGAAAGGAGAAAAAACCCATAATGCAGCAGCTTCCCGAACCCCTAAATCACTCAGTAAATTAAACGCTGGTGTAATTGTTTTCACCAAATACACCAGCCCAATTCCCGATGCAGCAATCGCCGGCGATAGTCTTATACCAACAGCGTTCATGGCAAGGTAAAATTGACCGGAAAATACAACATAGCGTGAGGCAGCTACCAAGAGTGCCCAGGCAATTTCCTGATCAGAATATACCCCTGCCACATCCCAATATGTAGCCCATCGGCCTAATGAAGGCCGACTCGATACCCATTGAATAAGCTTGTGACGAACTACTCCGAAAGCAATACCTCCTATTGTTAGACAGCTTAATAGTATTAGAAGCCATCGCCCTGCTATAGTATGGCGGTCGGGCACAACATCCAGATGATGCATCCAGGCAATTGTTCCAAAAACCAGCGCAACGTAAAATTGCATCCCCCCGGATACGAGCGAGGCCCCAATGGCCGATCCGCGTTCGCCCGATCGTAATGATAAAACTCGTCCGGCGGTATCACCCAATTGTGCGGGTAACGCAAACCCTAACGATACCCCTGCCAAGACACCGCGATAGGCCTCCCAAAAGGATGTACGTTCAATTCGTTGAAGTAAAATCTGCCATTTTAGCGCTTCCAGTCCCCAATTAATCGGCATGAGCACGATCAGGCCAATAAGCCAGTGTTCAGGGTGTTCAACCTTACGAAATTGCTTTCGGGCTACTTCCCAGTCGAACGGTTGCTGCCGAAGTACGTAGCCAATATAGGCGACGAGACCAGCTAAGACGACAATTTTAGCCCAAAAGACGATTTTTTTACCCGGTTTCAGCGACAAAACAGAGGAGAACACGTTACTTTGTAAGAGAGCCTACGCCCAGCTATGATTAATATACCCAATTCACCAGCGATTATTCCGGAGAATCGAATTTCTGAGAAAATTATTCTCGGCGTCGATCCGGGCACACAAGTTGCCGGTTACGGCATTATTTCGGTGAAATCGGGAGCCATGACCATGATTCAGTATGGCGTCGTTCAGTTGACCAAATATACTACCTACCAACTGAAGCTCCAGAAACTTTACGAAACTATCCTACGCCTGGTTGATGAATATCATCCGGATGAGATGGCGATTGAAGATCCATTTTTCGGCAAGAATGTACAGGCAATGCTGAAATTGGGCCGGGCGCAAGGCGTTGTTATGGCAGCTGCCCTATCGCGCAATATTCCGATTGTCGAGTATGCACCCCGGCGTATCAAACAGTCCGTAACAGGCAATGGCAACGCAACCAAAGAACAGGTTTCGCACATGGTTAGCCATCTGTTAGGCGAAAATCTGAATCCTCAATTTTTCGACGCAACTGATGCCTTGGCGATTGCCGTTTGCCATCACTTTCATGCTAACGCTTTACCCGTTGCTCCCGGCAAAAAGACCAAGAAAGGAGCTTGGGGTGCCTTTGTAAGCGAAAATTCAAACCGGATTTTATAAGTCTTTTCAGTCAGCGTTCTTACTAAGCTCATAATTCAGCTTTCGATAAACCCATAACATAACAGGTGGCAGATAGTCATTTGGGCATCTTCCACACGGCCATAGTGCGTATCCTGAATAATAATCGATTCGTGAGCTATCTCAGCTAATTTCCCGCCCTTACCACCTACCAACGCCATCGTTGTCAGACCGTTGTCATTTGCCCATTGCACGGCTTTGACCACGTTTGGCGAATTACCGCTTACACTCAGTGTCAGAACCAGATCACCCGGCCGGGCATAATTCTGGAGTTGTCGCAGATACACATCTTCGTAGGCATAATCATTACCGATAGCCGTAATCCACGACAAATTTTCGTTCAGCGACAGGCATCGAAAACGCTTCCCCATCCGATCTGAAGCACTTTTACCCAGGTCTGTTATAAAGTGCGACACATTGGATGCACTGCCGCCGTTTCCGAATGCAAACAGCTGCCTGTCTTCTTCCCAGCCTTTTTTGATCAGATTGATAAAGTGCTCAACACGATCCGTTGGAATAGCGTCGTAGGCCGCTTTCTGTTGCTCGAGGTAATTCTTAAAATAGGCTTGATTCATGGTAAACGGTTTATAGTAAACCCTAATTGTTCATTAATTCTAACGCACCAATCGGAACGGCATCTTCGCCAAGTTTAGCGAGTAAAACGATAGGAGCCGGTTGAAATGCCTTCATGACAAAACGGGGTAATGCCTGACGAACGGCGGCACGTAGGGGTTCGCCAATTAGTGAGAGCCCCCCACCTAATACAATTGCATCGGGGTGAAACAGGTGAACAACGTGCGATAATCCAAGTGCCAGGACGGAGCCAATTTGTTCAATCAGCATACGAGCTACTGGATCGCTCGCTTCGTAGGCTGCATGCAGAAATTGGGCTTCTTTTCCCACTTTTCCCTGATTATGTGCCTGTTGTACAGCGATTTTTAGAGCCGAATCATCCGGTAATTGCGGCAATAATGTCCGGATTTGTTGATCGACCGCCCAGCCAGATACTGTCTGTTCGATTGTCTGGCCTTCTGAAGAATCCCCTGGCGGAACCAGCCACAGATGACCGATCTCAGCTTCGCCGGGTAATGCTCCGTGATAGAGTTTTTGATCGACGACCATCCCCCCTCCACATCCACTACCCAGTGTGACGTAAAACACATTCGTAAAGCCAGTGGCAACGCCCCGCCGAGCTTCACCAAGTGCAGCTACATTCGCATCATTCTCAACTCGAACAGTTGCACCTGGAACTTGATTACGAAGCCAATCGCCGAGTTCGAAACCAGACCAGCCTCCTACCTGATGTGAGGTTGCAATCCGTCCCGTTTGCCAATCGACCGGACCGCCAAATCCTACCCCTATCGACTTAATTGGACCAGAAATCTGCTGTATGGTGTCGGCAATTTGCGTCAGAATTCCTTCTGCGCCCTGAGTCGGATCAATCGCCAATCGAAACCGCTGTGTAATCTGGCGGCTGTCGTTGCTGGTGAACAATTGCAGCTTCGTTCCACCAATTTCAATACCAAGGTTCATAAAGATGTATGAAGTAAGATGTAGGATATACGATGTAGACTATTGGAAAGACATTTTTACGTCCTATAGCATACACCATACATCATATACCCTACATCAGTCTATGTATCGTTTCGTAATGGGTTTGTAGGAGTCGATGCGTCGATCGCGGAAGTAGGGCCAGGTGGTGCGATATTTTTCCGAAAGAGCCAGATCAACCGTTTGCACGTGAACAATTTCCTGATCGTGCGGAGCCAGATAGAGTAATGAACCAAATGGATTTGCAACAAATGATCCACCCCAAAACTGCTGATCGGCTTCCCGGCCAACTCGGTTTACGGATACTACATGAACGCCGTTGGCAATAGCGTGACTGCGCTGGATCGTTTGCCAGGCATTGTACTGCTCTTCATTCTGTTGCGGATCGGGCTCGGCCGTATCCCAACCGATGGCAGTTGGGTAAAAAAGAACTTCGGCACCCATCAACGAAGTAATCCGGGCTGCTTCAGGGTACCATTGATCCCAGCAAATCAACACGCCGATCCGGGCAAATTTTGTATCGAAAACTTTGTAGCCAAGGTCGCCTGGTGTAAAGTAGAATTTTTCGTAATAACCTGGATCATCGGGAATATGCATCTTCCGGTATTTTCCCAGATAGGTCCCATCCGCATCCAGTACAGCTGTGGTATTGTGATACAGCCCCTGAGCACGTTTTTCGAACAGCGATGCAATGATAACAACGCCTAACTCGCCTGCCAATTTTCCCAGTCGATCCGTCGTTGGACCGGGAATGGCTTCAGCTAAACTGAAATTATGATGATCTTCAACATCGCAGAAATAAAGCGATGTAAATAATTCCTGTAAGCAAACAATCTGAGCCCCTAATTGGGCCGCTTTACGAATACCATCGATGGCTTTCTGCACATTCGCTTCGACATCTGCCGAACAGCTCATCTGCACTAAACCAATATTGACTTTTTTAGACATGGGGCAAAAATAGGTGGTTCCATAATTAGAACAGAAAAGTTTTTGAGTTTGTCTGGTAAAGTTTCATTTTTTAGTTTCTAACATCAAACCTGGAAAGAGCATGGCTTCACGACGCATATTCCTTCAAACAGCTGGACTAACTGGCTTGGCGACTACGATTACTCCCAATGCACTTTGGTCAGCGACTCGTCCGGCCAAAGATCGGCTCGGTGTTGCTTTAGTTGGGCTGGGTTATTACAGTACTGATCTACTGGCTCCTGCCCTACAAAAAACGAAGAATTGTTATTTGGCAGGTATTGTGACAGGTACACCTGCTAAGGCAGAAAAATGGAAAAAGCAGTATAATATCCCCGATAAAAATATCTACACGTATCAGAATTTCGATCAAATTGCCAATAATCCCGACATCGACGTCGTATACGTGGTGCTCCCTCCTTCCATGCACGAAGAGTATGTAATCCGGGCAGCGAAAGCGGGAAAACACGTTTGGTGCGAAAAACCAATGGCCGTTACGGCAAAGGAGTGCCAGAATATGATTGATGCCTGTGCGAAAAACAAAGTATCGTTGTCCATCGGCTATCGGTTGCATCATGAACCAAACACTCAAGAATATGTAAAGGCATTACGCGACGGTAAAATTGGTAAGGTACTGATGGTTAGTTGCTCGGCTGCTTACTACGATGCGCGTACGGATCACTGGAAACAGAAGAAAGAAATGGGTGGCGGAGTTATGTACGACATGGGTGTTTACGTAATTCAGGGGGCTCGGCTGGCTACTGGTGAAGAACCGATTGCCGTGACAGCCCAGCAGTATACGACCCGTCCTAACGTTTACAAAAATGGCCTCGATGAAACGTCCATGGTCCAGCTTGTTTTTCCGAGTGGTGCCCGGGCAGCCCTGCAAACCAGCTATGGAATGAGCATGAATTACCTGAATGTTACAGGCTCAAAAGGTACATTACACATGGAACCGTACTCAGGGTATAATGGGCAGAAAGGCATTTGGAGTAATGGCGGACGCATTGAACATCCGTATGACGTACCAGGGCAGCAAACCAGACAAATGGATGACGATGCCGAAGCTATTATGAGCAAAAAGCCTATGCTGGTACCGGGTGAAGAAGGGTTGCGCGACATTCGAATTGTAGAGGCTATTTATGCCGCAGCGAAATCGGGAAAAGAAGTAAAAATAGGGTAAGATTTTCGTTGAAAATAGTAGGTTTAAGTTGTGACTGTAATAGGCTGACATTGGGATTATTACCCCAAAAAACTATTTAAGTTATACAGCAAACTATTTTAGTTGTATTATACAAAGTCGGGCGGTTCATTTGGTGAGCCGCCCGACTTTTGTTTATTTCGCTTGTCAACCCCGTCCGCTTATGCAACCCGCCGATTTTACCCGACTTCCTGCTGAACAGCAGCTCGACACTCTTTACTTTGCGGGAGACATCCTTGCCAATCGGTATGAAGGGGAAAATATCTTCCTGCTGTATAACCTACGCGATTTCTACGTCGAACTTCGGTACGATGCCTACAATAATCAGCTCCATCAGGTATCGGCTTTTCGGGATACCGACAAACTGGAGCCATACCTCCCCTATTTAGTCGATTAAATCCTGGCTTTCTGCCTGAATAGATCTAGCCAAATTTTTCGGCCTTCACAGTTCCAGTGGGTGTCGCTCTTTAAATAAGGCGATTGACTAGCCTGTTTAAATGGATCATACACATTAATGAACGGCACTGTAAGCCCTGGGTGATTCTGAACACGCTCAATCAGGTGATTGTAACTTGTGCGTTGCGTTTCAACTATGCTTGCCTTATTAGGAACGATGGCTAGATAAACTTCATCGAAACCTGATCTCTTGTAGTGAGCAACTACTGAATTGACACTATCGACCAGTCTATTTACTTCCGCATCTTCCAAAGGCGAAAAAGACGAATTCAAACGTTTTGTCGAATCCGAATCACTATGCAGAAAAATATGCTGATGATTCTTAGAGAGGCTAACACTGCCATTTTCCCGGTCGAACCAATTTAATGTCAACGTTGCTTTCAGTTCCTTAAACCAAAATGCCCAATCGCGGCTAAAAAGTGCCGATTCAAGTCGCTCCTCTACATCACTCAGATGAAACTCTTTCAGGGTTCGTTGCCAGAATGTAGGCTTTGGCGTCGGGGACTGAATTGTATCCGTTGCCACCACAAATTCCGTAATGTGTTTGGCGAAATGCTCCCGAAAATGGCGTTCCACCGTTTCCATGAGCAACACATTACGTTTGCTTGTATCTAGTTGAATTCGTTGTTGATTATCCCAGCCAACTCGTTGATAGTGACTTACCTGAAAATCGGATTGGCTTAGGCGCTGTGGCTCCGAAAAACTATCACCAATCAGATACAGGTGTGTTGAAGCTGTATCTGACGATCGGTTTGACGGTGGACAAACAGGTTGAGGTACTTTAAATTGAGGCAAGGCCGAGAGCCGGTATAAATCTCCAAATCGGTAATCATCAACAATGACGCCAGTTCGATAAAGCCAACGCGATACAGTCGTCGATAAGCCTCCTCCCCAGAGAATAAGCGCAACTAATAAGACTGTGTAACGAAGAATACGCATAAATATGGATGATAAGGACTAATGCCCCTAGCTATCTAAGTCGGATGCTGAATAACTGAACGGCTTGCTGGACTCCGCTCAAAATATATAACTCGTTGGTGCGTTCGTCGAATTGCAAAGCTACCGGAAAATCACTTGGAATGGGCCGTTCGCCAATAATCCGACCATTCATGTCATACAAGGTTGTAAATCCACCTGATTTCACACTGACCAGTTCAATGCCGGCGCCGAGTCGGTGATAACGAACATTATTACGCCCCGATTGCAAAGCACGAACATCAAACATGCGTTGGCCACGCTGATCCAAAATAGTTACCTCTGTATCACTCGTACGAAGCAATAACCAATTCGTTTGATCTTCATCTGGAAAAAGCCGGAACGACTCGTTACGAATAGGCCGGAACAATTGAGTTCGCTTGGCTATCAATCCGTTAGCGTTTAGCGTGAATAGCTGCCCCTCTTTAGCAATCGTTTGAATCATTGTCTGGCCAGCGGGCAAGAGTGCCGGACCAACAAATTCCAATTGATATTCATCTTCGTTCGAGCGCTCAATTCGAGTTGGAAAATGGGGCAATACACTTCCGTTTTCCTGCCAGTAGTTCAATGTTCCATCAGCCTGAATCGCCAGCACATTCATACCCTTTGGCGTAGTAATTACCTGAAAAGGCAGCTGTAATTGCCCTTTTTTAGGCGCCGACATGATGCGAACAAACGCTTTTTGTTGCCGATCTAACGCATAGATATGGCCATCTTCATGCGCTGTCAACGCGACCAGATTAGGCCGATGGCTCCCGCGTGGTCGGGCCAGATACGTCGGATCTACCCCTTTTGGTAACGGGATAGACTGGAGGGCAACCTCACTACTCGTCCGTACAGGATCGGCAATGTAAAGTGTCTGATCGGTCATAAATAGATACTGCAACCGACCGTTATTTAGAAAATCAACGCCCAACGCATTACTACGAATAGGTCCGTCGATGTTATTCTGGACAAGTTTATCACCCTGGGGTGTTACCAATACGAACTGCCCTGAATTATTCTGCGCATAAAACTGAGCGGAACTATCACTCAAATTACCCGTAACGATGGGTGCCGCAATCAATTGGGCGTTAAATTCTACCTTTTTCTGCAAAAGCAATTTATTGCGTACAGCCCGACTCGCCCGACTCGTCGTTCGCCCTAATACTACTGTCGATTGAATATTCTCGTTGCCATAGCTAGCCTGATAAGCCATATTCTCCAGATTCGCCAATGCTGTATTCCCCGTAGTTGGATCAACCTGATCAAGCAGGTTTTGCCAGGCTTGCGGCCAGGTTGGTGGTACGGTCGTTTGCGCACGATTCAACCGTACGAAGGCGGTAAAATTAGCTGGCCGTAAGGTTGTATTCAGGAGATCGGCCTGACGGTCATCGGCAGTCCAAACAGCTCCACGCTGTACTTGCTGCAGATACTCCTGCATCGTTTCCTCGCTATTAGCCACAATCAAGGCATTCGAGTGCAGGGTTATCCAGCTCTGCGAAAAGCCTGAAAATAAGCTACTGAATAAAGACGCTGGTAATTCAGCAATATCCAATAGGAGTAGCTTATGGCCAAGATAATCCTTTGCGCTCCCAGAAGTTCGTACGCCAGCCTGAAAAGCGGCTTGTTGATACGCGTTAGCGAGTTGTTTACCATTCTTCGTTGTCAATATCAGCACCTGTCGAAGATCGCCCGTCGGCGACTCCATACGCGACAGAAGCAAGTCGCTCCCTAACGATTCATATAATGCCTTGGCAGCAGGCCGAATTTGCCGAGAACGAACCTTTAGAAAATCGCTGGTTGCGGAACTCAATAAACTGCTGAGCGAATTCCCGAACAGAGCCGCATCACTGATCGCAATGTGATAAAGGGTTGCCGTCGTTTGCGGAATTAAGTCAGCATGTTGGATGCGCTGTGGAGTCTGACCAGAAAACAATGCAGCAACATCCCGTCGCCCCCCAATCTTGTCGATCGCATAACCAATAATATGCGAACGGGAAGCAGCCTGACGAAACTGTAGATTTAATTCCTCAGGAAGAAATAAGCGAACCAGTGAGCCGACATTATTAAATAGCGATTGAAGTACTTCTGGACGCACAAAAACGCCAGCCAGCCGATCGGCATCGACCCGAAAATCAGCTTCCTGCTGCACCAGTTTAAGCGATTGATGCATTCGTTTGGCAACGTTTTCGATCAGAATACCCGAAACGCTTCCGATCAGAAAATCGTCAGTCAGAATGAAGGAGCCAATCGGTTCGTTCATCCTGGATACTAAATCCAGAATTTTTTCACCTGCGAAGGAGTGGTTTAAAATTCGATACTGACGAGGATCGGGTGTGGTGATCTGCTTGATAAAAGCCTCGTCTTTACCGCTAATAGGAATGTAAAAAATAAAGTCAAGGGTTGTTTTTGAAATCGAATGAAGCGAATACCGAATTGTCCGTCCTGCAATAAACTTGTGTACGGATGCAGAATCGGCAGCGGCATAAAGAAATCGATCAACCCGTTGACGAGCTTCGTCAAAAACAGGAATTTGTCGTAACGACATTTCGGTGCGTAATGCACGCGCGGAAACGCTATCCTGCAAGCGGTTGCTGGTCAAGACCAGCAAAGCTCCCGGCGGCATTAGTGAGCCAACAGTACGAGTTGCTGGTACAACCTGTCGGTATACAAACCAACTCAGTAGCCCCAACAGTAAAGCACCCGCACCGATCCGGATATTTCGTTTCATAAATTAAAAATAGTCGATAGTCATTAGCCAAGGGTGATTTGTAATTTACTTATTCCTGACTAATGACTATCGACTAACATTCTATTTTCCCCACATTGCATTTGCCGTTTCGGGGAAAGGCATGGTTAGTTCGGGAACGTTGGCAGCTACCCGGTTGGCCCATTCTACCCCTTGCATGAGCGAGTGATCCTGATTACTAACTTCATATTTCCAGGCTCCAAACCGGCCCCGGGAATAAATCCCAAACGGTTCCAGTTTTGGCAAAACAGCTTTCAGGATACCGTCCCGCTCAACCGACGGAGTTGGGTAGCCATAATCGAATGCCATGTGAAATGTCGAGATTACATCATCTGCCGACTCAATCAGTTGATCTTCGATTAGCGCACGAATCGTATCGTTTATTAAGTTTTCTCTGTTAACTGGCTTCGCAGGTGACTCGCTCGTCTCGGTCATCAGTGACCAGTGCTGATTAATATCGGGAACGTTATTGGGGCTGTAATTCGAGAAGACCGTCACCCGATAATAGGGGCTGTTGTATTCCGGGAAATACATCCAGCACATGGTTTTCAGGCTTTCTTTTGGCTTACCTTTTAGGCCGATACCCACAACATTTGTTGACGAGTGTTTCAATCCCTGCGCCTTTTCAATGAGTTCAGAATCCAATCCCTCAACGCGTTGTGTAAACAAATCGAGAGGCATGGTGCTCATCAGGTATTCGTATTCAATTTCTTCCCCACTCGTCAGAATAACCTTCTTTTCTGTCCCAATTACTTTATCAACTGTCGCGTTCAGTTTGACATATTCCCGGCCAATCAAATCACCAACGGCTTCCCAAATACCGCCTGTACCGCCATGTTTCGGGAATTTGAATGTACTATTCGGCCCCCAGGAAAAATCATCCTGATTGAAAATGATATTTTTCGTAACCCGCTGAAGATCAGTTACGGCCACTCGTTCGCCTACCCAAACAGCGTTCATATCCTCCGGTGGATACGCCCATACCTTAAAATTATAAGGGAACATGAACGTTTCTGCTAAGCCAGGACCGAACGTTGCCAAAATCCACTCGCGGAAATTGGCCGGTTTTTGATTGGTTGGGAATTTATAGTTGTGAATAATACCTTCGAGGCATTTCCACATTGTTTCTGGGCTCAGGTACTTAATATTATTCTGAAACGGGTACGGCACAAACCGGTTCTCAATCCAGACCCATGATTCGCGCTGGTGGCTCAACCAACCCTCCTCGCCCAACGCTTTGTGCATCAGGTCATCAAAATACTTGTAGTGCGAAAACTGTACGTGTCCGCCGACATCCCAAGTAAAGCCTTTTTCGTCGACAAAACTTTTAGACAAACCGCCAATCCGAGCTTCTTTTTCTAAAACAATAAAGTCGGTTATGCCTAATTCTTTCAGGCGATAAGCGGCACCAAGCCCCGTCGGACCGGAGCCAATAATGACATATTTATACTTCATAAGTTGATGTAGGATGTATGAAGTATGATATAGGGTGTATAATCAGATGCCCAAGAAGTAGACCAGCTACATCATATATCCTACATCATACATCCGTTTATGCTGCTACAGGTTCAGGTTTTTTGAGTTCTTTTACCTTGCCACCTAATTCGAAACGGAATTGTGCCAGCTCTTTAAAGCTTTGGATACAGACTTTCAACAACTTCCACTTTAAAATAGACACCGTCCCGGTTAAGCGCTCTTTGTGTGTAATGGGGATATCGAACGTATTATGGCCTGCTTTTTTCGCCATAACAGCCAGAAATATATTAGGAGCAAAAGGCGTAGGAGTGGGTAATTGCGCCAGCAGTTTGCGAAGGAACGTCCCCCGAATAAGCCGAAACGGAATGTTACTATCCATGATGTAAGTTCCGTAGATAAGGGCAATACTCCAACGAAGAATTTTGGTGATCAATAGTCGGGCGGGCGCATCGAATCGTTCTTCACGATACCCTAGAATAAACGGTGATTCATGACGCTTTGCCCACAATTTCCCGAAGTCGTCCGTAATAAACTGGTCATCACTATCGGTCTGGAAAACATAGTCTGAATCCAACGCAGCAGCTTGCCGATACCCATTAACCACTGCATTCCCATGGCCACCATTTACCTGATGGACAACCATTAGTTTAGGATATCGGGGTTTAATTTCGTCAAGGATCGCGCCGGTTTTGTCGCGGGAACCATCGTTAACGACAATCAGGCGGGTATTTTCGGTTGGGAACTGGCGGGTCAACAAATCGCTCCACTGCTTAACAACAGTTTCAATAACTTCTTCTTCGTTGTAAGCCGGCATTACAATGGACAGCAGGAGGCTCATTCAGTCTACTTTAGGATGTCGGCGATCCGTTTTGATTCACCAACGGGTTTGAAATAAGTTGAACCAACAGACGGTACAACCCGATAGTTTAACCTATCAATACTGCAAATATAGGTATTGTTCACGGGGAAATGTAAGCGGTTAGTTAACGGTACATTTCTAAATTGTATGCAATGGACTGAATTAGTAGGAAAACTTATCCTTTAAGCCATTAATTGGCCTCTCAATCAGGTACCAGGAAATCGTAGCCACCAGAATTGTCAAGAAGACAAAATAGGAGAATTGAAAAAAATACGAACTGTTCAACACCGGCAACATATCCGTAATCCGGCGCCAGGACCGAACCGTAAAATGCGTTGGCCGTGTATGGTAAACGTTGAAAATGAAGTTATGGTAGAGGTACAGTCCATAACTAATTCGACCCAGATACTGAGTAACCGGATTTTCCAGAAACCATTTCATCACACCTCCATACCCCACTATAGCCCGACCGATCAGGAAAAAACCAAACACCGAAGCAGAAAGCCGTTCCCATACATCTGACATTATGTTATGGTACCCCCTTGGCGAATCGGATTCCATCCAATGATTTAGAATGCCAACCAGAATAAATCCCCCCAGACTAATCCAAACCCAGGCCGACGAGCGAAATACTTTTTCAAACAGGTCACGACGATACAGCCAGCCATAGGCCATAATCGCTCCTAACCCAAAGGCATCCAGGCAGGTAGGTGTTGACACATATCCAATAAACCAGGCTAAATCAGCTCGGTACAATGCATAGCGCAGGCCAACACTACCTACAATCATAATCAGGGTTGTGATGGGAACATAGCGACGAGGGACAAAGAAAAGCAACAGGGGTAATATCATATACACCTGCTCTTCAACCGCCAACGACCACAAATGATCGACTGTTCCCATCCAGGTGTGATAAATCGCGATGTAAATGTTTGTGGCATACAAGGCTAACCACGCAAATTTCTGTCGAACGGGCGGCTCATTGACCAGTGCCAATATAAACAGGGTTAGGTAGTAGACGGGAAAAATTCGAATGGTTCGGCGGATATAAAACGTTTTCAGGTACTTTCCTAAGCCGCCGTTTGGTTGGTTGCTCAGTTTATCTTTACTGGAAAGCAGAATTCGAGTTATCAAAAAACCGCTCAACACAAAGAAAATGGTTACTCCTAAAGCGCCCAGAGCGCCCACTGGCAGTTGGATATGTTCCATTGTCCAGTGATCGAACAATACCAACGCAACGGCAATAAATCGGACACCATCTAACTGGATTAAATAATTGATTTCTTTCCGAACGGTTGAGGATGTTGGATTTGCGGTAAGCTGCATGCAGTCTGGGAATAATTTACAAAGCACGTACGTCGTGTAACGACACGAATCAAGGTCTATTTGATGTGGAGTTATAAGGATACAAAAGTAATGTATCGGTTAGTCATGGCAAGATGAATACGTTTATTTTGATGTGTTAACACCCCAATTCGATAATGGCCAGGTTTTAATTTTTCTTTTAATACCTGTGCAAAGAACCCACTAGATCTATAATAGCGTCTGCTTCCAAACGGATTGCGTACAGGTTGAGCAGCAAATAAGTAGGTATATGTCGAATCTTTCAGAAAAATATAGGAACCCTCGTCAGGCAGAGTCAACGTTGGATTAAGTGCCTCCGCTTTAGGAATATTGCATATAAATGGCTGTTCATCAACCCCATCAACATCCGTACTTGCCGGGGTTGATAGCCAGCCATTATTCGATAATTGCCCGACGTTACGCATAAAGAAGGGCGGATTGGTTGGTGTAAATACCTGACGACTCGCTTGCAGTTTGTCGGGTGATGTGTTGGCAACATAGCCAAAATATTCGGCGGTAGTTCGTCTATGTTGATTTATTAAGCCTTCCAGCCCGAAGTAATTCGACAGGAAATTTTGGCAAATGCAGACGATAAGGACAGCTAGCGCAAATCTCAGAAGGAATGACTTCAGCTTCCAACGATATAGGCTATATAGGTAAACGACACTCAGTATCAGAGCGGAATAAATTTTATATCGACTCTGTAGCAGGTAGCTTGGCCCTCCAAACCCGACTCTGTGATAGACAGTTGTTACAGCTGTTGCCAGCAGAAAAAGGGCACATCCCAGAAAGAAACTATCAATGCTGTGTTCGTTCGTTTTGCTGGTTGTTTCAAATAAGGCAACAAGAAAACGGCAAATGGCAAATCCTATGATTACACCAATTACGACAGCAAGCCATAAGGTGATTCCTTCCGACTTTGAGTTGATGGCTGGATCGGCAAAGCCACCCAAAAACACAAAGAATGCTTTTATCCAATCAATAAAAGGATACTTGAATGGGGAAGGAAAAAAAGTAACTGGCTTATAATTGTAGAAATAGCCTGCCAGCGAAGCAGCCGTCGTCAACGCCCAAATCAGTACAGATCGCCAGTGTCCTTGGTACGCTAATACAAATAATCCTGCGATAAGCACTAAAGGACCATTCCCACTTGTGAAGGTTGCCCATAAACCCAATCCAAATGCCACAATACGCGTAAGTGGTGTGTTGTGGGCAAGCCAGTAAAAACTACCAAGCGCAAACACAAGAACCCAGAAATTCTGAATAGAGGCCATTGCCCAAATCAGATTCTCATAGGACTGTAGGGTCAAGAGTAGAAATGGTAACGGAGCAAAATAAATCAGGGGTAATTCAAGCCGTCGGAATTCAGCAAAGAGAATACCTAGTACGGCTAGAAGCCCGCTGATACCAATAAGCGTCAGATTGTAATAATTCAGCGAGCCATTGATTTCAGCATAAGTGGCAAAAATCAGGCGTGTCCAAACAATTCTATGTTCCCAATGCTGGTCGAAAATATGAGCTAACTTCTCCCTTCCTGAGCTATTTTTGAGCATCAATAAATGCTCCTGTACTATAAAATCATCCCAATAAGGCAGATTAACGGCGTATATCATAACGATCGAACCCACCACAACAATTGGTAGGCCAATCAGCAACAGCTCCCCGATTCGTGCCAGGATACCATTTTGGTTTGGTTGATATTGGCTCGATGGAAGCGATACCGACATATATACTAGAATTTACCAGTTCTTTTTTAGTGTTGCTGTTGTTTCGCCGGTTGCCTCTATAGTTTTGTTTGTTGGATATAAGTTGGCTTTCCCATTCCAAACCCGTAGAACAAATAACGGATATACCCCATTGATCATACCTTCCGGGCTAATTTCGGCCCGGAAACCGGTTGTAAACAGGTTCGTAGGTTTAAATCCCGCCCTCTTAATCGATTGCTGGTTTTGTCTGACCGGAAACAAATACGAGCGTTTATCTGAACGAGCTAACAAATAAAGGCCAGAGTCATTTACTCGCTCAGTAGACAATAACGTGCTTTCAATAGCATACCTACCAGCAGTTTTTGTCATTTCCAATTTAACGGGTAGTTCCTGAGTCGGCCCAAAGATAGAGGGTAGTATTGTGTCGTAGAAAGCAGGGGCAAGGGTTGTGTAATGCTTTGATACTGAATCGATACTAATCTCAGGGGTATTGCTATTGTGTGTCCAGTTAAATTGACTGGTTACGAGCCAATGTCTCCACCAGATCGTATCACTCAGATATGTGAAATACGAACTCACCATCAGGCCGACACTGAAAACTAAACCGGCAAGAAAAGTCCATACTCGGGCCGATCCTTTCTGGTGTATAATCACGAAGCAATAAACCAGAGACAATAGTAATAGCGAGTAAATTTTGTATCGACTGGTAATCAGCCCCTGTAACCCAAATCCAACCCGCGACCAGGCCACGATAGCTGCTGTTCCCAGCAAAAAGGTGCTAGCTCCTACAAAGAAATAACTGAATGCCGGAAACCGCTTTTTCACTAGCCCTTTTTCCAATAAATAAACCCAACCCCCACCCAGCAGAACGGTTGCAATACTTCCAATAATCACACATTTTGAAAAGGCAGTTCCCATTGGAAAGGCTTCCGCAGCTGCTCCATTGAAAGCCAGCCAACCCTTTATCAAATCGATAAACGATCCTCTGACAGGGGGATTTCCTTCTGGTTTTTTGTAATCCAGAAAGTACAGTGCAATTTCTATCCCAGCAACAACAACCCAACCGAGTAATGCTTTCCAATTAGATCGTTTTTCAAGAATCCACTGTAGCAATAGTATAGCGAATCCAACAGGCCAAACGAGTAAGCCATTTCCACTCGTCAGTGTAGCCGCCGTCGCCAGCAGAATGGCACCAATAAGATGTTCTGTAAATGACAATAGATAAATCGCGCCAATCACCCACAGCAACACCGTAAAATTTTGCAAGGCAGCCATGCCCCAAAACATATTTTCCCAGTGCGAAAGATTCAGAATCAGGAAGGCAACAGGTGGTAAGTAAATGATTGAATCAGCCAGTGTTGTGGTAAACTGAGTGGATTTCTTCTTTGCCTCTTCTCCAATCGCCTGGCCTAGTGCTAATCCGAAAATCGCGATCAAACCTAGTAAACTCAGATTACCAACAACCATGAGATGTTGATAGCTGAACTTACCAACCAGTGTATAGTCCAACCACGTAACCAAACGATCCAGCACAATTCGATGCTCATTGTGCTGTCGAAAAAATTCGTAAAGCTTACCCGTAATCGAGGGCTCTTTATCCACATTGGCCAGAAAAGCCCTCAACGCATGGTCGTCCCATTTGGGTATATTTACAGCATAAGTTGCCCAAACATACCAGAACACAACGATGGGAATCAACAATAGCAATACTGCCCCAAGTAGCTGAAATAGGCTATAACGGGTCTGTTGTTTCTTTTGAATATCAGATAAGGTTACCAATTGATCTGGCCGAAAACAGATTCGTGAAGAACACTAATTGTTCATAAAAAACGCTAATTGCCGAGCGATATTCGCAGGATCGAGCCCCGACAATTGCTGATGGTATTTCTGATCGCCGTACAAACCGTTTGGATAGCCCTTTGCCGATAAACTTACAAAGTGACTTGGAGCAGCTCCGTCAGCCAGCAGTTTAACGGACAACTGCTGCGCTAATCCACCAATTGATACGTGCTCTTCGACCACCAGCATTGGTTTTCCTGCCCATCGATGCGCCAAATCAGCCGGTAAATCAAGAGGAAGGTTTGTCGCAGTAAACACGTCGAATTGTCCCGTAAGCAATTCATCTTGAAGGGCTGTTAGAACATTTGCAGCTACAGGACCTAGTACGACAACCGTGCCAATGGAGGCTGAACTCCGAACTATGTGCTTAAATGATCCGTATGTTTCAGCGCCATCAGGTGTATTCGGACCAGCCCCCAAACGCAGGTAGGTAGGCCGTCCCTCCGAAACGATCTGATCCAGCATGGTCGGCACTTCGTCAGCGAAGGCTGGTATATACGTATTCACATTCTGCAAACTGCTCAGGCAAGCTAGATCTTCGATAGCATGGTGCGTGCTTCCCATAATTCCATAGCCATAGCCACCGCCATTACCGACCAGAAAAACAGGCATTCTGTGCAGGCAGACGTCATTCCGAAACTGTTCCAGGCACCGATACACCACAAAGGGAGCAATACTATAACAAAACACCTTATAGCCTTTATAGGCCATTCCAGCGGCTACGCCAACCATGTTTTGCTCGGCTACACCTGCATTAATGAAGCGCGGCCCCATTGCTTCGGCCACGTTTTCAAGCGCACTATAACCCAGATCTCCCGTGATGAATATGACTTTCTCGTCTTCCCGCGCGATTCGCTCGACAGCGGCTGAAAATTCTTTACGCATGGCAGAAGTATGCTGTAGGAAATATGCTGTAGAGTATATAGTGGGAAGATGAGAGTATTACATCGTACATTATATATTCTACAGCATACATAAATTTATTTGCTTTTTCGCTGCTCGATCAGAGTACCGATCTCGGCAGCTGTTTTATAAACCCGATCGCCTTTTCGAACCATGGTTCGAATAAATTTCGGGCGTTTTTTAGTCTCCTCAAATATCTTGCTGATATACTCGCCAAGAAACGAAATGCCCAGCAGGTTAATACCACCGAAGAACATTACCAGCACAATAACGGTAGAGAGACCATACGGTGTATTCGGATCGAAGTTAAAAATCCGGGAAAGTATCTGCCAGAGAATACCCAACATCGACAATCCTGTCAACACGAAACCAGCGTAGGTCATTAGTTCGAGCGGAGCAAAGCTGAATGAAAAAATGGCTTTTTTAGCCCACCAGATATTTTTCGTCCAGTTGTTGGTTGACACGCCAAACATACGCTCAGGACGTACGTAATCTACGCCCGTCTGTTTGAAACCGACCCATGCCCGTAATCCACGAAGGAATTGCTCGGTTTCGGGTAACGCTACTAATTCACGCACGACCTTCCGGTCGATCATCGAGAAATCGCCCGCATCGACCGGGATATTGATATATGCTGTTCGCTTAAAGAGCCGGTAAAATTGCTTGTAGAAAAAATGGACATGGGCAGGCATTTCGCGCTGTATCCGAACGCCATACGTAACGTCGAATCCTTGCTGCCATTTTTCATAAAACTTTGGAATGATTTCGGGTGGATCCTGTAGATCACCATCCATCAGCACAACGGCGTCGCCCGTTGAGATTTCCATTCCACTCAAGAAAGCCGATTGCGATCCGAAATTACGCGAATGTTTGATGGCAATCACATTCGGATCTTTAGCGCATATTTCATTCAGCACCTCATCCGAATTGTCGGGTGAATTATCGTTTACGAAAATGATTTCGTACCGAACCTTCATCTCGTTGAACGTTTTCACCAATCGCTCATACATGTACGGAATGGCCTGCGCGTCTTTATAGCAAGCAATAATTGGCGAAATAACAGGATTGAGCGTTGGCGTCTGGAAAGCTGGAATTACCCGATTTTCGTATTGGTTCGCAATCTGCCAGTCAGCGGTTCGGCGTAGGCCATCGCTTAGCGACGTAGTCGCTTTCCAACCTAAATCGGCTTCGGCAGCCGTCGGATCACCGTACCAATCAGCCAAATCCCAGTTACGGTTGGTCATGCTTCCCCAAACGGGCTCTTGTGCCAATCCGAAGGTTTCGCGAGCTACGTCCACTAGCTCTCGCATGGTCGTTTTTTTGCCGGTAGCAATATTGTAAGACCGTCCGCGAATCTCAGGATTGACTTTTAATGCCGCCTGCACAAACGCGTTTACGCAATCGTCGATATAGACAAAATCGCGACTTATATCGGGCGATACGAGTGGCGGCAATTTACCCTTGAGGTTCTCCTCCACCAGTCGGGGAATGAGCCGATCGGGCTCTTCCCATCCGCCATAAATAGAGTATAGGCGTAGGTTGAGCGTATTTAATTGGTGAATCTTGGCGTAAAACTCAAGGGTATAAGCCCCCGACACTTTCGAAACCGCGTAGTGACTATTGGGTTCTACAGGATCCGTTTCCTTGGGGGCAGTACAATTAAAGCCGTATTCTGAACTACTTCCGGCATGGATATACACCATATCGGGCGTGCAGTTTTCAAGAATGTTGACCGTTCCCAGCACGTTTGTTTCATAGGTCAGGCTAACATTTTTCTGTTTGCTGTACGCTCCATAAGCCGCCAGATTAAAGATCGTTCGGGGCTTGATTCGGCCAAAAACGTCCTGAACAGACGTATTCGACAAAATATCGCAGTGAACAATATTTTCGGCTGGAACATCTAACAATTTAAGTCGCCAGGCTTTGGTGGCGTCGTGAGTCAGCGCGTACACATCCTTGCGAACGCGGAAGAGTTGCTCAAACAGGTTAGCGCCGATGAAGCCGCTGGCTCCAAAAACGACGATCGGCCCGTTTAGTCGTGTAATATCCGTAGGTAGCAAATTGGGGACAGACGAATTCATTCAGGCCGCAATATTACGGCAAAAGACGAACATGACCGCTTTAGCAGGCAGTTTTATAGGGAACGGCAACCGGTAAGCTTTAAAATCTAAACAGGCTGGGTCTGCAAATAGCGAGCATTGACATCGCCACAAGCCTGCTTATACTGCGTTTCATTCATGGGCAAATAATGCCATTCGAGTCGGTTTTCCATGTAGGAAACTCCTTTTCCCTTAACGGTTTTAGCAATCACCAGCTTTGGCTTTCCGTTCGGTGTGGCCGTCAATTTATCAACGGTCCTCAGTACGTCTTCAATAGAGTGTCCGTCAACCACAACGGTTTCAAAACCAATAGCATTCCAGGTTTGCACATCCGCTGTATCGCCAAGTACTTCCGCCGTTTGGCCAAAACCCTGCAACCCATTTTTATCGACCAAAACAATGAGATTATCCAGATTGTGCTGAATCGCAAAATGTGCCGCTTCCCAAGTTGTACCTTCGTTGGTTTCGCCATCCGACATCAGGACAAACACCCGCGAATCGTCACCAATTAGTTTACCTGCCTGGGCAATGCCTGCGCCAATTGGCAATCCATGCCCCAGCGATCCCGTCGCAAATGGGATTCCTTTGTGCTGGTTTGGGGCCGGGTGTGCAGGCAGCGAAGTTCCGTTCAGATAATAGGTTGCCAATACCTCGTCAGAAATTTCGCCGAGATGATTCAGGCATACATATAATGCGGCAGCCGCGTGGCCTTTCGAGAGAAGAAACGTATCCTGCTCCCGCTTCCGCAAAACGAGCGTAGCAATCATCAAATCGATACAACTCAGCGAACAGCCAATATGACCGGCATGAGCCTGGTTATACAGACTCAATATTTTTAGCCGTAGCTGGCCTTGAAGCGTTTGTAAATCTATATTTTCTGTTGTCGAAGTCATGGTTGGTTGATGCGTAAAGCTTAATCGCCGTAGCGATAAGTTTTGCCCTGAAAGTCAAAAATAGTGATTTTTTTATCCGAATTCCCCTTCACCAGGACAATTCGGTCGCGCTCGTTCGGGTCTACACGCTGAATGTATTGGGCATCTTTCGGCAGATAGAGATTCACTAATTGCGCGTCGTAAAGCGAAACGGGCGAGAACGTCCGGTCGTTTTTCTCGTTTAAAATAACCCGTTGTTTATTAGGATACAGAATCGTATCGCCCGGTGCATATAGCTCCTTCAATTGCTGAGCCGATGACCAATATGGATTGGCAATTCGGGGCTGACCAAACAGTGTGTATTTTGCAGCTGTGTCGGCATAAATACCCATCAGTAGCTGCACAATAAAGCCAGCCTGTATGAGTAGTACGACGGCAATTGGTAAGCTAAACCACCAGCGTATCTTAGTTAGATGAAGCAATCCCATAGCCACTAAAATACACACATACGGAAACGAAAACCCGGAATAGCGCTGTGTAATTCCGTACGTATGTCCCGAACGCCAGGCCATGAATAACAGAAAAAACGTAGGCACCAAGGCTAACATCAGCAAAAGAAGGACCAATCGTTTCTGCTGTGTGTCGGTTTGTTCGAGAGCGTAACGACTGAGCAGATAGATAAACGGAATGGCAATGGATAAGACTAATAGCCGGATCGGGAGAACCGTATAAAATGGCAAACCAACTAATAAAATCACTGGAATAGCTCCGTACACCCAAACTGGCGGTTTGGGTACGGAAAAATATCGATGCATAACCAGTGTGGCTATTGCTCCTAACCCAAGGGCCAACAGCGAATTCCGGATACCTCCGATTACGGCACTTAATCCATTCGTGACGATAAACAGGTCAGAAAAAACAGGAACGGCCCGAGTAGCTATGTTGGGAATCGTAGCGGGCAGAATGATTCCAAATCCATTATGTAATGGATTCGTCAGGGCCAGACTCCGATAGAAATTCTTTTGCTCCTCCAGAATATAGAAGGTATAAGTACCTCCTCCATATAGAAACCAGAGCGAAATCAGTCCTACGCCAACAATAGCAGTCAGTCCCAAACTGACCCAGGCGCGAATATTTCGCAGATAAAGCAATGCATACAGACCGTGACACAGAAAGACCGTAATGGTCAGGTAGTGCGATAGAATTGCCGTCACAAAGACAGCTCCGTAGGCGAGATAAAGGCCAATTAGTGAACGCGTTGCTTTGCTCGAGTTTGCCTGAACCTTCTCGATAATGATCAGAAAAATATGCGTCGCCAGCAACGTCAGAAAAAAAGACATGGAGTAGTTGCGGGCAATGTGACTATAGGACACAAAAAACGGCTCTATTGTCGCAATGGCAGCGCTGGTCAGAGCAAGCGTATCGATCGATTGCCGTGAAAGCGATCGGCCAAAGCCTGCTGATCGTTGGACAGGCTGAAAATGCCTCCTTACGAAAATGAATAACAGAGCAACAATCAGTGTGCTAAAGATGACGGATGGCATTCGAAGCGACGCATCGCTCAGGCCAAATATGCTCAGCCAAAGCGACAGTATACCATAATACGATGGACTGTTACCGATATCGCCCCGAATATTCGCTTCGATAAAGTCGGAAATAGTTTTGGGTTTCCAGAATTCGGCAGGAGTGAAATACGGTTTACTGAAAACGTCTTTCTGGTTAGCACCTTCCAGACACACGCCCTGACTGATGAGCAGTGTCGATTTTTCGTCGAAATAAATGCCGTATGTACCGACTCGATACAGGCGAAGCCCTAACGCCAGCACCAATAAGGCGCTTAGCAAAAGCAGGGTATTACGTGATAGTGGAACTGACATTGGGGCAAAACTACGCCAAAATCCGGGTTCTCATAGTTTCAGAATCGTGAATTCGACTCGCCGGTTCTGTTTGCGCTTCTCTTCGGTTTCGTTGCTGGCGATGGGTTTACTCGGCCCCCAAGCCTTGGTTTGAATGCGGTTTTCGGTAACGCCTTTGCCTATCAAATACTCTTTCACAACCCGAACCCGATCTTCAGAAAGCTTCATGTTAGGAGCCCAATCGCCCTGATTATCAGTATGCCCTTCAACCAGCAATTCCATAGCCGGATATTTTTCCATCATCGCCACCACCTGATCTAATTCGTTATTGGCGCCGGGCAATAATTCAAACTGGCTTTGCTGAAATAACACATCACGCATGATGATTTTCTGGCCAGTCTCAATTTTCACAACGTACAGATTGCGTCGAATATCACGGAATCGTTTGTCTTTACTTAAGTCAAGTGTTTCCGTGGTGGTGAAGTATCCTTCTTTTCTAGCTTTTAGCGTATATGATTTCTGGGTGGGCAAAATGATCTTATAATCGCCCATTTCGGGGGTATAATCCACCTTGGAAATTTCTTTTGTATCGCCTAATAACCCCGATGCAACTTCAGATGCTACGGGCTTTTTGCTCTGCGAATCCAGTACTTGTCCCGAAACAATGGCAACTGGATCAGGCTTGATAGCGGGATAGAGCTTCAGACGGAAAATATCATCTTCTCCCAGCGACCCCGCCCGTGAACTCAAATAGGCAAAATCTCCCGATGCAGGAATGGTGAAATACCCATCCCATTCATCCGTATTGATCGAAGGACCCAGGTTTTCGGGTTCACTCCAGTTTCCCCAGGAATCATCGAGTCGGCGGCTAACAAAAATATCGCCATTACCATAACCAGGATGGCCTGCTGACGTAAAATAGAGTGTCCGACCGTCGGCCGCTAAAAATGGTGAGCTTTCAAAGTCGGCGGTATTGACAACTCCTCCCAACGAAACTGGCTCTGACCAGGTATTATCCGCTTTTTGCAATGACACATAAAGATCGCGGTTACCCCGTGTATCTTTCCGCTGTACAGCTAATATGATTGCCCGTCCATCCGGAGAAACACAAAACTCCAGTTGATTTTTTTCGTGCAGATTGTAATTATTGGGAATCCGACATTCGACGGGCTGTGACCAGCCTGCTTTGGTTCGTATCGATTTGGAAATTCCAAACGACATTCCGCCATCGGGTCTATAAACATTTATTAGATAAGCGGTTCGCCCATCGGTGGTTAGCCCACTAATTGCATTATCGCCCGCATTGTTGATGGGAGCACCAATATTGACCGCTTCACTCCACCCTGCGGGATTACCATTTGCGGCTGGTTCGAGTGTTGAATACCAAACATCCTGCCGGTCAGAAGCACCGGTATTTGCCTTATTGTAATTGCGGGTGAAATAGAGTGTACGCCCATCGGGAGCGATAACCGGAGCAACTTCCTGCCCAGGCGAATTCACTGTTTTGCCAAGATTTTCCTTTTGGATTTCCTTCGGCGTGTCTTTGGACACATTGAGTCCAACAACGATTGGTTTCGTATCTTCCGAAATACCGATGGCGTCAATCTGATTTAAGCCTTTTAGCGCTGCGCCGTTGATCACAACTTTCAGCTGTGTACACATCCGGGCAGAATCTTTAAGGAAGATGTGCAAAAGTGGATCTTGTCGGGCTTGCATACTAGCCAATTGATAGACCGTGTGTTCAACGCCTTTATCGTCAATCAAAATCACTTTTACGACAGAACCTGGATTCACATTTTCAGCGACCACAATTTGCTGAGCGACGATCGGCTTGGCGAACGCTACCTGAATCCACTCATCCTGAGTGCCATCGGCATAGAAAGGTGCCCAGGCGCAGGGACTCTCTCCTATCTCAGGTACTTTACTGGGTCGTCCTAAAGCCTGGGTAGCTTTATATTGTTCCCCGGTTGGTTCACCTTTTTTTTCTGAAGACACCCCAATAACCCGACTTGCCCACTGAACCGATCCTGATGGGCTATCCGCTTGCCTGGGGGAAATGGTTGTTTGCGCCCGGCCAATTGAACTGGCCATTACAACCAATAAGATTGCCAAACTATGCCAACCTCGCATAATCACTAAAACGATGAGTACTAATAGACTAGTAGTTGATGATAAACGTTGCACCCTGTACGTTAAACGACAGATTTGACCTATAATTTAAACAAAAAATCAATTCGTTAGCACCCGATACTCCCAGGGCTTTAGCGTAACAATTAGTTCAGGTTTCAATTCTACCTGCTGATGACTAAAAATTTCCGTATACATACCCGAATAGCCGTCGCCCATCAGCCGGGCGGTTTGCGGCTGATTGCTTAGATTCAGGACAACCACTACCTTATCATTATCCCGCTGGCGATGAAAGGCGTACACTTTATCATCGTGGTCTGTTTCGATTTTCTCCGCTCTCCCACCAGCCAGACCATTCCAAAGCGCACGGTTTCGGTGTTTAAGGGTAAGCAGCGTCTTGAAAAAATCGCTCTTGCTGTAGTTGCCCCACGAAATGGTATCTTTTTCGGCAAAAGCCAGTCGTTTATTCAGATTCGACTCCATCCCATTATACACCAACGGCATTCCTTCAAGCGTACTACTCAACACAATAAATGCATCAATACCAGGACCAAACGATTCGGCTAACGTACCGCTATTTGTGTTTTCGTCATGGTTTTGGGTGAACAGCATCTGGTAATACCACCCAGGAAATTTAGCCTCGTTAGCTTCACGCACCGAGTCAATTTTATCGGCTGTCCGCTCCCCTTTGGCAACTGCACGCATCATGTTATATAAACTCCAGCTATAGTTCATGTTGAAGCAGTTTTTCAATTGATCCGGACTATCTTCCCATTCGGAGAGCATGAAGACCGTCTTTATTTTATCCAATTGAGGACGTAGTTGAGCCCAAAAGTCGTCGGGAACAAATCCGGCAGTATTGCATCGAAACCCGTCAATATCAGCCTCCTTAACCCAATATTGCATTGCTTCGATCATGCTTTTCCGCATGTCCGGATTAGCGTAATCAAGTCCATACACATCGGGCCATTTCGTTGATTTACCCGTATGCGGATCAATTGGTGCAATCATGGCACCATTCTTTTTAATATACCAGTCAGGATGTTGTTTTACCCAGACATGATCGCGACCCGTATGGCTAGCAACCCAATCCAAAATAACCCGCAATCCTAACGCATGGGCTCGGTTTACGAGGAATTTCAGGTCGGCAACGGTACCGTAGGCAGGGTCTACAGCTTTATAATCAGCAACGGCATATGGGCTTCCCAGCGTACCTTGTTTCGTTTCCTGACTGATTGGATAAATTGGCATCAGCCAGATAATATCTACCCCCATTTCTTTCAGTCGGGGCAACTGAGCTTCAATGGATTTAAAATTACCGGCCGTCGAAAATTGTCGGGTATTCACTTCATAAATCGTTGCATTTTTTGCCCAATCAGGCGAAGGAGGAGCCTTCAGTGCGGTTGTATCCAAAGGCGAACTTTCAGACTGGTTCTGGCGATTATTGCGACAGGCCGTGGTTAAGATCAGCGAACTGACTAGAATGACCAGGAAAACTTTCTTCATAAAGGGATACCGACTGATGCGAATTAAAGGTTACGGAAAGGATTAGGCCATCATCGGCATAGTACTATTTTTCAATTGGCGAATTGCCAGCAACGGGTCACTCGCTTTAAAGACCGAGTTGCCTGCTACAAGTATATCAGCCCCTGCATTCACTAAAGCCTGAGCATTTTTCTCGCTGACTCCACCGTCTATCTCGATCAACGCCGGTAAACCATTGGCGGTCAGTAGCTGCTTCAATTTCGCGACTTTCTTAAGCGTGTGTGGAATAAAGGATTGTCCACCAAAACCGGGGTTGACAGACATGATTAAAATGACATCAATTTGTTCCAGGACGTCTTCAAGGCCGCTAACAGGTGTATGTGGATTCAGCGCAACTCCTGCCCGGCACCCCACTTCGCGGATGCTTGTCAGCGTTCGATGCAGATGGGTACAGGCTTCGTAATGAACATGAATAACGGAAGCTCCGCCTTTCGCAAACTGGTCAATATACCGCTCAGGCTGGGTAATCATCAGATGTACGTCCAGCGATTTCTGGCAGTATTTATGAGCAACTTCCAGAAGGGGAAAACCAAAGGAAATATTTGGAACAAACAAACCGTCCATGACATCAAAATGCAGGTAGTCGGCTTCACTTCGGTTTATTAGATCCAGTTCCGTTTGCAGATTTGCGAAATCGGCAGCTAACAATGAAGGCGCTATCAAGGGTTGATTCATGGATATCGGCGGTCCAGATCGGTCAATCGATTGAAAACGAATGACTGATTTTAAGGTTCGTACTTTATTCTCTTTTTTTTATCCTGTAAAACTAACTTTTTTTGCTTGAACGAGGAAACAAACCCAATATTGCCAGTTAGTCATCGGTCAATAGTCTTTACCCAGAGAGGCTAACGCGTGTGAACTTTTGACTGACGACTACCGACTAAACGTTTATTTTATGAACCCTCAGGAACGGATTACCGAATTAACGAATCAATTAAATTACTATAATCATCAGTATTATCAGAATAGTATTTCCGAAGTGGACGACTTCACCTTCGACCAACTATTGACAGAATTAACGGCGCTTGAAAAGCAATATCCTGAATTTCGGCAGGTCGATTCTCCAACAACCCGTGTTGGTGGAACGATAAGCAAGGAGTTTGCCACTGTTTATCACCGCTTTCCCATGTTATCGCTCGGGAATACCTACTCCGAAGCTGACTTAATTGAATTTGACAAACGAGTTCAGAAAGGCTTAAACGGCCAAGCTTATGAGTACGTTTGTGAGCTCAAATTCGACGGAGTTGCGCTGAGTATGACCTACGAAAACGGCGTACTGGTTCAGGGGGCAACCCGTGGAGACGGCGTTCGTGGAGATGATATTACAGCCAATATTCGAACGATTCGTACGGTGCCTTTGCGGGTGGATGGTGGGCAGAGAGCAGAGAGCAAGGGGCAGCAGGAAATAACTGAACAAAAAGGACCTTCAGGGCAATTAGCACTCACATTTGACAACGCACCCTCTGCCCAAAACTCCATGCCCCATGCTCAAATTCCCCCCGCCCTGTTCGAAGTACGCGGGGAAGGATTTTTGCCCCTTGCTGAATTCGATCGAATCAATAAAGAGCGCGAAGATATTGGCGAACCGTTGCTGGCCAATCCAAGGAATGCGGCTTCAGGAACCTTTAAACAACAAGATTCGGGAGCCGTAGCGAAACGTCGGCTCGACTGTTATATCTACTCTTTTTTGTCCGATACCAACGTCTTTCAGACGCACGAAGAAAGTCTTATCGCCATGAAGGACTGGGGATTCAACGTATCGCCGACCTGGCAAAAATGCGCTGATATTCGAGAGGTAATGGAATACATCAACCAATGGGAAGAGAAACGTTTTACATTACCCCTTGGAACCGATGGAATCGTCATCAAAGTGAACCGATACGATCAACAACGTGAACTCGGTTTCACGGCCAAAAGCCCTCGATGGGCTATAGCATTTAAATATAAAGCCTTGGCGGCCACTACAGTACTGAAAGGTATCCGGTACCAGGTTGGTCGCACGGGAGCCGTTACGCCTGTTGCTTTACTTACTCCCGTACTTCTGGCCGGAACCACTGTAAAACGAGCTTCGCTCCATAATGCTAACGAGATTGAGCGATTGGGTGTTACTATAAACGATACTGTGTTTGTTGAGAAAGGGGGCGAAATTATTCCAAAAATTACGGGTGTAGATCTAACCCGACGAACCGATCAAAGTCAGCCAATAGTATACCCATCCACCTGTCCGGCCTGCGGAACTCCTTTGATCCGTAAGGAAGGCGAAGCCAATTTTTATTGTCCGAACGAACGAGGCTGCCCTCCTCAGCGACAAACTCGGTTTGAGCACTTTATTCAACGTCGGGCTATGAATATCGAAAGTCTTGGGGAAGGTAAAATTGAATTATTAATTGATCGTGGCCTTGTCCAAACACCTGCCGATTTTTATGATCTAACGTTTGACCAGTTATTGGGTATAGAAAAAACGTTTGTTGAGGAAGAGACTGGCAAAAAACGAGTTGTTAGCTTCCGCGAGAAAACCGTTGAAAATATACTAACCGCGATCGAACGGTCGAAAGCTCAGCCATTTGCCAATGTATTATTTGCGCTGGGAATCCGCTACGTAGGAGCCACTACCGCCGAGAAACTCGTCGATTATTTCGGTTCTATGAACGCAATCATGAACGCGAGTCAGGAAGAGCTACTGGCTGTACCCGATACGGGACCACGAATTGCCGAAAGCGTTGTCCAATGGTTTGCCGACGACTACAATCGCGCTTTTGTCGAGCGATTACGGGCAGCCGGGCTTCAGTTTGCTGGTGAGAAAAAAGTGGTTGAACAGGAAGGCGATACATTAGCCGGAAAAACATTCCTCTACACCGGTACATTCGCAAATTTTAGTCGGGAAGAGCTTGAAAATCGAATTGCGGCCAACGGTGGTAAGCTGCTGAGTGGTATTTCGAAAAAACTAAACTATTTAATTGTCGGTGAAAATGCCGGACCATCGAAAGTCGAAAAAGCACAAAAACTAAATGTGCCCATGATTAGCGAAGATGAGTTCCTGGCGATGCTGGAGGTGTAGAAGAACACACCGGCATACTTTGTTCCTAAAGACTTCTCGGCCAAGTCTGTCAACTGAGTTTGAAATTCCTGTAACTTTGCAGCCTTTACATTCCTGTTTCCAGAATGGATACTAAATTCCACGGCGTTGGCGTCGCTATTGTGACCCCTTTTAATGCCGACCAATTAATTGATTTCGACGGCTTTGGCCGCATCGTTCGGCACGTCTCTGATGGCGGTGTCCGATACATTGTCCTGCAGGGCACCACAGGCGAATCGCCAACCGTGACAAAACAGGAAAAAGCTCAGTTGCTGCAATACCTCAAGGAAAACAATCCGAAGAAATTACCTATCGTATATGGTGTAGGGGGAAACGTTACCTCCGATGTTGTATCGGGCATGAAGTCGATTGATTTTGAGGGGGTAGATGCCATTCTTTCGGTTTGCCCTTACTATAATAAACCAGGTAAACGTGGTGTAATTGAACACTTTACTCGTGTTGCGGATGCCAGTCCTGTCCCTGTCATTCTGTATAATATTCCGTTTCGGACAGGCATTAATATGTCGGCCGAAACCATTTGTGAGTTAGCTCAACATCCGAATATTATTGGCGTGAAAGAGGCTTCCTGTGTGATTGAGCAGTGTATGGAAATTGCCCGCGATAAACCAGATGATTTCCTACTCATTTCAGGCGATGATGTTCAGGGCGTGCCGATCATCAGCATTGGTGGCGTAGGCGTTATGTCGGTGATTGCCAATGCTTTCCCTGCGAAATTCTGTGGTTTGATAGAAGCAGCACTTCAGGGAAATTTCGCGTTTGCTCAGAAAGAACTAGGTCATTTCTTACGCATTGATCCTCTACTTTACGAAGAAGGAAATCCAGTTGGTGTAAAAAATATTCTGGAAATTCTCGGGCTTATCTCAGCTGAGGTACGATTACCACTTATGAAAGCGTCTGATGATCTGAGTGATCGTCAACGAGCTGTACTTCAGCGCGATGGCTTGCTGGAACTGGTCGCCTAGCAGACAATAGACTTGTAAACTAAAAGCCGGTCCTGACAAATCAAGACCGGCTTTTTTATGGGCAAGAAGGCGAAGTCATTTACCTGCTTCCACCACCAAATAATTTCGATACGAGCCAGATTACGATGCCAATTCCAAGTATAACAAGTAATGCTCCAGTCCAAGCGCCCGCTTTGAAAATATCGCCAACAACTTCGCAACTGGTCAGAAAGAAAGTAAGGAATAAAGCCACAAAGGCTATTGGAAAAATACGCAACAGAGTTTTCATAAACGTTGACTGAATTTTAGTGTAGTCGTTAAACCGTACGCCTTTCGACGATTGCCAAATTAACTAGCACAGATTCAGTTTGTTTAAAAACCCGTTTGTCAAAGATTCCACCAATATGTCCACTTCAGGACCAACGCCCGATTCCTGATCGAAAAAAAGCCGGGAACGTCTTGCCCGATCTGTGCAGAGTTAGGCAAATAATTGTCGGTATATACCAGAAAAAAGTCAGAAGCAGGTTTATACCGCCATTGCACACGAGCATTGATGTTCATGTTCTTTTGCTGCTCATTATACTGAATAAAGGTGGTCAGATACAGCGTATTGGTCATTGTTAAATCGAAACGGGGACTGATAAGCCAGAACGTTGTTTTGCCCCAGGGCTGAGGCAATCGTATGTCGTTATAACTCAAACTAGCCGCTAAGCTAACATATGGCTGTATTCGAAAGCCCAGGTCAGCAGTCAGATTCAAACGTGTACCATTTGCGTAATATCCACCATAACGTGATGAAAAACCATACGTAAATACACTCTGTGGTTTTGAGTCAAAATCAGTACCCCAGGCCGTCCAATTGTGTTCGGTACCCGTTGCCAGCGTTTCACGTCCGGTATTCGTTGGGTCGAAGGGCTGAAGCAGCCGGACATAATCCGTAGCCACCCAAGCTGTAAAAACGCTTCGACTGCGGAAGGTAATGGCATAACTTAACATACTTTCGTTGTCGCTCTGTTTCCAGGCTGGATCGAAGAAGTAAGTTGATGTGAGCGTTGGCCCGTGATTTAAAACCCCACTGCCGGTTGGAAGAAAGGTATAACCAAACGTACCCATACCACGATGATAGCCCCGGCGAGGAACATAACCGGCCTCAGCTGTATAGTTTTTACCCACCGATTCAAGCTGCCCACCGATCAGTAATTTACGACTGAAATACTGCAAATTGGCCGCATAAACGGCATCATCGCCCGATTGATCTGGACTGAACGATTTCACATACAATGCCTTCCCGCTCCAGAGGTTATTGGCTGAAGCCAGATTATATTCCAGGCCAAAATTTCGGTTATAACGCGAATAAAGCGGTTTATTAGCCTCAGGTTGATACGAAAGCGACTCTTTATTAACAAACATCATCCCGATGTTGGAACGGGCAAATATCCGCCGTTGCAAAGCTATCACCGCGAAATTCTGTGCTGGCAAACCCGTATCATCCACTCGACCAGTTTGCATATCCATGACTCCCAGTCGCCAATCTTTGTTGAGTTTTCCACTCAGGCGAGCACCGAAGCGAATGGGAACGCCCCCCAACCCAATTCGGCGACTGAAAAACGGGCGAATGGTTGAATACCCGAAATTGGTAAACTGATCACCATTCTCCAGAAAAAACTGTCGTTTCTCCGGGAAAAATAATTCAAACCGATCCAGATTGGTTACCTGTTGATCGACATCTACTTGCGAGAAATCGGGGTTTACCGTCAAATCCAGATTAAGTGATGAGGTAACGGCGACTTTCGCATCAAGGCCCGCATCGAACCGGCTATTTGTTGGGACATTATTCTGATAATCACGAGTCAGCCCGGTAAGGGCATACGGAATAATTGAAATATTCGGGCCTGGTTGTGGCGGTGCCTGGTCCCAAACCAGCACGCCAGTCAGTGCTAGTGAAGCAGTCGGAAATTGGCGTTGGATAGGTGTCCAGGAAGATTTTTCGGTTGTTTTGAGGTCCTGGCGGCTGAAATTAATTCCCCACCTCGTAATTCCTTTTTTGTAGCGGATCGTTTTAAATGGAATGGCTAATTCCAACACATATCGATCTGGATAATTCCGGACAATGGATGTCCATTTATTATCCCAACTCAGATTCGCTTTACCACCTTCATACAATAATCCATCCCATTGCGCTCCAGCGGCATTCGTACCAAACGTAAATCCGTTGGTCTGATCATCGAAGGTATCCATGAAAAAAATGAAGTTATCATTTTTTACAAACGCCCAATCGCGCCGGAGCGACTCGACCATGTAAGGCCCTTCAACATACCCATGATAGCAGATGGCACTCAGGTAGATATTATGGTCATCATAGGCCATCCGAACATCCGTTCGTACACGGGCCCGGCTGGTATCCATCGGCAACACCATCCAGAAATCGGTAGCAATTTCTGCTGATTGCCAGGCGAGTTCGTCAATAGCTCCATCAATAATGATGGGTGAGCTAGCCCGGTTGATGTGAAGCTGATAATTCTCGTTTTTTTTCTGGGCCAGTAGAATCGATTGGCCCAGGGAGATATATAAAAATGAAGCAACAAGTAAAAATTTCACCAAGCAGTGCAGTTAAATAAAGCTTATTCTAAAAGCAAAAATAAGGCTGATTTACCACATTGCGCCGGGAAACAAAATTATACCTGTATATCGGCAACCAAATTGACTGCTTTACGCCATCAGGCAATTCTTAATCCCCATCCGTCATTGCAGGATCTGGTTCGGTGCCATCGTTATTGCCAAGCGAATCGTCGTTGCCGTAAGAATTCGTATCAGGTTCCATATTCGGACTACCCGAAGGCTTACCCATACCATCAGGTCCGCTATCGACATCACCAACCAGATCAACTGGGTTATAATCTTCATTAATCATGATGCTCTCATCGGGCGTTTGTGCGGGACCGTCTGTATCAGGGTTAAACGTCTGCGATTGGCTATTGAGCATTGCATCCTGATTCACATTTTCCATAATTGTTGCAGGTTAATTTTATAGGATAACCCATTCGACCTCGTTCAGTTTATTCTTTTAGCACAAATTATCGCACGAGAGCCTCGAGGTCACTTATGGAAATAATACCGTCATTGTTCCGACAAGTAACGCCAACCCGAAAATGATCAGCAGTCCAATTAGAACCGTTTTCAGTAAACTTCCTGGCCGTTCGGGTTTCTGGTTCATACTCGTTCAATTTATCATGGATCATTACCGTCTGAATAGCAACCTGTTATATATTCATTCGCGAATTCAAAGCGGAATATTACCGTGCTTTTTCTTCGGCATACTGGCTACTTTATTTTCCAGCATCTGAAAGGCTCGAATGAGTTTCTGACGCGTTTGATCGGGCATGATCACTTCATCGATATAACCGCGATGGGCAGCCCGATATGGGTTAGCAAACTTCGCCGTGTATTCCTGAACTTTCTCCTGCAACTTTGCCTGCGGGTCTTCTGCCTCTGCGATTTCGCGTTTGAAAATAATTTCCGCAGCACCGCTAGCGCCCATTACCGCAATTTCAGCCGACGGCCAGGCATAGTTCATGTCGGCACCAATATGTTTGGAATTCATAACATCATAGGCCCCACCGTAGGCTTTGCGCGTGATGACAGTTATACGGGGTACCGTTGCCTCACAAAACGCGAATAATAATTTAGCGCCATTGGTAATGATGCCATTCCATTCCTGATCAGTGCCCGGCATAAATCCGGGTACATCTTCAAGAACCAAAAGGGGAATATTGAAACAATCGCAAAAACGCACGAAACGAGCGGCCTTAATACTGGCATTGTTGTCCAGAACCCCCGCCAACACAGCGGGTTGATTCCCAACAATGCCAATGCTTCGACCAGCTATTCGGGCAAATCCAACGACAATATTTTCAGCAAAACTCTTATGGACTTCCATAAAGCTACCCGCGTCGACCAATTCCTCAATCACCTCACGCATGTCGTACGGTTGATTCGGATTATCGGGAATAATGCTGTTCAATGCCGAACGTGTTTCGTCGATGGGCTCATAGGCAAGTCTCAGTGGCTCATCCTCACAATTTTGAGGAATGTAGCTTAGTAGCTGTTTAAGGTGCTGAATACACGCAATTTCATTTTCGCAGGCGAAGTGCGTTACACCCGACTTGACGCTATGCGTGCTGGCTCCACCCAGTTCTTCAGCCGTAACAGTTTCATGCGTGACCGTCTTCACGACGTTTGGGCCGGTAACGAACATATAGCTCGTATTTTCGACCATAAAAATAAAATCGGTAATGGCTGGACTATAAACCGCTCCGCCAGCACATGGCCCCATTATTGCTGACAATTGCGGAATAACGCCCGACGCTTTCGTATTTCGGTAAAAAATATCGGCGTACCCCGCCAGCGACAACACCCCTTCCTGTATACGGGCTCCCCCTGAATCATTCAGCCCTATAACGGGAGCGCCGTTTTGCATCGCCAGATCCATAATTTTACAGATTTTCTCTGCGTGCGTTTCCGATAATGCTCCACCAAATACGGTAAAATCCTGTGCATATACGTAAACTAACCGCCCATCAACGGTTCCGTATCCGGTTACTACGCCATCTCCCAGGTAATGTTCTTTATCCAGACCAAAATCACGAGTCCGATGCATGACGAACTTTCCGATTTCTTCAAACGAATCTTCATCAACCAGTAGGCCTATTCGTTCACGAGCAGTTAGTTTGCCTTTTTGATGCTGTGCGTCAATGCGTTTCTGACCACCACCCAGTTCAGCCTCAGCGTTTTTCTTCGCTAAAATCTCGGCATTCGATGGGGAGGATGCTAATAAAGAGTTACTATCTGAACGGCCTTCGGGTTGCATACAGGTGAGCTGGTAAAATGCGTAAGTTGGCAAAGTTAAATTTTCCTTTTAATTCCAACGATTCGAATTGATTTTGTCTCCCTATCTTCCTAAACGTATTTACACCATGAAGCGATTATTTTTAGCGGTTCTTCTCCTGAATGGCTTCATTCTATTGGATAGCTGTAAACACCCTTACGCCCCCGCTCCTCCCCAATCCGGTGATACCTACCGGCCGATTTATGCGTCGTATGCAGCCGTTCGTGAGATTCAGACGTTAGCTCCTCAACCGCTTAAAAATGTGGGCAAAATTTACGTAAAAGACAATTTCATGTATATCAATGAAATTGGTAGCGGGATTCACATAGTTGACAATCGGAATCCCGAAAAGCCCGTGCAAATTGCTTTTCTGGGCATTCTGGGTAATCAGGAATTAGCGATAAAAGACAGTACACTTTATGCTGACAACGTAACTGACCTGGTTGCGCTTAACATTGCGAATCCCCTTAATATCAAATTAGTGAAGCGAGTTGAAAACGCTTTCGAGTATTCAGCTTACCCGTTAGCGACCAACATACGGTTTGAATGTGCAGATCCTGCTAAAGGCGCTGTAATACGCTGGGAAAAGACCGATGTCCAGAATCCGCAGTGTTACAGGTAGCACCCTATCCATTTGATGGCACGATCAATTCTGCTTTAACCTCCTGAATTCCATGCGATCTATCTATAATCTACTCATTCTTTCGTTTTTTTTTCTACTCCTGTCTTGCAGTGCTGGAAACGATTCGGTTTCACCTGGCACCGGCGTTGGCGGTTCAACCGCCCGATTTACGATCAGCGGCAATACACTTTACACGGTTAGTAGTACGGCCTTACAAGCCTTCGATATTTCGAACAGTGGGAATCCTCAAAAAGGCACCAAAACTCCGCTTGGCTTTGGTGTCGAAACCATTTTCCCTTATCGGAACAATTTGTTTATCGGCACAGAAACAGGCATGTACATTTATGATATCAGTCAGCCCAATTCACCGAAGCGTGTAGGCATCTACACCCACATTCTTAGTTGCGATCCGGTTGTGGCTCAGGGGAATTATGCTTACGTGACGCTTCGAAGTGGAACGAACTGCCGAAATCAACAGATAACGACGAATAGCCTCGATGTTGTTGACATTAGTGACCTGACCAAACCCAAATTACTGCGCAGTTACCCGATGACCAATCCACATGGGTTGGGTGCCGATAGCACACTATTGTTCGTGGGGGAAGGCGATTATGGACTGCGAGTGATGGATATCAGTCAGCCAACAGCGATTCGCGAACTCCAGTACTTTTACGACACCAAGACGTACGACGTTATTCCGACGCAAAAGCGGCTCATTGTTACAGGACCGAAAGGAATCTATCAATATAGCTACGCCGATTTCAGCCAGTTAAAGCTACTTAGCGAGATTCCTGTTCAGCCATGAAAAAGTTGTATTTAATTGGATTTCTTGGCGCAATTTGGGCTGGCATATTAACCGCTCAAGCACAATCTGCTACGCAGCAGCTTTCGTATTCGACTGGTTATAAGCCTTCTCCGAAGTGGGTTGTAAAATTTGCCCCTCTTAGCCTGGTTGATCCTAGTAGTACCGTTGAGTTTGCCGTTGAACGGTTAGTCAGTCAACAACATTCCGTTCAAGCAGAATTTGGTTATGCAGGACCGGGTCTGAATCGTTGGGGAAATAGTGGTCAAAATTTGCGCTATAGTAATGGTCAGGTATGGCGTGGCCGGGCTGAGTGGCGTTATTATTTACGCCAGAACCAGGCTCCGTTTGGGAGTTATGCAGCTCTGGAAGGTATTTACAAACAGGTGAATGCCCTCGAAAACGGCACAGTTGGCATTGGATTCGAAGCCGGTCAGTATCAATACTATCAAATGTATTCTCTCCCTATTTCAGCGCAGGTTTGGGCATTCAACCTGAAACTCGGGAACCAATTTCCTTTATCAGCGAATAATCGACTTGTCGGCGATTTTTATGGTGGTGTAGGTCTTCGCCACCAAACTATATACGAACCTGATCGACCTGATGGATATACTTTTTATGCCCAGAATCCTTTATTCAGCCCGTTCTTAACAAATCGCTATCCGGCTTTAAGTGTGTCATTTGGACTAAAAATTGGCTATACTTTTTGAGTTTATTTTACCTCAATTCGCTAACTCTATTATTGCCGGGCTGAAAATTGGCGTTTCTTTGTAACAAACCGTGAACAACCGATTGAAAGCCCGAATTTTCTTTTTTCTGTTTTCCTGGCTGTTGCCAATCCTAACGGTCGCTCAACCTCTCGGCGGACAGCGTATCTTTTCGTTTCTCGACTTACCTACTCATGCACGAGTTGCTGCGCTGGGCGGACAAGTGGCAACTGCCATTCGACCCGACGGTTCCTATCACCTGAATAACCCTGCCCTGGCCGACTCCACTCCTACCAACCAATTGTCAATCAGCTTCATGCCCTATTTGGCCGCAGCTAAATATTATACTCTACAATATGGTTTGCCCATTCAGTCGAAAGGGAAATGGGCCGCTGGTTTGCAGTATTTGAGTTACGGCCAATTTGCCATGACTGACCCGGTTGGCAATACAATCGGCACCTTCACAGCCAACGATTATGCTCTGAGCCTAAGTCATGCCCGAACTGAAGGTGCTTTCACACTTGGAGCTACAATAAAAGCCGTCGGATCGAGTATCGAAATGTATTCGGCTTTCGGTGTTCTGGCCGATTTGGGCGTGGTCTGGCGACATCCCAAAAAAGAGTTAACCTTTGGATTGGTGGCCAAAAACGTCGGCTACGTACTCAAAAATTATAGCGCCATCGATGCTAATCTCCCATTTGATTTACAGGCAGGAGTCACGCTAAAACCACAACATGCGCCGATCCGACTGACATTAACGGCTCATCATCTCCAACGCTTCGACATTAGTTATAACGACCCAAACCTGAACGTTCGCTACGATCTAAGCGGTAATCCAATTCCCCAAACGACTAGCGTAACCGAAAAAATAGCCCGCCATTTAAGTGTTGGCGCGGAGCTACTGGTCCACCGAAATGTTCATCTATTAGTGGGGTATAATCACCAAAAACAGCAGGAAGGCAAACTCACAACGGGTGGTGCAGCGGTAGGTTTTTCGTTTGGTATCTCCGTGCAGGCCAAGGCATTTCAACTCACCTATGGTCGTTTTTCGACGGTCCCTACCGCAGGTACGAGTCAACTATCGTTGCGTGTTGATTTAGCACGACTTTCAAAGTGACTAATTACACCTTTTTGCTTAATTGATTTTTCGTTCGATGGAAAACTATTATTTAGGTGGGTATTACCTGATAAAATTGTCGCCCGTTGATTTATTTACGGGGCAGCCCCAAATTTACCAAACATGTAGTGGTTGCATTAATCAATATGCGTTTGATTATTGGTGTCTATCCACCAGCCAGCCTGACGAAAAATCAATTCAGGTACTTGATTTAACGCCAGAAAAAATAGTTCACATCAAAAAGTGGTCGGGTGAAAAGTATAAGCAGGGTTTCATCAAATGGGGTGACAACTTTTCTGATTTAACAACAGCCAAGTCATTCAAAAATACATTTTTCCCCGAATCGCCTGACATTCACATTTATGCGATTTATCTATCTGAAACGGATGCAAATTCGCTTTCATCCTATTTTCAAACTGAACCGCACAACAAGGGAGATTTTAGCCTGTACCATACCTTAGCGGAGAGAGTTGTAGAAGAAACTGATCCCAGAGAAGTCTTTATAGGTTACGATTTTATTGGCGTTGACATAGACGGCAGCTTTCATTCCTTTTACTGTCACGGCATTGGCAATGAGTTAGAAAGGCTATTCTCATTGTCCATCAATGAAAACGGGTTGTTCGACTCCGTCAAACAACCCGAGTTGATCAGGCAGTATCTAAATAGCCCAGAAGCAGCGGTCGAGCCGGTACCCTGGTACATCGCAAAAGTGAAGCGAATTGACGATCAATAATTCGTTTACAAACGATCAAAACCTCCCCACTCTACGCTGTAATGCATCCCGAGAAAGAGTAATTAAATGACCAATTGGTTTACCGGCCCGATAGGTAATGACCCGGAGATTAATTGGTCCTTCGGGCAGATCGATGGGTTGAGTGTATTTTGTTGAAAATTGGTCGGGCATGGTATCATCAATGGTGTAATAAATGTCCAGTCCAGGAATTTCGCCAGCCAGTTCCAGCCGTAGTTTTCCGTCTTTCATGCTGGTTCTGATGATGGCGTCATAAATCGCTTTTGAATAATTGATTTGAGCCACATCGGCACGGCTGAAGTGCGACTCCATACGTTCCACAAAATTGGCCCAGTTTTTAGTTTCTTTCGGCGACCAAAAAACCTCCGACAAAGCCCAGGCGCGTGGATAAGTCATGTATTGTGCATAGCGTAATGTGGGAATCTGTTCCGTCCAGAGATTGCCCTGCCCACCCAAAATATACTTAGCGTCAACTCCATCTGGCACAGGCTCATAACTATAGGTTTTTTGCGCGCGTAGGTTCGCATAAATTGGCGGATCGATGGTCGGCTCGCCCTGGTTATAATCGAGGTAAGCAAACGTAGTTGGCGTCATAACAACATTATGACCAGCATGAGCCGCTTCGATTCCGCCTTTTATACCCCGCCAACTCATAACCGTGGCGCCTGGCGAAATACCACCTTCCAGAATTTCGTCCCAACCGAGTAGTTTCTTTCCTTTAGCCGTTAATATTTTTTCGACCCGGCCCATAAAATAGCCCTGCAAATCCTCAACGTGTCGAATATTAAGTTGCTTCATCAGCGCCTGACAACCGGGGTCATTAGCCCAATAACCTTTGTAACATTCGTCACCCCCAACGTGAATATATGGATTCGGAAAAAGGGCGGCCACTTCGGTAAAAACCTTATCCATAAATGCATACACATTTTCGTCAGATGGGTTCAACGTGTTTTCCACTTTCATTTTGAATGTGCCATTACCATACCATTCTGAAAAGGGCGTTCCAGGATTAACAAACACCTGCGCTTTCGTACAACTTAATTCAGGGTAAGCAGCCAAAGCAGCCATGCTATGCCCCGGCACGTCGATTTCTGGAACAATCGTTACATTTCGAGCCTGTGCATAGGCAACCACTTCTCGAATATCATCCTGCGAATAGAAACCACCTGAAGGCGTTGGCTCGCCTGGTTTTGGTTCAGCACGATCGCCAAAATGGCCGGAACGGGCAACCCGCCATGCTCCTACCTGAGTCAGTTTTGGCAACGATTTTATTTCGATCCGCCATCCATTATCGTCGGTCAAGTGCCAGTGGAACGTATTGAATTTCAGCTTCGCCAGTTGATCGATATATTGTTTGACTTCTTCTTTGGTGAAGAAATTACGACTGACATCCAGCATAATTCCCCGCCAACCGAAGCGAGGGTAATCAGTGATCTGAACAGCAGGTAACGTCCAGGTTTGCGTAACAACCGCCTTGCTTTCAATCTCTTTCGGCAATAATTGCATAAGCGTCTGTATGCCGTAAAACAATCCAGCGGGTTTATTCGCCGAAATAATGACCCGCTTTGGTGAAGCATCTAAAGTGTATCCCTCATCGCCCAGTTGAGTATTGGGAGTCGCATTCAAGTTCAGTTGAATTTTCCCGGAATTGCCTTGTTTGGCGATAAAACCATAGCTGGTTGGGCTATTCAATTGCATACTAAGCATATCGGCAACGGAGCGCCCATCGGCTTGGTTGTATTGAATGGTTGTTGATTTAGTAAGCGCAAAAACCCCTGATTGAGGCTGTACCTTAACGGGTTGCGGAATTAATTGAATCGGTGCCTGGGCGTAAGCCGAGACAGCACACAACACAAACAAAAGTATTCGACTGACATTCATGCGGAGAAAAATTAATGATTACAGGACAAAGCGAGTCAGGCTGAGATTTTAACGTTACCCTCACAAACTCCTATTTTTTATGTAGCATTGGCACAATTTTAAATTTCCTGCGTTTGTTTCTGAAAGGCGTGCTGTTTTTGCGCCCTCATTCTCTATTAATGGCTCATTCACTTAAAGACCTTACTCCTCGGCAAATTGTCGCCGAATTAGATCAATACATCATCGGCCAGAACGACGCGAAACGGAACGTGGCAATCGCTCTCCGAAATCGCTGGCGCCGGATGAATAGCAGCGCTGATATGCAGCGCGAAATCACCCCCAACAACATTCTGATGATTGGTGCTACGGGCGTTGGTAAAACAGAAATTGCGCGTCGGCTGGCCAAAATTGCAGATGCTCCTTTTATAAAAGTTGAAGCCTCCAAATTCACGGAAGTCGGCTATGTGGGTCGCGATGTGGAAAGTATGGTACGCGATCTGGTCGAGCAATCGGTCAACATGGTGCGCGCGGCCAAGAAAGAAGCCGTTCAGATAAAGGCGCAACAACAGGTAGAAGATGTCATTCTGGATATATTGATTCCACCCGTGAAGCCCACAAACGGCCAACTAGGTTTCGAGAGCGAAAAGAAAGATGCTGATGCTGAACTAAACGAGCGTACTCGCGAACGCTTCCGGGAGAAAATCCGCTCCGGTGAAATGGATGATCGCAAAATCGACATCGACGTACAACAAAGCCAGACGCCGAATATTGGCGTAATGGGTGGAACGGTTGATGATCTGTCGATGATGAATATTCAGGAGATGATCGGCAACATGATGCCCAAACGTGGTAAAAAACGCAAAGTGAGCATTGCTGAAGCGCGCAAAATTCTGCTGGAAGAAGAAGCCGCCAAGCTCATCGACATGGACGAGGTGAAGGAAGAAGCGATCCGAAAAGCTGAAGATGCCGGGATTATATTCATCGATGAAATCGACAAAGTAGCATCTGCGCGTTCGGGCAATGGCGGTGGTGGACCTGATGTCAGCCGCGAAGGGGTTCAGCGCGATTTGCTTCCAATTGTAGAGGGCAGTGCTGTCAACACCAAATACGGAGTTATCCATACCGACCACATACTATTTATTGCCGCTGGGGCTTTCCACGTTGCGAAACCTAGCGATTTGATTCCAGAACTGCAGGGTCGTTTTCCAATTCGGGTTGAGCTGCAAAGTCTGTCAGAAGACGATTTCTATCAGATTCTGAAAGAGCCCAAAAATGCGCTTACAAAGCAATACGAAGCTATGTTGGCAGCCGAAAGCGTCGAACTTACGTTTCAGGATGACTCCCTGCGAGAACTAGCACGGGTTGCGTTTGAAGTTAATAGTGAGGTAGAAAATATCGGTGCCCGTCGTCTGCAAACCGTCCTGAGTCACCTCATGAACGACTTCATGTTTGAGATTCCTGACGTGATTGGCGCTAATGCGAAAGTCGTCGTGACGAAGGAACTGGTCAGCGAAAAACTTAGCGGTCTGGTAAAAAACCGCGATTTAAGCCAGTTCATATTGTAAACGTTTTTGTCATACTGACGAAGGAAGCATCTTAAGGTCTCCTTGTTAATTCGTTTGGACGCTTTAAGATGCTTCCTTCGTCAGTATGACAAAAAAGCCTTTCAAGATAACTTCATATCGTAAATCAGCTTTTCCGTTTGCGCAATCGCCCGATCAACGTCGGATCGTTTTCGGTCAGGAGGGTCGAAACGATTGAAGGGAGTCAGTTCGATAACGAATGTTTCTTCAATCGTTTCGTCGTCAATGGGTGTATAAAGTTTGTAGCCTATCAATTTGACCGGCATTAGTCCGTACCGGCCTTTGAATCGAGTAAGCAATGTGGCCACCAGTTTTTCTACCTGACTACTCGAAATACCTGTATTCGGAACAAAGCGCACATACGCCTGATTGCGATCAACAATGGTTTGTTCTTCTGGCAAAAAATGGCCTTCGCAACTTGAAAATGTCCGGATAATACCCGTTTGATTTAGCGCATCGACGAGTGGTCGAATTCGTGGCTCAATAGCATCCATTAGAGTTCTTCGTCGAGCAAGGCAACCTCGTCTGCACCATCCATCCTGCGACGCTTCGCTTTCAATCCTTTTTGCCATAACCACCCTAAATAGCCCACGGCAATAAGCGACAGTATACCTGATACCGCAAACGAACCGTTGATTCCCAGTTGGGCAGCGACATGATTCAGTAACCAACCTGACCCTAGAGCCCCCAGTCCGATTCCAGCTTCGAGTGCAATATACATGGTAGCCATTGCCCGACCCCGTGTGTGTTCGTCGCTTAAATCCGCTGTCCAGGCTTGCACTGTTGGCGAATTCATTCCCCACGACATACCATACAAAATAGCTGCTGTCCAGAATACGATCGGCGAATCAGCTACAATCAGTAAACCCATCGAAATCGCTAACACAATTGTCGAAATGACCAGAACCGGAATGCGCCCGTACCGATCCGACGACCGGCTAAATATTATCCGAACGACCAAAGATGCTACGGTATAAACCGTGAAAAACAGACCCTTATTCGTAATGCCTAAGGAAGTGCTCACCGTCGAAATTACCGTCAGGATAACACCCGACGAGAACGATTGCAATAACAGAACCGTAAACGGCGGTATGGCCTGTTTATCAAAAATCTCGTCTTTTTTCAGCTTCAATAAACCAAATCGAAAAGGTTGGGTATTCGCCAATGTTTCAGGCATTCGAAGCAAAATACCGATGGAAAGCAGGGCAAATGCCGAAGATGTCCAGAACATGATGTTCATAGAAAAGCTGTTGACCAGCCAACTTCCAATGGCAGGTCCCAGCGACATTCCCATTGCTGTAAATAACCCTAACATCCCCATCGCTTCGCCCCGACGATTCGCCGGAACCACATCGGCAACGTAAGCAGCGGTAGCGGTAGGTTTAGTACCTGTCGAAAATCCGTGAATGAGTCGAAGCGTTAGAAATCCCCAGACAGTAAGTAAATACGGATACAAAAGCCCGCAAATAAAGCAGACGATCGAGCCAAATGCCATGACGGGCACTCGCCCAACGGTATCGGTGATTTTCCCACTGAACGGTCGCGATACACCGGCTGTAAACGTAAAAAGTGCAATAATTAACCCTACGTACTCCTTCCCTCCCATCTTAACCAGATAAGCAGGTAGTTCGGGAATCATCATTGAAAAACTGGCCGAAAACAGGAAGTTACTGACCGACAGTAACCAAAATGAGAGCGTGTAAATTGAGGAGCCGCGTGGCGTTTGATGGGAATGAACTATCAAAACGAGTTGATTTGGTTCGCTCAAATTTACGATTCTTTTCTGAACTGAAACGAATTGATGACGCTAAACAATGTGCATTTCCCGGTGAGAAATAGAACTTGAGTATCTTTGTTTTTGTAGGAATCTCAACCTACGCTTTATCCAACCTCATCTTTTCATGAAAGTCCTTTTAGTTGAAGACGAAGAACGGTTGGCCTCGTTTATTAATAAAGGAATATCCGCCGAAGGTTACGAAGTTGACGTAGCACATGATGGACGCGCCGGACTGTCGCTGTTTCGCCGGAATATTTATGACATTATACTTCTGGATGTCAATCTTCCGCATATCAATGGTTTTGATTTGTGTCAACTGATCCGGTCGGAAAATGAGAATATTCCCGTGCTAATGCTGACAGCGCTCGATAGCCTTTCCGATAAAGCAGATGGTTTCAATGCGGGGGCCGATGATTATCTGGCCAAACCGTTCGAGTTTCAGGAATTACTGTTACGGCTTAGAGCTTTGACACGACGGAGCGGTTCCAAACAGAAACAGATACTTCAACTGGCTGATTTAGAATTGAATCTGGACACAAAAACCGTGACTCGGGCTGGTAAACGTATCGACTTGACCACCCGCGAATACGCACTTGTAGAGTATTTGATGCTCAACAAAGGCAAAATCATTTCGCGGGTCGATATTACCGAACGGGTATGGAGCCTGAATTTCGACAACAACAGCAATGTCATCGACGTATATATCAGCTACTTACGCAAGAAAATCGACAAAGGTTTCTCCCCTAAATTATTGCATACTATTGTTGGAATGGGATATGTTCTTCGGGAAGACTAAAATATTTAGCGTTGAACGATGAGTGATGAGTTTGCTGACGCCAACAATCATATAATGCGTCAGCAAACTCATCACTCATCGTTCATCACTAACCTACAATCATGCTCATTCGCAACCGCCTGACAATCATTTTTACTCTGCTGGCTACGGCAATCCAGGTTACGCTATCGTTGCTGGTGTGGTACTTCTATTCGCTGTATCGGCAGGAGGAATTTTATAGTCGACTGGAATCGAAAGCTCGGGTAGCGGGTCGGGTGCTGATCTCCCGACGGCATTTGCACGATGATTTTTTTAAAAACATGGTACGGACGGACCTGCTCACGATTGTCGAGGAGCAAATCAGTATTTACGATCAGTATCATAAACTTGTATTTACCAATCGAACACTCAAAGAATCAGATTATTACAAAGAAAAAATACCCTTACTAGCGACCAATACACTTTTTGAATTCAAAAGTGGTCACCTCGAGTCCATCGTCATGCCCTACAGCGATCGAGGGCAACGGTTTTACATTTTTGCCTCTGGTTATGATCGGATTGGATTCTCCAAACTGGGTACGTTACAACAAATTCTGATACTGGCTAATCTACTGGGTTTTACGCTGATTGTATTGGCGGGCTGGTATTTTTCAGGTCGAGTATTAAAACCCATTTCGCAGATTGTCGATGAAGTCGAGCAGATTACCGCTACCCATTTGCACAAGCGCGTGAATGAGGGAAATCGTCGGGATGAAATAGCCCAACTCGCCATGACGTTCAACCAGATGCTCTTTCGTTTACAGGATGCCTTTGTTTCTCAGCGAAGCTTTGTTTCCCATGCTTCGCACGAATTGCGTACCCCTCTCACAAACACATTAGGCACGCTGGAAACGTCTCTGCGATACGACCAGAATCCAGCCGATTGGCGCGAAAGTATGGAAGTTGCTGTTGACGAGTTAAAAAAAGTAATTTCCCTGACGAATGGCTTATTGGGTTTAGCCAAGGTAACTGATGGAACCATTGCTTTAACATCTGTACAAGTCGATGATTGCCTGCTCACTGCCATTGAGAAAGTGCAAGCCAAATATCCAGACCGTAATCTCCCGCTTCGTTTTAAGACCAATGAGGAGGAATCGTTCACAGTAAAAGGCAACGCGACATTACTGACTACGGCTTTTTTGAACGTACTCGATAATGCCTGTAAATACTCCACCGAAGCGGTTTCTACGCAACTAAAAGTCCGAAAAGAGCAAATTATTGTAACTGTAGTCGACCAGGGACGAGGTATTACTACAACCGATGCATCTCATATACTTGATCCACTTTACCGAGGAAAAAATGTAGAGGATGTGCCGGGTTATGGCATTGGTCTGGCCTTAACCCAGAAGATCATCGACTTGCATCAGGGTTTACTTCAAATTACTTCAAACGTTAATCAAGGAACAACTGTTACGATAAATTTACCTTGTCAGGTATAAATCCTCCAACTCATTTTTAGCTAAAAAAAGCAACTGCGTATAGCCTGGAGAGTATACAATTCTCGGGCAGAAAATGCGACGAGATTAAAATAGGCCGTAAGGAATTTCCATGCCTATTAGTAGATATAATCAGTTATTAATTTTCCTATACGAAGTTAAAATTGAATTTATCAAAGAATAAAAGCGCATTATTCGCAACAGAAAAGGTTAGGTCTTAAACTTTTCCGATATTTTTTAATTTCTCTCTCATACCGTTTTAATGTCGCGACGCTTGGTTTGTGTACAAGCAACACAGATACAAGTAATGCAGCGCCGGAATTTCCCTTCGATTTTGCTTTATGGATTCGGATTGGCTCTAGCTCTTTCGCTGGGGTTCAATGGGTTTCTGTTGTATGATCAAAGCCGACAGCGTAGCATGTACGAATCTGAATTAATCAGTTTAGTACACCCGGCAGATCTGATGATTTGGCAGCAGCAACTTTCAGATTGTAAACGATCCAATCAGCAGAAAGACAGCTTGATTGTGCGACTGGAACACACGTTCAACGTACCTACCAATCAGCCCGTCACCGTTCAACGTACTCCAGCAAAATAAAATCTTACATAATTATTAACCCTCACTATTCTACCATGCGAAGGCCAACCTGAAGAATGAAACGAACTCAACTATCCCATTTCAGCAATGTCAATTGGCCGATGCTAATCTTAAAAACGTTAAAAATACTTATGAAGCGAATCCTGATGCTAATGAGCTTGTGCGCCTTGTTTTACGCGACAAGTTGTACTCACAAAGAAGAAGAAAAAGAAGAAGAAGCTGAGTTTCAGGTCACAAGTCCCTTAAAGGCAGACACTACGATCACCAATCAGTATGTGGCTCAGATTCATGCTATTCAGCATATCGAGTTGAGGGCGCTGGAAAAAGGCTATCTGCAGAAAATCTATGTAGATGAGGGGCAGCTTGTCCGAAAAGGGCAGCTTATGTTCCAGATTCTGCCCATACAATACCAGGCTGAACTGCAAAAAGCTGAAGCTGAAGCCAATTTCGTAGGTGTCGAATACCGTAACACCAAAGCGCTTGCAGACAGCAACATCGTTTCTAAAAACGAATTAGCGTTGGCGAAAGCAAAGCTCGACAAGGCAAATGCTGAAGTGTCCTTAGCAAAAGTTCATTTAGGCTTTACGGAAGTAAGAGCGCCTTTCGACGGCATTATGGATCACTTCCAGGTACGACTCGGTAGCTTAGTTGACGAGGGGGATTTACTAACCACCCTGTCGGATAACAGTAAAATGTGGGTTTACTTCAACGTACCGGAAGCCGAATATCTGAACTATAAAAGCCACACGCAGCAGGAAAACATGGATCATGTAAACCTGTTGATGGCGAACCAACAGCTATTTAAATATCCCGGTGTTGTACAAACCGTTGAGGCTGACTTCAACAACGAAACGGGTAACATTGCTTTCCGGGCCACATTCCCGAACCCAAATGGGCTATTGCGTCATGGTGAAACGGGTAATATCCAGATGACCCTGCCACTTAAGAATGCCCTGATTATCCCCCAGAAAGCGACCTTCGAAGTGCTGGAAAAGAAGTATGTCTACGTGATCGATAAAGAGAATAAGGTTCGATCGAGGGAAATCACGATTGGCGCGGAACTGCCTCACATTTTTGTTGTAAAAAGTGGTCTTGCTCCAACCGATAAGATCCTACTGGAAGGCTTACGGCAGGTAAGAGAAAACGAAAAAATACACGCCAAATTCGTTCAGCCTGCTTCTGTTATCTCTCATTTAGAGCTTTATGCCGAGTAACTCAACAAGTTTAAAAACCGGAAGATATGTTTAGTAAATTCATACGAAGACCTGTATTCGCTATTGTAATATCGGTCATGATTGTCTTCATTGGGGTACTGGCTATCAAGCAATTGCCGATTTCTCAATTTCCTGACATTGCTCCTACGACCGTAAATATATTTATTGCCTATCCCGGATCAAGTGCTGATGTACTGGTAAAATCCACCCTGATTACGCTGGAACAGGCGATCAACGGGGTACAGGACATGCGCTACATCGCTACGGATGCCACCAGTGCTGGGGAGGCTACCCTCCGGATCATTTTCGAACCGGGGACGGACCCGAATGACGCCGTTATCAGGGTAAAAACCAGGGTTGACCAGGTTATGCCCCTCCTACCCGAACTGGTTCAACGGGAAGGGGTAATTATTACACCGATTCAGCCATCCATGCTGATGTATGTCAACCTCTATTCGAAGGAAAAGAGCATTGACGAAAAATTCCTGTTCAACTACGCTACCGTTAAAATGATCCCTGAAATTCAGCGGACCAGAGGGGTAGCGCGGGCGCAAATATTGGGTAGCCGTCGGTATGCCATGCGGGTTTGGTTGAATCCTGAGCGCATGCGGGCTTACAAGATTTCCACGGAAGAAGTCATGAAGGCTATCGGTGAGCAGAGTATCATCGGTCGTCCGGGCCGGATCGGGCAAAGCTCTGGTATTGCGGCCCAATCGCTGGAATATGTATTGACCTATAAAGGACGCTATAACAAGCCGGAAGAGTACGAATCGATCATTATCCGGGCCAATCCTCAGGGAGAAAGCATTCACTTACGGGACATCGCCCGAGTGGAATTGGGCAGTGAATTCTTTGATATTTATTCGAATCTGGATGGTCACGCGTCGGCCGCTATTGTCTTGCGGCAAAACTATGGAAGTAATGCCAGCGTGGTTATTGAAGAAGTAAAGAAGAAGCTTGAGGTAATGAAAGAGTCATTTCCTCCAGGGGTCGACTATAAAATCAGCTATGACGTATCTACCTTCTTAGATGCCTCTATCGAGCAGGTAATTGACACGTTGCGCGATGCTTTCTTACTGGTTGCCCTGGTGGTATTTATATTCCTCGGCGACTGGCGTTCTACTCTGATTCCAATCCTTGCCGTTCCGGTATCCCTGATTGGGGCCTTCTTTGTGATACAGGCATTTGGGCTTTCTATTAACCTGATTACGCTCTTCGCACTGGTACTGGCTATCGGTATTGTGGTCGATGATGCCATTGTGGTGGTGGAGGCCGTACACGCCAAGATGGAGGAAAAGCCGTATTTGACGCCTTTTGGTGCGGTCAGGCAAGTATTGGGGGAAATCAGTGGGGCTATTATTGCGATTACCCTTGTGATGGTGTCGGTGTTCCTACCAATCTCCTTCATGTCGGGTCCGGTCGGTACATTCTATCGTCAGTTCTCGATTACGATGGCTAGTTCGATTGTGATTTCGGCCCTGATCGCTCTGACGCTCACGCCTGTGTTGTGCGCCATGCTGTTGAAAAATCATCATGGACACGCCCGGAAGAAAAGCTTATTGACCAAAGCACTCGACAGCTTTAATCGGGGATTTGATAAAATGACCGGACGATACGTGGGTCTGTTACGCTTAATCGTCAACAAACGCTTGGTTACGTTCGTCATCCTATTAGTGTTCGGACTTGGAATAGCTTATGTGAATCAGATTCTGCCAGCGGGCTTCATTCCGAACGAAGACCAGAGTACGATTTACGCGATTATCCAGACACCACCGGGTTCTACGCTGGAAAAAACCAATGAAGTTTCCCGACGACTTCAGCGAATTTGCGAAGAGGTTCCAGGCATCGAATCGGTATCGTCGCTAGCTGGTTACGAGATTATGACCGAAGGTCGGGGTTCCAACGCGGGTACGTGTCTGATCAACCTGAAACCCTGGGGAGATCGCGATAAGAATGTGAAAGAAATCATGGAAGAGCTGGAGGTTAAATCGAAAAACCTCGGTGCGACCGTCGAATTCTTCGAGCCACCAGCCATTCCTGGTTTCGGTACATCGGGCGGTTTCTCCATGCGTTTACTGGATAAAAACACCGATACCGACTACGCGGAGTTCGATAAAATCCAGAAGGAGTTTATGGATAATCTGGCAAAACGGAAAGAGCTGACAGGCTTGTTCTCCTTCTTTGCCGCCAACTATCCGCAGTACGAACTGGAGATCGACAATAATCTGGCCATGCAAAAAGGCGTATCCATCGGGAAAGCGATGGATAACCTCAACATCATGATCGGTAGTACGTACGAACAAGGGTTTATTAAATACAACCAGTTCTTCAAAGTGTATGTGCAGTCTGATCCTAGTTTTCGAAGACTTCCGTCCGATCTGTTAAGTCTGTTTGTGAAAAACGATGCGGGTGAAATGGTACCTTACTCGGCCTTTATGAAGTTGAAAAAAGGGCAGGGTCCTAATGAAATTACCCGCTTCAATTTGTACAATTCAGCCGCTATTCAGGGGCTACCGGGTAAAGGCTATACCACAGCCCAGGCTATTGCCGCCATTCGGGAGGTAGCCGCTAAGACGCTGCCGAAAGGGTACGACATTGCATTCGAAGGTCTTTCCTATGACGAATCGATTCGGGGTAACGAAACCTTATATGTGTTCCTAATTGTGGTGGCGTTCGTGTATCTGGTGTTAGCCGCTCAATACGAAAGCTTCATCATTCCGCTGGCCGTTTTAACCTCACTACCGGTTGGGATATTCGGATCGTTCCTGATGCTAAAAATGATGGGGCTCGAAAACAACATCTACGCCCAGATCGGACTCATCATGCTGGTTGGTCTGTTGGGTAAAAACGCCGTACTGATCGTGGAATTTGCCGTACAGAAACGCCAGCAGGGAGAAACGATTCTGAATGCCGCCATTGAAGGAGCCAAAGTTCGTTTCCGCCCAATCCTGATGACCTCATTTGCCTTCGTGGCCGGTCTGATTCCGTTGATCGTTGCACACGGTGCAGGCGCTATCGGTAACCGAACGATTGGTGGTTCTGCCATGGGTGGTATGTTATTCGGAACCATTTTCGGGGTAATCATCATCCCTGGATTGTACTACATTTTTGGCAATCTGGCCGACGGCCGTAAGATGATTAAGGATGAAGAAGGTGATTCGTTAACCGATAATCTGGTTCATTCAGTCGATATTTTTCCCCAACCTGAAGAAAGTGAAGTCAATGAGCATTAAACGAGTCATAAGTTGGGGGGGAATAGTAAGCATTACCCTACTCAATTTCTCCTGTAACGTACCGTATCTGGTTTCGAAAACAGAGAATAAAGCAGTCCCTGTGAGCTATAACGGCTCACAGGACTCTACCAACACGGGCAAGATGGCCTGGCATCAATTCTTTACCGATCCCAATCTGGCTGCCCTGATCGATACGGCGCTGCATAACAACCAGGAACTAAATATTACGTTACAGGAAATTCAGATTGCCAACAACGAAGTGTTAGCCAGAGCCGGGGCCTATCGTCCTTTTGTTGGCCTGGGTGGTGGCGCTGGTGTTGATAAAGTCTCTCGATATACGAGTCAGGGGGCCGCAGATGAAGTGTCAGAGATTAAACCTGGTATACCAACGCCAGCCGTTCTGCCAAATCTCTATTTTGGTGCGACGGCTAGTTGGGAGGTGGACATTTGGCGTAAACTGCGGAACTCTAAAAAAGCCGCTGTTCAACGGTACCTGGGTTCTATTGAAGGACGAAACTTTCAGGTTACTAATCTGGTAGCCGAAATCGCTAATTCGTATTATGAGTTGATGTCGTATGATAATCAGTTGGAGATCATACAGCGGAACTTGGTTATTCTGAACAATGCCCTGTCGATAACAAAACAGGAGAAAGAAGCCGCTAAAGTAACCGAACTAGCTGTACGCCGATTCGAAGCGGAAGTATTCAAAACACAAAGCCTACAATACGAAATTCAGCAGCGTATTGTTGAAACGGAAAACCATATCAATTTCCTTGTTGGTCGGTTTCCGCAGCGAGTTCAACGAAATTCTCAGAATTTCGGCAACCTGGTACCGTCAAAAGTGGCTGCGGGTATCCCGCCCCAATTGCTGGAAAACCGGCCTGACATTAAGCAGGCAGAATGGAATCTGGAAGCAGCCAAACTAGATGTAATGGTGGCCAGAGCTAACTTTTATCCTTCATTAACGCTTCGCGGATTTTTGGGAGTGATGTCCTACAATCCGTTGTACATACTAAATACGCCAGAGTCGATAGTTGCTTCGCTGGTTGGGGATTTAGTTGGGCCGATCGTTAATAAGAATGAAATCACGGCTACTTACAGAAGTGCGAATGCCAAACAGATACAAGCTGTTTATAATTACGAGAAAACGGTTTTGAATGCCTACATCGAAGTAGCCAACCAGTTGTCGAACATAAACAATCTGGAACAAAAGTATAATTCAAAAAACAGTCAGGTTGAAGCGTTAACTGCCTCAACCAGTATTTCGCTCAAGTTATTCACCTCAGCCAGAGCTGACTATATGGAAGTGCTGTTAACTCAACGGGATGTATTGGAAGCTCGAATGGAATTGATTGAGACTCGTAAGCAGCAATTAAATGCACAGATCAATGCGTATCGGTCTTTAGGTGGTGGCTGGCGATAAACGATTACCCTGGATTGCTTTATACGTTGTAAAACCCTAAAAGGCTTTTCCTTTTAGGGTTTATTTTTGTGCATAGTTGATCCTAAAATTATGTCATCCTGACCGAAGGGAAGGATCTCAATATTTCCTACTACGCAAGTAAGGATACTTTAAGATCCTTCCCTTTGGTCAGGATGACAAATGAGCCTATTACTATGCCTTACTATTTTGGCTCCGGCGTCGTGTTACCGCCATCAATTACAAACCGCCACTGACCATTGCGCTGGCGTTTCCAAACGGTCACGTATACACCAAATTGGGTCTTTTTCTTACCAGAATCATCTTTTCCAGTAAGCATCCACTGCCCAAACGTATAGCCTAATTCGCCTGATTGCGCGGCATCGGCTTTCAGAACTTGCCAGGTCAGAACCGGGCCGTTGGCTGGTAGACGACTCATCTGCGCCCGGAGTGAATCAAACCCAACTGTAGGGGCTGCCCCGTCATTTAGTTTAATCACATCATCCGACGCGTAGGTCGTAAATGCTTTCGCCATGCCTTGTTTTTCAGAAAGAAGGCTAAAATTCTGGTCGGCCTCACGAATTTCGTCAATGGCTTTCTGGCGTACTGCCGCAGCCGGATTCATGGATCGTGGACTATCCGTGCTCGTCCGGCAGGACGTAATTGTAAAACCAAGAACTAAAAGAGATAATGCGTACTTCATGAGTCAGGTGAACAGATTGGTGATGTTTTGGCGTAAATTTGCGGAATGAATTACGATTAGTGAAAACACGTCCACAATAAATCGTAATTCGAACATCGTACATCGTCATTATACTATGTCTCGCAATTTCAAAATTGGCCTGTTCCTCACCGTTTCTATTCTGCTAACGACATTTACCTTTTACTTCTGGCAAGTTTTCAAAAGTCCCAATCTCCAGGTAAAAGATGGCGACAAAATGTTTGCGCTTCTCATTCCGAGAGGAGCCACCTTCGAATCGGTCATCGATACGCTCAAGACGCATAAAGTTCTCAATGATGAAACATCGTTCCGGTTTCTGGCCAAGATGATGAAATACCCTGAGTTGGTTAAAGAAGGTCGGTATGAAATCAAACCTAACATGGGTAACCGTGAAGCATTGGTTAAACTTCGCAGTGGGAATCAGGATGCTATGCCGGTTACGTTCAATAGCATGCGGCAAAAAAGTGATCTGATCCAACGCCTGGGAAGCAAATTCGAATTTGGTTCAGAAGCGTTAGGTAAGTTATTGAACGACCCAGCAACCTGCGAAAAATTTGGCTTCGATACGACAACCATCGTCTGTATGTTTTTGCCCAATACCTATGAGATGTTCTGGACGATTAAACCCGAAGCTCTGTTAGAACGAATGGGTACGGAATACAAGAAATTCTGGACACCCGACCGTCAGGCCAAAGCGAAAGAATTGAATTTGACGCAAACGCAAGTGCAAGTACTTGCGTCTATTGTAGCAGCTGAAACCAACAAACGAGATGAGCAACCGCGCGTAGCGGGTGTTTATCTAAATCGTCTGAAACAGGGCATAAAACTGGAAGCCGATCCAACCGTCATTTTTGCTCTGCGTGATTTCACCATTCGTCGACTACTGAACCGTCAGCTCACCGTCGATTCACCGTATAACACCTATCGACACACCGGCCTCCCTCCCGGCCCGATCAATCTACCATCACCAGCCACCATCGATAATGTTCTGAATGCAGAGAAACACGATTATCTGTATTTCGTGGTCGATGCTAAATTCAACGGCTATCACACATTCTCGAAAACGATGGCAGAACACCTGGCCAACGCCCGCCTATATCAGCAGGCCCTCACTCGAATGAAAATTATGAAATAAGTTTTTGAACGATGAGTGATAACCGGGCCACCGGAGCGGTTATCACTCATCACTGCTTTCCTATGATTATTCACGACGTTACGAATATTCGGGTGCGTTATTATGATACCGATCAGATGGGGATTGTGTATTATGGTAACTATGCCCGTTTTTATGAAATAGGCCGCGTTGAAGCATTGCGCAACCTGGGACTGACGTACAAAAAAATGGAAGAAGACGGGATTTCGATGCCCGTCTATGACCTGAATTCTCGCTTTATCCGTCCAGCGAAATACGATGATTTGCTAACGATTCGGGTCACCATTTCGCAATTACCCAAAACCCGAATGATGTTTGATTACGAAATCTTTAATCAGGATGGACAATTGCTTAACACAGGTCAGACAACGCTTGTGTTTGTAAGAACCGAAACAGGGCGCCCCTGTGCAGCCCCGCCAGAACTTGTTCAGGCCGCCAAACCTTTTTTTGAACAGTAGGTTTCAAAAGTAGTCGGTAGTCGTTTAGCTTAAGACTTTAATTGGGGTATTCCTGTGTCTGTATCCTCACAGGCGCCTGTGCGTCAGCAAAGATCAGCTTACCGGAAAGGTGTCTGTGAGGACACAAACAAGGGAGTTACGTTAAATTTTGTTGGAGAAACAGGGCATAACGGCTGACCTCACTTAACCATCATCGACAACTATGTTTGACAAAATACTGGGTTTTAAGGCGTTAAGAGGAGTTCGGGTTTGGTTGCTCGACCATCATCCCTTTAACTCGAAAAGCACCTGGTATACCTTTTTGAAGCGGATGCTCGCCCAGATCACAGATAATGATACCAGCGAGCGAGCAGCTTCAGTGTCGTATAGCCTGATTCTGGCCGTTTTCCCGACCGTTATTTTCTTTTTCACGCTGATTCCGTATGTACCCATTCCGGATTTGGAAGAACAGATCATGGGGTTTCTTCAGCAGGTTTTACATGGCGATACCTTCAGTTCGGTCGATACAACCATTCGGGATATTATTAATCGTCCAAGAAGTGGTGTATTATCATTGGGTTTCTTTCTTGCTTTGTACTCAGCAACGAGTGGATTAGTGGCCCTAATGCAGGCATTTAACTCTTCATACCACTCATCCGAACGACGAAGCTTTCTCAAAATCAGACTCATTGCGATTGGTCTAACGTTTACGCTGGCTTTTGCTTTACTATTGGCTGTTGTTGTCCTGATTATTGGTGGTATTGTCAGCGATTATTTGCTCCGCTTCGGCATTTTCAACAATGTCGTCTTCGTCAACTTATTGACACTCGGACGGTATCTGGTCGTTCTCGCTGTATTTATTGCCACCGTCTCGGTCATCTATCGTTTCGGACCAAACGTCAATATGAAATGGATTTTCATTTGGCCAGGCGCTATTACAGCGTCTATTCTGATTGTACTGACGACACTTGGTTTCTCGTTTTATGTCGCCAATTTCGGCTCATACAATAAACTTTATGGGTCTATAGGAACGCTGATTGCGTTGATGATCTGGATCAATCTAGTCTCCCTCCTACTCATTTTAGGGTTTGAAATGAATGTGTCACTTTATAATCTCGAAGGGGATAAAAATCCGAGTGTAGCGGCAAAAACAACAAACGCCACCTCATAATTCGAGATGACGTTTGCAAAACCTAACCCATAAATGTAAAGCACACGTCTCAAACACAGGCGCCACGAATGACGCAATGGATACGTGTTCGCTTTAGGATGGCGAAAAGTGTGCCAACTTCCTCGATACCGAAAAATAAATTATTAATGTTTTGTCATATACAAAAACAGTGACAAACCGAGGGCAGAATCGTCTGTAATACAGCCTAAAACTGTTTATTACCGATTGCGATGGGCCAGACAAATTCCCTGCCAATCAATTCTGACCCCATTTTGTGCTCTCCGCTGGTTTCGGTTATATGTATCTGTTACAATCACCAGGATTTTGTTCTTGAATCTCTCCAATCCGTCATCAATCAAACGTATTCCCCGATTGAATTAATTGTCATTGACAACGGAAGTACCGACCAGTCTGTCGAATATATTACCAAATTTATTCAGCAGCATCCTACTACTTTGTTCATCAAAAATCCAGTCAACTTAGGATTGACTCGGGCTTTCAATCAGGGACTTCAATTAGCTCGTGGCCAATTCATCATTGATCTGTCAGCCGATGATGTGTTTTTGCCGACCCGAATTGCTAAACAGGTTTTGCTATTCAACCAGTTACCGAATTCATACGGTGTTATTTTTTCTAATGCAGCGTACATCAACACAAATGGCCAACAAATCGGCTTTCATTATCCTGTTGATAGTCAAGGTCGGGCTTGCAAAGCCGTGCCAACAGGTCATGTATTTAAGGATATTCTGAAGGCGTATTTTATTTGTTCGCCCACTATGATGATTCGCCGGAATGTATTGACCCAACTTGGTGGGTATGATGAATCACTATTTTATGAAGATTTTGATTTTTGGGTGCGCTCATCGAAGTATTATCAGTATGCATATCAGGATGAGATACTTACCCTGAAACGACAGTTGAGCAATTCTCTCTCTGCACAAATTAGTCTACCATCAAACAGCCTTTTATTATCTACATACATTGTTTGCCGGAAAGCCTACGATCTATGCGAAACTTCCGACGAATATCGAATACTGGCAAACCGCATTCAAACGTTCATCCGCAAAGCCTTTTATGTCGGACAATTTGACTTAGCAGGTCAATTTGGAATGCTTCTCTACAGAATAGCCAAACCAGATCAATTAACCTGCCTAATTCTTGTTTTGAGTCGCCTACAAGTACCTATTAACAGGCTTTATCGATTGTATATACAGTTTCGGAGGAAACCGCGTTAGGCCGATTATCGTTTATTAGTTACAGTGTTCACCCCAAGTACTTATTCGTTAATTGAAAACTAACTACCGAACACCGTAAACCGAAAATTGCCATGTCTGCTGAATTTATTAAGTTATATCCCGAAAACCCCGATCCACGTCGAATTGCTCACGTAGTCAATGCGTTACGCGACGGGGCAGTCATCATCTATCCAACCGATACGATTTATGGTATGGGCTGCGATATCCACAACACCCGAGCGGTAGAACGAGTAGCCCGAATTAAGGGCATTAAGCCTACGAAAAATGACTTCTCGTTTATCTGCTACGACCTGAGCCATATCGCCGATTATGCACGAGTGAGTAATCAGGCGTTTAAACTAATGAAAAGCGTATTACCAGGGCCATTTACATTTATTCTCCAGGCAACGAATCAGGTCCCTAAACTGCTTAATACCAACAAGAAAACAGTTGGTATTCGCGTACCTGACAACGCCATTCCTCGCCAGATTGTCCATGAATTAGGGAATCCAATTATTACAACGTCAATACGGGACGAAGACGAAATCATTGAATATTCGACGGATCCGGAGTTGATTTTTGAGAAATTTCAACATCAGGTCGATATGGTGATTGACGGTGGATATGGCGGCAATGTTGCATCTACGATTGTTGATGCCACCGATGATGATTTTACGATCGTCCGTCAGGGGCTGGGCGAATTAGTACTTTGAAAAGTTGCAATAAGAAAGTATACTTGCATCGTAGGGTTAGTACTCTTTCAACACAACCGACCATAGCGGCAAGGTTATTGCTCAGTGGAACTAGAAGATTATCAGCCCATTTGCCCTAGATCTACCTTTTTTGCAACTGTTATTTAACCTCAATTAAGTAGTATGCGTTTTCCCCTGGCCGCGCTCTCTTTGCTGGCTCTTAGTTCCCTCACCAATTGTGCGACTGAATCGAAAGAAGATTCGTCAAAAAAAGGCAAAATCACGGCTGAAGCCTCCGCAGAACCCGTTGCCGATTCGTCCAAAACGCCAACGCCTGCACCTACAGCATCGACGGGATCTGCCAACACTGGCGACGCTACGCTCGACTCGATGACTTATGCCCCAACCGGAGCGATTCTGCCAGGCAAACGGATTTTTGCTTACTATGGCAATCCTCATTCTAAAAAAATGGGGATTCTTGGCAAGTATGAAAAGGATGAAATGTTGCAGCGATTGGATAAAGAAATTGCGAACTGGCAAAAAGCAGATCCGGCTACACCCATTCAGCCTGCTTTGCATTTAGTGGCTATTTCGGCTCAGGGCGCTCCGGGTAAAGATGGCGGTTATCGACTGAGAATGTCGGACAAAACCATCAAAAAAGTCATTAAATGGGGAAATGAGCATAAATCCATCGTTTTCCTGGATATTCAGCGGGGCCATGCTGATTTGGGTGGCGAAATGGAATACCTGACGAAATACCTGAAATTACCGTTCGTTCACCTCGGTATCGACCCCGAGTTTTCAATGGTGACTGGTCATAAGCCAGGTACAAAAATTGGTAGCTACGATGCGGCCGATGTTAATCAGGCCGTGCGATTTTTGAGCAAAATAGTTAAAGACAATAATTTGCCTCCGAAAGTGCTGGTCGTTCACCGCTTTACGCAGGGTATGATTAAGAATTACAAAAATATCAAGCTCGACCCAAACGTACAGATCGTAATGGACATGGATGGCTGGGGTCCACCAGTTCTGAAAAAAGACTCGTATCATGACTATATTCAGAAAGAGCCTGTTCAATACACAGGATTTAAACTGTTCTACGACAACGATTTCCGCAAACCGGGTTCACGTATCATGACTCCTGAAGAGGTTTTAGCCCTAACGCCGAAGCCAATGTATATTCAATATCAATAAGTTAATTCAGATACAAACAAACATGAGTCATCCCGAATTTTTGGTCTGACTAAAAAAGCGAAAACCTCCTGAACTTTGTGGTCGCCAAACTACAAAACAGGAGGTTTTCTAATGAATACT
>NZ_BAAHBD010000025.1:0-3194 GCF_054776975.1 Spirosoma harenae | reverse complement strand
GTTCTTTGACCTACAGGGAGAGAAAATAAGTTCAACCGATGAGTGATCATCGGTTGATCAAGCAAAAGTAAGTAGTAAGCATAACCAAGAATTTAGCTCAGGCGTGAGAAATTCACGCAGCAAAAGGGCGTCTGGGGGATGCCTAAGGCTTCTGATGGCGATGAAGGACGTGGCAAGCGACGAAACGCTGTGGGGACCCGCTGGCAGGGGCTGATCCGCAGGTGTCCGAATGGGGCAACCCACTATCTTGAAGAGATAGTACCTTTCGAGGGGCGAACGCGGAGAACTGAAACATCTAAGTACCCGCAGGAAAAGAAAACAACATGTGATTCCCTGAGTAGTGGCGAGCGAACGGGGAGTAGCCCAAACCAACTAGGTTACGGCCTAGTCGGGGTAGTAGGACCTGACATCAAGCTACAAAACGAACTGAAACCACTTGGGAAAGTGGGCCATAGAGGGTGAGAGCCCCGTCCGGGTCAGTGGCGTAGTGGGTTGGGATTCCTGAGTAGGGGGGAACCGGCGAAATTCCCTCTGAAGTTGCCGGCACCATCCGGTAAGGCTAAATACATTCAGAAGACCGATAGTGCAGAGTACCGTGAGGGAAAGGTGAAAAGTACGGGGAGTACCCGGGTGAAATAGATCCTGAAACCAGGCGCTTACAAGCGGTCGGAGCCCCCAGTGTGGGGTGACGGCGTGCCTTTTGCATAATGAGCCTACGAGTAACCGTCACTGGCAAGGTTAAGGACGTTGACGTCCGGATCCGAAGCGAAAGCGAGTCTGAACAGGGCGCTAAGTCAGTGGGGGTTGACGCGAAACTGGGTGATCTACCCCTGGCCAGGTTGAAGGTGTGGTAAAACACACTGGAGGACCGAACCGATAAGCGTTGAAAAGCTTCCGGATGAGCTGGGGGTAGGGGTGAAAGGCCAATCAAACTCAGAAATAGCTCGTACTCTCCGAAATGTTTTTAGGAACAGCGTTCCGTGTTACCAACTGTGAGGTAGAGCCACCAACAGGATGCGGGGGAGTCACATCCTACCAACTTCTGATGAACTCCGAATGCGCAGAGGGGTGCGGGGCAGTGAGGGGCAGGGTGCTAAGGTCCTGCTCCGAGAGGGGAACAACCCAGACCATCATCTAAGGTCCCCAAGTGAGTGCTAAGTTGAACAAAGGTGGTCCGGCTGCTGAGACAGCCAGGAGGTTAGCTTGGAAGCAGCTATTCCTTTAAAGAGTGCGTAACAGCTCACTGGTCGAGCGGGGCGGGCATCGATAATAACCGGGCATCAAGCACTTCACCGAAGGTATGGACACATACAAGAGTATGTTGTGGTAGGAGAGCATTCTGTAGGGGGTGAAGGTCAGGCGTGAGCCGAGCTGGACCGTACAGAAAAGCAAATGTAGGCATAAGTAACGAGAATGGGGCTGAGAACGCCCCACACCGAAAAGCTAAGGTTTCCTCCGCGATGGCAGTCATCGGAGGGTTAGTCGGGGTCTAAGGGGCAGGCGAAGGCCGGGCCGTGAGGGGGAACAGGTTAATAGTCCTGTACTAACTGCACAGGTTACTTAATGACGGAGTGCCGGGGTGTGTACGTCCTGACGGAATAGGGCGTTGAGCGGAGCTTTCGGGTGAAGCGAATGCATGAAGGGGCTTCCAAGAAAAGTTAAGGGACGTTAAGCGTGTAGTTACCCGTACCGTAAACCGACACAGGTAGCTGGGAAGAATATTCTAAGGTGCGCGAAAGAATCATGGTTAAGGAACTCGGCAAGATGACCCTGTAACTTCGGGATAAGGGGGGCCTACTGCGAGAGCAGAGGCTGCAGAGAAGAGGCCCAGGCGACTGTTTACCAAAAACACAGGACTCTGCCAAAATTAACGTTGACGCATAGGGTCTGACACCTGCCCGGTGCTGGAAGGTTAAGAGGGGATGTTAGTCGCAAGGCGAAGCATTGAATTGAAGCCCCAGTAAACGGCGGCCGTAACTATAACGGTCCTAAGGTAGCGAAATTCCTTGTCGGGTAAGTTCCGACCTGCACGAATGGTGTAACGATCTGGGCACTGTCTCAACCATGAGTTCGGTGAAATTGTAGTAGCGGTGAAGATGCCGCTTACCCGCCACGGGACGGAAAGACCCCGTGCACCTTTACTATAGCTTAACAGTGAATGCCGGTCAGGCATGTGTAGGATAGGCGGGAGGAAGCGAAGCGGTGTCGCCAGGCATCGTGGATCCAACCTTGAAATACCGCCCTTGGCTGACTGGCGTTCTAACCCAGGAATGGGGACCCTGTTTGGTGGGTAGTTTGACTGGGGTGGTCACCTCCGAAAGGGTAACGGAGGTTTCCCAAGGTTGGCTCATGCCGGACGGTAATCGGCAGAGGAGTGCAATAGCAGAAGCCAGCTTGACAGTGAGGCCCACAAGCCGATCTGGGACGAAAGTCGGGTATAGTGATCCGGTGGTTCCGCATGGAAGGGCCATCGCTCAAAGGATAAAAGGTACGCCGGGGATAACAGGCTGATCTCCCCCAAGAGCTCACATCGACGGGGAGGTTTGGCACCTCGATGTCGGCTCGTCACATCCTGGGGCTGGAGAAGGTTCCAAGGGTTCGGCTGTTCGCCGATTAAAGTGGCACGCGAGCTGGGTTCAGAACGTCGTGAGACAGTTCGGTCCCTATCTGTGGTGGGCGTGGGAATACTGACGGGATCTGTCCTTAGTACGAGAGGACCGGGATGGACACACCGCTGGCGGATCGGTTGTTTGGCCGCAGGCACGGCCGAGTAGCTACGTGTGGATCAGATAAGCGCTGAAAGCATCTAAGTGCGAAACTGGCCTGAAGATGAGTGTTCTACGAAAGGGGTGTTGGAGACGACGACGTGGATAGGCGGCAGGTGTAGGCATAGAGATATGTTGAGCTGAGCCGTACTAATGACCCCGGGAGCGTGAATGTTCTCATAGCTTTGAGATAAATACTAACTGGTTATGGTTACTGCATATTGAGGTGATCTCTCCCTGTGGGGAAAAAGACTATAAAGATATCCAGCCAACTCCGTTCCGGAGTTAATGCTGCAAAGGGTCAACAGGTTGGTGCTGGTAAGGCGGGTGAACACCTCTTCCTTCTCGAACAGAGCCGTTAAGCCCCGTACTGCCGATGGTACTGCTGTCACAAGTGGGAGAGTAGGTAGGTGCCACCTGATGAAATAA
>NZ_BAAHBD010000024.1:394067-397572 GCF_054776975.1 Spirosoma harenae | reverse complement strand
AGTTCTTCAAGCTCCAGCGTCTCATCGTCATCGAACGTCATTGTGGCCACCAGGTTCATGGCCAGGGGCGTACTCTTGAGGTTGACAAACGTTAAAAACTGGGGCTCATCGGCCAGAATGTAGCGGGTCTGTGCCCCGAAGCGAAGCGCTTTATTGGCCCCGGCTGAGCCTGAAAACTGGAGCAGTTCGTAGCCAAACAGCCCTTTGTGCACGTAGTCGGCCCCGCCCAGGTAGATGTAGCGCACCTGGTCGGCTTTGATTTGACCCACCTGCAACGGGAACCCCCAGGCCTCGCCGTAGGTGACATAGTACTTACGCGCGGAAAACTGAGAAACAGTGGGATTTAAAAAGCTCCAGCTGGGTAGATCGGCCGTCAGCCAATCGTAGAGAATATTGCCGACGTTGATCTCCGCATCGCCATTGGCATCGGTTTCCAGGTAGGCCTGATTGATGCGGGTATAATGCGCTGCCAGGTCCGTTCCATCGGTACCGGGATTCTGTAGCCAGATCTCGGTGTAGATGGAGTACTGCGTGCGAATCAGGGGATCAGCGCCGTCGGTGGTTCGGCCCAGCGCGTAGTAGGGAGAACCGGCACCACCCGGCAGCACGGCCGTCATGTTGTAGGCTTTACCCGCCTGTTTGGCCGTGAAGTTGATAAACTTCACTAAACCAACTGTGGACCGGGAAACCGTAAAATCTTCCCGGATGGGGAAGTAGTGAGCGAAATGATCCGCCAGATTGTCGACGTACTCCGCTGAGCCATCGCCCGCCGGGAATTCGCCCTGGGCGGCCGGCACGGTTCTGGCCGTTAAGGTGTAGGTTTTTTCGCCCCACTGCAGCGTAATGATGGTCCCATCGGGAACGGCCTGGTTAAACCCCAGCGCATTGACGGCTTTCACCCCTAATGTCTGATACCGACCCGCGCCTTCGAACCGGTAGGTCGTTCGACCGGCTTTGGCGAGGGCATGGAGATCGGGAGTTGACAGCAGGGTAACGTCGGCCATAGCCGCGAAAATCAACGCCAGGCTCCCTTAAGGCCGCGACACCGGGTGAGACACGCCCACGGCTAGTCCAGCCAGTCGTCGGGATTAACCGCTACCTGATCGGGCATGGTCAGATCAAATCCATAGCCCCAGCCCGTGGCCGAACCATCGCCGATGATGGGTGTTTTTTCGCCCTGGGCGGAAAAGGAGATCATCACCTGCTGACTGTAGAGGGCACCCCCATACCGGCAATCTTTCCGGACTTTGTTCAAAAAACTGCGGGCGATTCGGCGACCTTCGGCTCGGGCAGCCCGAACGCTCTGGGTATCCTTGGCATCACAACGGCAAACCACGCTTAGTCCACCCAGCACTTTGAGTCGGTTGTTATCGGCCTCGGTGTCCTGATCGTCATAGTATTGATCCAGCAGAAGGGCCGGTAGATCCAGTTCATTGCGAATCGCGTTCTCGAGTTCCGATCGGTTATCGTCATCGACCACGAAAAAGGCTTTGCGATTTTCTGGATTATGCCGGATGTCCACATTTCGGGTGGCCAGATTTTCAAAATAAGCAATGTATTCGGGCTCGGTCATGATGGGTTACTGTTTACGCATTTCGGTCAGCTGCTCTTCCAACTCGTCGGCCTGCCGAATTTGCAGATCCAGCGACTTTAGGGCCAGGTACACATTCACATTCTCGATGTCGATCACTTTGGTCGGATCGCATTTGGCCATGTTCAGCGTCACCTCCAGCCAGTTGCCTTTGGATGGTTCTTCGGTAGTAGTAGCTGTTTCGTTCGGCTCTTTGGAAATAAACACGTTCGGAAAACAGGCGTATATCTCCTGCTGGCTGGCTTCGTACTGTGTCTTAATCAGCGATAACAAAGCCGGATCGAGCCTGGTGAACAATTCTGCCCGGCCGTCGACAGCGGTTTTTTCAAACCGTTCCCGCTTATCATCAGGAGCCGATTTACCAGATGGTCTGTACAAGACAGCCGCCAGCTCCGCCCAGTTCTGGGCTTTGTAGGCCTCTTCCGCGCACATAAATTCCCCGAACGTACTATTGTTCAGGGCTTCACCAGGGCTATGGTACACTGTTAGGTGAAGCAGCCGCTCCCTGAGCACCTTCGCTGATCCAAACTGAAAATCGTACAACCGAAACTGAGGGACGAGGAATTTGCTACCTGGTAGGGTTTCCCCGATCCAGGTCAATTCGTCCAGCAACGCCTGACCATTCGCCAGCGCCAGTAATCGGCCTTCTTCGGAAAGTCCTTTTCGGCGAAGAAAACCCTCGTCGAACAGCCACCGCTGCTGTGCCGAATGCATGCCGTACAGCAGTTCGAGGACCACAAACAACAGCTCCAGTTCAGTCTGAACCCGATCCCGAACCCGCATCAGGATTACTGCCTGACGGGCTGAAAGCTCCGACCAGGTGGAAGGTCCCTTATAAGCAAACCGTTTGCCTTGAATCGTGAGCTGAAACGTGTTCATTATCGGCCCGACTGTTTAAGTTTCCAAATCACATACGACAGCAGCAGACCGCTAAACACGGCCGACCAAGTAAATACCTTCTGACTCGTGAGCTGCTCCTGGCTTGTGCCCGGCTGCTTTCCCAGCCAACTGTAATACCAGCCAGCCCCACCAGTGCTTAGGCTTATTAAAAAAATAAGCGCACTGTACAGGGGACTTCCTAAAATGGCCGCATACTGAAGCGGATGAACAAAGAGCATAATGGTCGCGATGGTAACGATCCAGAGCGGAATCATCACCAGACTATTCTGACGAAATCGGTAGGCCAGCAGCGTGCAGCTAATAAAGGTGAGCATCAGGCCCACTTCGCTTAGCCAGAAGGCCGAGTTGTGTAGTAACATGGCGATTAGGGTTTAGGGGTTGAGGAATTGTCCGTCAGCTGGGTTTTAGCCTGCTTCAAGATGATATCCGCCAGTAGCCAGCCGATCAACCCGGCAATGAGCGTACTGAATTCGGGTGTTAGTTTGGTGAAATTCACGACATCTTTCCAGGCTGACATGCCAATGATGGTCCCCCCAAGGGCAATAGACGCCCACTCCCAGAAGGGTTTATGAATAACCTGACCGGACGCATCTTTTTTGCTTTTCAGTGTAGCGATCGTCGCCCCGGCAAAGGCGTAGGGCAGTTTATCCCAGTTGATGGTCAGAATCCAAACGCCCACCTGCTCCAACCAGGAAAGGATCAGTAGATACTGGGCTGGGGTGAGCAGGCCAGCTGTGCTACGGGTTATGGTTTGACGAATGCGTTTCATGAGCAGGGGGTGAGCAGTTTACAAGGTTAAATTTTAGGGGTTGGCCGTGTGCCAGGCGACCCGGGCGGCTATTTTCTTGGGGTAGCCGTTGATGATGGCATCGTTCCCATTGTAGCCAATGCAAAAGCCATTCAGATCCCCTTTTCGGAGTTTTTTGTCGAGGACTTTGCTGATTAAGAATTTACAAAACGCCATCAATTGGGCCGACTCACCCGTTTTTAGGAAATCGACGAACTCGTGCACAT